>DFDU01000003.1:0-58506 GCA_002369325.1 Lachnospiraceae bacterium UBA3820
GTTCTTATCTCGTGGCTCATATTTGCAAGGAATTCCGCCTGAGTCTTGTATGCTGCATTTGCGTCCTCGATAGCCTTTGAAAGCTGATTCTCTGTTTCCTTCTGCTCAGTTACATCAATAACAACCATATTAATGTAATCTGCTTCAGACTTGTACATAACGGTATTAAATACCTTACCGAGCTTTTCCATGGTAATCTCAACATCCATGAAGTCGCCCTCTCTTGTACCTGATGTATTGTAAGCCATAAACCATGCATTTATATCCTGAAGCACGTCTATCTTACTTTCACCAAGTATCTTATCCTGATAATCCGAGTTATCAAGATTAAAATATGATCCGAATTTTTCATTGGCTTCTTCTATGCAGTAACCTACATCGTTGCCCATTGAATCGGTAATTATCTTGGCATGTGCAAATCCGATTGGAAGATTCATGAAAAGCTTTTTATACTTATCACTCTTAGAATGTCCGACAACTTCATCACCGCAAAGAGCAAATATACATACTCCCGATACAACGGCCGCAAGGACACCTACAATCAATCCCGGCAACATTTTTCCAAATGCCAATCCAAATATGACACCGAATACTACATCAAGCGCGGCTGAGGCAATTATCAGCTTTTGCCAGCCCAATGATTTCAATTTTTCCATCGACTAAAACACCCCTATTCCTTAAATTAAGTAAATATAAATCAACCTTAATTCTTTAAGGCGATACACAAAATATATTACTATATATTTTCACTTTGGTCAATCGTATCATTGTTATTTTTTACTGATTTTTTTATAGTCTTTTTATTAGTATTGTACAGCATTCCTATGGTAAACAATGCCCACGAAACAATTGAGACAACAATGCCCAAATAAAGACCTCTCGGCATATAAATCATCTCTAAGGTATGCAGTCCCGGTTCCATGTCAACACCTATAAATGCATCCATAATCTTATAATAAGCTGTCTTCTTACCGTCGATTTTAACAGTCCAACCCTTATCATAAGGTATCGACAGGAATAATGTATCACCCTCGGTCATATTTATATTTCCGTTTATATAGCCATCATCATAATCAGAGACCTCAAGCATATTTAACCGAAGTCTGTTATATACCTTTTCAAAATTCTCTCTGTCGAAGCATGCTGTATCAATTGTCGCTGTCTGGGTATTTCCGCCCGCATTATTATAGTAATACTCAACGCCTACAACATCACCTGCTTCAAGCTCTCCGAGATGGAAAATCTGAATCTGATACCTGTCATAGGCATACTCTTCGCCGTTTATATAAAATCTGATTTTTGTTATGGAATTTCCCCTGCAGTTTATATAATAATCACCCGGCTCTTCCACTGTAAACTCAGCTTTAAATCCTGCCGCTCCCGGACCCGAAGGTGTCATATTTATCCTATTTCCAACTACACTTACGGTTGCGGAATCACTGCTTGCAGTAAATGAAACCTCCCTGGTTTTCATGAATCCGCTGTATCCAGTCATATAATATGCAAGATTAGTTATATTACTGAACGGATATCCCGCATTTGGATTCCAGTTTTTGACATTTTTCGACACAGAAAATCCTATTGATAAAGGATATGGATTTTCATATATTTCAGCTCCGTCAACACTGTCCAGATAATTAAAATCAAAATTATCGAGATCTCCCGGTCTTTTAACCAGATATCTTATGTTAAAAATCGAGTTGGTAAAAGGTGAATTTCCCATGTATAAAAATTCATTTGCACCGGTATAAAATCCGAGGCGTCCCATAACATGAGTCACATCCCCGAGAACCGTCGAACAAAATGTACCGAGACTCGGCATATTATGCCATGTTACTTCGTCAAGAACCGTAGATTTCATAAGCTCACTTCTGTAAAAGCCCGCATTTTCTTCATCTGCAATTTCTTCTATTCTTTTGTTTGCCGCAGTAACGGATTTTGTAGTTTTATACTTTTCATAATAGTTTGAATAGCCGTTGTCAAAAAATCCGAGTAACGAGCTTATGGATAATTCAACTACACAAACTACGGTTATAATCATATTGAACCAGAGATTTTTAATCACCCGAAGAGAACGTAAAAGGCAAATAACCGCATATAAAAACAGCATGATTACGGAAGCGATTATTATCTTTTTACTTATTCCGCCGTCCGCCTCCGTTTTGCACATGAACAAGTATGCAACAGATAAAAGAAAAGCTCCGATTACAAAAAAGGTATGCGTTTTATGAAGATTTCTTAATGCGTCATATGTCATTACAAGTAATACAAATATGAATAAAAATGAGAATCTGTTAGGTATTCCGTATTGGTCATGGAAGCCATGCCATATATAATTAAGCGTAGTTGAATTAAAGCTTACCGCAAGGAAAGCCAGAATCAATACATTTTTGACCTTATCAAACAAATGAACTCTTGCCGAGAATATATAAAGAAACGCCGCAAAAACGGCAAGCATTCCGCAATACAGATTCACTCCTCCGTCAAAGGTCTGATTTGTCATAGGAAGAGTAAGGAAAAATTGCTGTTTAAGCAGATTAAAAATATTTCCATACCATTGCCATTTCGGAAGCTTCATATCACCTGCGGCCGTCGACATTATTCCGAAATATGCCGGCAAAAGTAAAAATGCAGCCATACCTCCCGATAAAAGCGAATAAAATGCAAATCTTATTCCATCAAAGAAAAATTTTTTTATCGTCCTGTGATTATAAAGTAAAAACCAAATCACAAGGAAAACGCATACTATAAATCCTATATAATAATTACAATAAAGCGCATAAAACAGGCCGAGTGCATAAAGCTTAGGATTTTTATCCCTCATCAAACGTTCGAAACCGAGCATTATAATCGGGAATATCATGATTACATCCATCCACATGGTACACCAGTTATAACCTACAACATAATTACTAAGACCATAACAAACCGAAACGGCAATTATCATAAAGCTTCTGTCCACATGTTTCGAGTTGCTTTTGTTGGCCAGATAATATGCCATTGTGCTTCCACTCAATGCAACCTTTAAGGCAATTATTATGCAGGCACCTGCAACTATATTCTCTTTATTAAACAAAAGCAAAAGATAGTTAAACGGACTGGAAAGATAATATGACGAAAGCGACATAAAATTCGAACCTAGTGCTATATTCCATGTATAAAACAGACTTCCCTCATGCTTAAGCTTATCCATATACTCTGAATAAAACGGCACATATTGATGGAGACTGTCTATAATTGTTATGGTGTTTTTCCCAAATGGCGCAATGTGCTGCACCATAAAAACTGCTGTCAAAATAATCATTATCAAAACAAAAGGGATATAGTAACAATAATTATCAAACAGCCACTGTTTTATGGTCTTTCTTTCTTTATTAAACACAAAAACCTTGCTAAAAACATAATTCAAGGTAAGAACAACAACCGGAAGCACAAAAAGCTTTGCAATCCACTCCCTTATTCTGAAGCTGTCACAAAGTATGGCAAAGCCAAGCACCTCGACACCCATTGAAACAATACGTGCACAGACAAAGGAAGCAGCTTCTCTTGCCACTTCCGAAAAATTCTTTGTTTTACTTTTAAATACAAAAAACTTATTTATAAAATATGCAAATATTATAGCCGTACAAATGGCTATAATATTGCATAAGTTTCTGTTTATATTTGTCAGCATTCTTAACGAAAAGAATACTATTAAGTTAACACAGGTTGTACAGCCTCCAGCGAAAATATATCTTATTTTGTCATTTGCAAGAAGCTTTTTTATAAGTTTAAACATTTTAAATTATTACTCCGATTTCTTATTGAAATCCTCCCATAAGATATATAAGCGGTGAATTCCAATATATAGTTACCTCATTACATGAGAAGCTTTGCTCATTATCAACATAAGCAAGAGCCGGTGCATATCCGTGAAGAACAGCCTTTGCATACGGATCCTCAAGGCCGTTATCAGGACCGCCTACAAGCATACCCGACATGGTTTTTCCAACAACCTGTGAAGGTCTGTGATGAACATGTTCTGGATATAAGTCACCATAACCCGTTACATAACAATAAGCAGTTCCGTTCACACCGAATATATAATCTCTGTGCCTTTGTGCATACTCAAGGTATTCCGAATTCGGAGAAACCTTATTTGCCATAAGAAGAAGCATTCCGTTATTGGCAATACTCATATTACTTCCCCATGGATAATTTGTACCAAGTCCCATAAAGAACGGTTCTTTTTTACATTTTATAAGAAGCTTATCGGCAGCTTCAAGAAGTGCCGCAGATGCTGCAGATTTAACCTCTTCGTCTATGCCTTCTGCAACTGCAAGATCATAAAGTACATAACCTCCTATATCAGCCCATCCAAGACCGGTTGCAGGTCTGTCATTTACCATTTCCTTAACGGTATCAAGATACTTACTGTCTTTTGTTGCTATATAAAGTTCCGAAGCAGCCCAGAATTTTTCATCCGCCGTAGCATTATCAGGATATTCTCCTGTAACTATTTCCTCAGGATTCTTATATCCCTTCATACCTTCATTAGCTTCAAGATATGCATAAGCTTTTTCTGCTGCCTTAAGACATGTATCTGCAAAATCCTTATCTATATCAGCATATATAACTGATGCCTCAGCCATCACTGCCGCAAAATCTCCCGTTGCCGTATAGGATATAGGCGCAAGCACAAGCTGGTCGGTTTCATCAACCGCTGCAACTGTTTCAGGGAAAACAAGTGCGGTAACCTTATGATAAACTCCACCTGATTTCTCGTCCTGCATCTTAAGCATCCAATCGAGCTCGTATTTTGCTTCATCCAAAACATCCGGTATACCGTTTCCGCTTTCCGGAATTCCTATATCATCAGCTGACATGTCAAAATCTTTGTAAGTAAGGAATAAATCCTGAATAGTTTTTGCTCCGGAAACAACATATCTTCCGTAGTCTCCCGCATCATGCCATCCGCCGGATACATCTACTTTTCCTTTACTCTCTTCGCCGTAAATAACAGCCTCTTCTGTATGACAAGCCTTATGTGCAAAATCACCCGCAATATCTTCGGTAACCTCACATCCGCATCTTTGCTTATAAAGCATAAGAATTACATCCTTATATATATCATCATACAAATTATATCCGATTTCAAAGTCATACGATTCGCCCGAAGGACTTGATATTATTTTATATTTACCCGGATATTTAAAGTCCGAAAAATCACCCTGCTTTACTCCAAGATTAACGGTGCTGTCAAAAGCCATTTCTCCGTATTCACCTATATAAACCGTTTCATTTGTTTCAGCATTAACAATCTTAAATTTTTCTTCATCCTTTGAAGTTACTACAACAGTTTTGTAATCATCCGGCTCATAACCTATCTGATTAACCTTAACCTGAATAGGAGTCGGTGCTCCGACGATTTTTTCAGCCTGCGAACTGTCTGTAACAAAAAGTGAGAAGTTGTCAAAATATATTTTATGCGGTCCCGGATCACCGCCATTTTCATCAAATGCACCCATATTTATCGCAAGTCTCGGTGCGGGATCGGAATCCTCATTCATTGTAAATTCATAATTTATAGTCTGCGTTTCTCCGGTAACAGCCACCTTATCGGAAGCGTATGCATGATAATCTCCGCCGTTTACCTGTACTCTCCACTCAATAGTACAAGGCACATCCGAGTGAACATCAAATGCAAATGTATATACGCATCCCTTTGCCATTGTAAATCCATCATAATATACCTGGTTTGAATGCTCGAGTTTTCCGGTGGTTGCTATATCCGCAACAAGTTCACCGTTTTCAATATAAAGGTCATACCCTCCGCCGTTTACATAGGTTGTAAAGCCTGCTGTGCTGTCATCATCAAAATTTATCCCGAGTACATCCGCACCTTCAATTGTTGTAAATCTCTCATCTTCAATATAAGGCTCCTCGGTTGTAACCCACTCCTCATTATCCTCAATAACCGGTGCCGGTCCCAAATCCTCTGTTACGGCATCAGTTGATGTTGCAGTCTTCTTATCTTCTTTTTTGCTTCCACATCCGCATACCGAAAACATCATAACCGCCGCCATTGAAATTGCAGCTAATTTTTTCATTTTCCTCATAAAGCTTCTCCTTACTTTTTAATCATTTTTACACGCTTCTATTATTTCTTCAAAAGACATTCCGCCTCCAAATATATCAAGAGCACTTCCTATGGTTACATCAAGTCTGTTATTTCCCAAAGACTTAAGCTTATTCAAATCCTCAAAGCTTCCCACTCCACCTGCATAGGTGATTGGAATTTTCCCCCATAACCCCAGAAGGCTTGCAAGTTCTTCCTCTATCCCGTTTGACTTTCCTTCAACATCAACCGCATGTATCAGAAATTCTCCGGCATATCCGGACATATCTTCAAGAGTTTTTTCGTTTACCTCGACATCGGTGAACTTTTGCCATCTGTCCGTTACTATGTAATATTTATCATACTTCCTGCGACAACTTAAATCAAGTACAAGCTTTTCTTTTCCAACCAAATCATTAAGCTTTTTTAAATTATCATAATTAACCGCGCCGTCTTTGAAAACGTATGAAGTAACAATAATCTTGTCGGCACCCATATCAAGAAACATTTTTGCGTTATCGGCATTTACACCTCCACCGATTTGAAGCCCTCCGGGATATGCCGAAAGTGCAAGCTTCGCCTGTCTTAAATCCTCCTCATAATACTCGCTTTGCTTAGGATTAAGAATTATGATATGCCCATCCTTCAGGTTGTACTTTTTGTAAAGCTTAGCATAAAAATCCGCCTCAAGTTCGGATACAAAATTATCCTTTGCACTGTCTGCCTCGTCCTTCAGGCTGCCACCGACTATCTGTTTAACCTTACCGTTATGAATATCTATACAAGGTCTGAATTTCATTTTATTCTCCCTTTTTTACGTCATTTGATGCAGTTTCATCATTTTCCGTTTTATGTTCATCTTTCTCTTCATTTAACGCTTCGGAAGGTATAATTTCAGGAAGCGTAAATTGCTTGCCGTCTTTAGTGAAATTAATATTATAAAACGGGTCACCGTCACGTAAAATTTTTGGCCACATTATACGGAATAAATCCTCTTCCCGTTCAAGTTCCTCTTCAATTCTTATGGTATTCCCGATTATCGGCTTTGTATCATGAAAATGCCATCCGGCATCGGCAAGAGATACCACACTTCTGTTTAATTCATTCAACTTAAAGCAAAAATCTATCTCAGAAAGAACAGTTTTAAATTTATCCGAAAAACCGCCCACCTTAAAAAAAAGATCTTTTTTCACCATCATACAAGACGCCGACACTGCACTGCAATCCGTATTTATCTTATTATGCATAAGATATCCCATGTCATCTTTAACAAGACCCTGATAAAGATTTGAGAACAGACCGTTTATGCCGATCACATACCCTTTGTTATATATCATATCATTATCATCATATAAAACTCCCGCAGCAGCCCCAACCTCTTCACGCATACAATTTCCGAGCATTTCACCCATTGCGGTTGCATCTATCAGTTCGACATTGTTATCCAAAAAGAAAAGATAATCCCCGTTTGCCAAAGAGGCTCCGAAGTTTCTTATGGCAGGGAGTCCGTCGAGCTTGGTATTTGTGATGATCTTTACATTTTTTCTTATGCTTTCTATCCTGTGATAAAAAGCAGTCATTTCCTTGTTTTCACTTTCGGTATCTATAACCAGTATTTCAAAATTATTGTATCTGGCTTTCTCAAATAGCGGAAAAATACATTTTTCCAAAAGTTCCGGAGAGTTTCCTCCCGGAATTATTATCGTAAGAAAAGGGTTTCCCGGAGTTTCGTACTCCACCTTATATACGCCCCACATTTCCGTGTGCACGGCTGTGGCATAATATCCCAATCTTTTTATATGTGCACTGAGTGCACGTTTTCCTGCCTCCTTGGCATATTCTTTGTTATGTACGTCCAAAGAGACGGATGAATTATTTACTCTTTTATGATAAAGGACTCTTGGAATGTGCTTTATGCTTGTGGTTCTTTCACAGCATCTTAAGGTAAAATCATAATTCTGCGCACCGTCAAATTCCGAATCAAAGCCACCCAGACCTACAGCCATATTTCTTTTCACGACAAAAAGATGATTTATATAGTTATAAGCTCTTAAAATGTCAATACTAAAATCCGGCTTAAGTACAGGCTCAAGATATTTTCTTCCGTCCGCCGAAACCTTATCCTCATCCGAATAAACAACGTCATATCTTATTTCCTGAAGTTCTTTTACCACACAAAAAAGTGCATCCGGCGGCAGTAAATCATCATGATCCACAAATGTAACATAATCGCCGGTTGCCATCTGAAGCGCCTTGTTACTGTTACCCGATATACCTAAGTTTCTGTCAACATACAGGTAATTTATACGCGTTTCCTTTTCCATATATTCTTTGACAATATTGCTTTGTCTTTCGGAACCGTCAACTATGCAAAGCTCCCAATTTTCGTAACTTTGATCAATAACGGACTCTATCATTTTTCTTAAATACAGTTCCGGAGTTTTGTATACCGGAACAATAACACTTATAACCGGCGAATAAGCAAATGCTATTTTACGCTGTTCCTCCAAATCCTTTTCGGTAGCAGCATGATGCTTCTTGTACCAACTGTTATAAGCATTTCCGGGACCGTTCGCCTTATCTCTCATTCTCGACCATACACCGCTTATTCCGTTGGATCTTATATAATTAATGCCTTTTTTTATGCTGTTGACATTTATTGATGACAAGTCGAATTTCATAAGACAAACCTCCCTTCTCTGCCTTAATTCATGATTGAATGTGCCCGTCACTTTACTCTTAATTTATGCTCTGATTGAAAAATCAGCTTTATCCAAAGTAAGGTTAACATTATAATACGGATCACCGTTTTCAAGTATCTCGGGCCACCTGCTCCTGAAAAGCTTTATTTCGCTGTTAAAACGTTCCTTCTTTTCAAAGGTATCTTCGGCGCCTCTTGATTTGGATTCATAATGATGAAGCTTTACATTTGCGTTATAAACAACCAGTTTATCCAAAGCTCTGACCTTCATACAAAAATCCACATCATTAAACGCTACCTTAAATGCTTCTTCAAGCCCGCCAACTTCATCATATATTGATTTCTTTGTCATAAGGCAGGCAGCGGTTACAGCACTGTAATCACATGCAACCTTGGTTCTTGACTGGTACAAATCGCTGTTTTCGTCAAGAGTGACAAAGGCATGCCCCGCTATGCCTCCGAATCCTATAACCACTCCCGCATGCTGAATCGTATCGTCCTCATAATACAGCCTTGCTCCTACGATACCAACATCTTCACGCTGACAATAACCAACCATCTGTGAAAGCCAATCACCGTTAATAACCTCAACATCATTATTGAGTAAAAGAATGAATTCTCCTTTTGCTTCTTTAACTCCAAAATTATTTATGGCAGAATAATTAAATTCCTTATCCCAATAAAGAACCTTTACATTGTCTCTTTTTTCGATTTCCTTATAATAATTAAATGTA
This sequence comes from Lachnospiraceae bacterium UBA3820, assembly GCA_002369325.1. Taxonomy (GTDB): domain Bacteria; phylum Bacillota; class Clostridia; order Lachnospirales; family Lachnospiraceae; genus Coprococcus_C. The sequence goes on from DFDU01000003.1 coordinate 9,533, forward strand.
GTTTCTTCTTCACTGTTATTTTCAACAATTATATATTCATAGTTTTTATAGTCGGTTTTTTCATCAACGGAATCCATGCATTTTTTCAAATCTTCAACATGATCCTTATTAGGAATTATAATTGACACAAGCGGTTCTCCGATAATCTTGTATGTCGTCTTATATTGGCCAAGGTGATCTCCGTTTTCGACAATTGCCTCTATACCGAGCCTCTTATAATGAGCCTCAATGGCACGTCTTCCCGCATCAAAGGCATAAAGCTTTGCATCCGGTCGCTCCGAAGTTGAATTGCTGTGTGCTCTCCAATGATACAATATCTTTGGTATATGATAAATTCCTTCAGCTTTTTCTATACATCTTAAAATGAAATCATAATCCTGTGCTCCGTCATAATCATTATCAAAGACTCCCACTTTTTCCACAAGTGCCTTTGATGCTACAAACATATGGCAGATATAATTACAGGACCTTAATAAGTCTATATTGAAATCAGGTTTAAAGTTCGGGCCGAAATATTTTTTACCTTTTTCATCCGTCTTATCCTCATCGGTATATATGACGTCATACTTTTGTTTGTTCAAAGCCTTGACACATTCATATAAAGCATCCGGTGTAAACAAATCATCATGATCTCCGAGAACGATATAGTCGCCACCGGCGAGTTCGTATGCCTGGTTTGTATTCTCGGATATACCAAGCGGCCCTTCCTTTTTTGAAATATATTTTATTCTCTTATCCTCTTTTGAATATGAGGCAACAATCTTTTTAAGCCTGTTTGAATCCTTACTTCCGTCAGAAAAACAGAGCTCCCAGTTTTTGTAGGTTTGCGATTTTGCAGACTTTATCAATTCATCCAGAAAATACTCATCGGTCTCGTACAAAGGAACAAGAATACTGAACAAAGGATTATAATCAAACCTCTCCTGACGCTGTTTTTCGAGTTCTTTTTTATTCGGCATACGTTTTCTTATCCAATGGTTATAATTCACCGTTGCAAATGCAGCTCTTGTCCGAAATCTGACCTTTATCTTAAGCATTGTACTCTTCAAGCCGTAATTTTTGGTATTTCTGACAGTTTTCGTTATAATATTTTTTGCCTTGTTAACGGCAGGAATTTTACTTAATCCCTTGGATCCGTTTATCCTGTATTGCTCTGTTCTTTTGCCTGCGGAAATATAAAGTCTCATTTTGAATTTATTGTTCGGAAGCTTAATAACAAAGCCTATGTCCTTCGTGTTTTCAACCTCAACAAACGCTTCTGCTACATCCGAACGTGTATAACGGTTTAATTCATATTGGATTTCTTCTTCTTTTCCCTGTTCTATTTTAACAAGCCTGAAGCTTATTTCGTTACAATCAAGAGCCCATCCCTTAATCATTATATTTTTTCCGTCAGTGTCAACGGAATCGACGCATGCATTAAGTTTTTTGGTATAATGCTGTATTTCTTTTTCCCCGCAGGAGTAAAGAAAAATCCTTTGATTGTTTCTGCTGTCATTATAATATACGGAAAGCTTCTCTTCTCCGCTTAATTTCGGACATTCCGGAATAACAATCGACAATGTCTTTACTGTTTTTCCGCTTCCGAACAGATTCTTTTTATCAAGCGGTGCTCTTGACACCACAAATTTTGCCGGTATATCCCTCTCGTTATTTTGGTCCGAAACCACGATTTGCAGGGCATCTGCATCGTGAGATAATTCTTCACTGCAAAAGCCCTGCAAAACTATATCCTTATCATCTGCAACACTGCATCTTATTCTGTTAAAAATAAAATATTCGTTCATATCGTTAACCTATCTTGAATACTTTTCAGACTGCTCCTCTATAAGAGCCTTATCCTCAAAATAATTAATCTTCATGGCACGCTTAACCTCTGCAAGTGTTTCAGCTGCCGCTTCTCTTGCAACATCGGAACCCTTCTTAAGGATATTATATACCTCAGGTATATCCTTTTCGAATTCCGCACGTCTTGCTCTTATCGGTGCAAGTTCATCCTGAAGCACGTTATTAAGGAATTTCTTAACCTTAACATCTCCAAGCCCGCCTCTCTTGTAATGCTCTTTAAGCTCGTCAAGATTATTATATTCAGGTAAAAACTCAGCAAAATGCTCCGGCTTTGAAAATGCATCAAGGTAGGTAAATACCGTATTTCCTTCTATCTTTCCCGGATCGGTTATCTTAATATGATCAGGGTCGGTATACATGCTCATAATCTTTGCTCTTACATCTTCTTCCGTATCGGAAAGATAGATGCAATTACCGAGTGATTTACTCATTTTAGCCTTACCGTCCGTACCCGGAAGTCTTAAACAGGCTTCATTGTCAGGCAGGAGAATCTCAGGCTCAACCAGAACCTCGCCGTACACGGAGTTAAATTTACGAACTATTTCCTTTGTCTGCTCAAGCATAGGAAGCTGGTCCTCACCGACAGGAACCGTTGTAGCTTTAAATGCTGTTATGTCCGATGCCTGACTTATAGGATATGTAAAAAATCCTACCGGTATACTTGCCTCGAAATTACGCATTTGTATTTCTGCCTTAACGGTAGGATTACGCTGCAATCTCGAAACAGTTACAAGATTCATATAGAAAAACGAAAGCTCTGTGAGCTCCGATATCTGTGACTGTATAAACAGATTCGACTTAGCCGGATCAAGACCTACCGAAAGATAATCAAGTGCAACTTCTATAACGTTTTGTCTGATTTTTTCAGGGTTGTCCGCATTGTCGGTAAGTGCCTGTGCATCGGCAATCATTATAAATATCTTATCAAATTCTCCGGAATTCTGAAGCTCCACCCTTCTTCTTAATGAACCGACATAATGTCCCACATGAAGTCTTCCTGTCGGTCTGTCTCCGGTTAAAATTATCTTACTCATATCGTTTAAATCCTCCTATAGATAAAGAGACAGGTGTCTCGTTTATTCGTTTTTTTATTTTTTGTCTAACCTTTAATTTACCACAGAATCATGTGTTTTGTCTACCTTTTCCACTATGCCCCTTGCCTTTTCGTCATCCATTATTAACTCGCCGACTTCCGGTGCTTTAATAACACCCGATAAAGGATTTTTAACACTGTCAATTTTGGTTGTTACCTCTGCCTCAACCTCGGATTTTTCAAACGAAAGGTCTGTTTCGTACATTTCACAGTTTATAAGTTTTAATTTTTTACAGTAACAAAACGGCTGAGTACCCTTGATTTTACAGTTTATAAGCGTAAGGTTATCCGAATACCATGCAAGATATTCTCCGTTTACCGTACAATCCTTAACGGTAACATTTTCGGCATGCCAAAAAGCATCCTTTGTATCAAAAATACAATTTTCAAAAGTTGCATTTTTAATATATTGAAAGGAATATTTTCCTTTGAAATATACGTTGTTAAAAGTAATATTTTCTGCGCGAAGCATAAAGTATTCACTCTCTGCTTTCGAATCGGTCATCGTAATATTATTTACCGACCAGCCGAACTCCGGCGATATGATATCGCAATTGTTAATGCTTACATCCTTGCATTCACGAAGCGCCTTTATTCCGTGAAGCTTTGTATCCTTTATATCTATATCCTCCGAGTACCAAAGTGCCGCACGGCATTTATCAGTCATCTCGCTTCCTGTTATCTTAAGGTTCTTATCATGCCAAAAAGGGTAGCGAAGATTAAAAAAGCTCTCCGCTACCTCTATATTTTTTCCTTCCTTGAACGCACTTTCCCCGTCCGCAGGTCCGTCGAAGTTGCAGCTTTTAACAACAATTCCGTCACATCCATACAGAGCACGTTCCTCATCAAAGGTCTGATTCGTAATTATTTTTTCGTATTTTATATTTGCCATAAATAATCTTCTTTCAATTAAATTTCGATATGTAAAGATTATAACAGACTTTCACCCTCGCCCATAACAGCTATATCGACAGCTGTTGCATCTTCGATGTGAAATGTCATCATCTTATGTCCTGTTTTTTCATTATATATGTTTCTTAAATGCGGTGAAGCCTCAAGCATAGCCTCAGCATATTTTTCATCGGTTTCAAAAACTGCTTTTCCCGTATATCTTAACCAATGTCCGTCCTGTTTTGCACTTACTATCTCGACTTTCGGATTTGCAAGCATCTGCTTATAAACATTCTTAAAATCTCCTACGCCGAAAATTATCTTATCATCCATTTCAAGAAATGCTCCGAGAGGGCGAAGTTTAGGCTGGTCTCCGTCACAGGTAGCCAAATAAAAAACTCCCGATTCCTTTAAAAAATCTCCGATTTTACTCATTGTATGTACCTCCTTATTTTAAAAAAATTATATTAAAAAATTTCATATGATTTTTTCAAACCGATTGATTATATAATAACTTTTATATGCCAAATAGTCAATTATTGACAATGATATTCGGCAATTTTCTTTTAATAAAACCCCTAAGAGAAACCGCAAGGAGAATAGCTTTGAATATATTATCCGCAATCATGCAATACCAAACCTCTCTTAATCCGGTATGCCAAACCTTAACGCAAAGTATTGTAAAGACAATTCTTATCCCCCACATGCTCAAAGTCTCTATAATAAAGACCTTTCCCGTTCTTCCGAGACCGTAGAATATACCCTGAACAGCTATCATAAGTCCAAAGAACGGCTCGGTAAATGCAACTATTTTAAGCATCCCGGAACCAAGCACCGTAACACTTTCACTGCTTGTAAATAAATCCATCAAAGGGTATGACGAAAAATACAAAACTATACCGTTTATAATCATTATACCAATGGTTATCATAATACTAAGCTGCATAACCGACTTTAAACGTTTAGTGTTTTTTTCACCATAGGCAACGCCTATCATCGCAGAGGTCGCCGAGCTTAATCCGTAGCCCGGTATATAGAAAATCGTTTCGGCATTTACCGCTATAGAGTGAGCTGCAAATATACCCGTTCCCATACCGGATACAAGTCCGGCAAACACAACGTAGGCAAATGATGAGGCAGCTCTTGTTGCAGCCGCCGGAAGCGCCACCTTACTTATTTCTCTTAAAATTTCCCTGTCAGCTTTTATATTTTTCCGCGATAAATCCAACTGTTTTTTATTTTTGAACACGATAAACATCAGGGTTCCGGCAGTAATATACGAAACCGCAGTGGCATATGCTGCACCCGTTACTCCCATATCAAAGCCATAAATAAGTATAAGATCCAGAATTATATTCATCGCATTTGCGATAAGATTAACTATCATCGGGCTTTTCGTATCAAGTGTCGCTCTGATACATGAACCGAAAATAAGTGTTGCCGCCCTGAATATCATAGGAATACTTATTATAAAGAAATACTTATACGCATCAGGACGCACATTATCTTCGGCACCCATCCATACAGGTATATAGCCTGCAAGCGATATCGCCAAAATGCCCACGCTTATTCCTGCACCAAGTACAAGTATTACAGCCTGACCGGCAAGTTTTTTTAATTTGTCATCATTGCCTTCACCAACTGTCTTTGACATAATCGCAAGCATTGCTATGCCGATAGAATGAAAGAAACCGCCTATAAGCCAGCCGATTGTCGTGGTCGTGCTTACAGCAGCGGTTGCTTCTTCACCCAGATGACCGACCATGGCAGTATCAACATATTGAAGAAGTGTTCCGAGAATTTCTTCACATATGGCCGGAATCGCAAGGATGATCAATTCTTTAAATAAATTGTTTTTTGTATTTTTATAATTTATGTCCATAATCCTATTACACAACCGATAAAATAATAAACCAAACCCGGTTAAACAACCAAGGTACATTTTATCTTATGCAAGGTATTTATACAAGCTCTTATTGAATTTAAGCTGTTTTTGCAAATTCATATACAAAGTCTTCTATAGTTTTCCCGTTCTCAAGGCCGTTGACTATTTTTCTTGCAGGACTCAAAAGCTTCTCTGCCCTGTCAAATATATTTTCCAGAAAAACTTCCTCTCCGAAGACTCGTTTCTTTAATCCTTCCCTTGCAAGCTCCAATACTTTTACGGACAGTTTTATCAACGCTTTTTTATCAATAAAATCCGGAATCACCCTGTTATTCATAATCTTTCTTAATTCACCCGATGTATAGCCGTGATGGTACAAAATAACATCATTATTCAAAAGCTCATTAACCTCATCAAGCTTTTCCGAAAGACCGATATGAAAGGCTGCTATGGATAATGCGTCAGCAAACGGCTGACAGCAACCGCTTCTGTATTCTATGGTTCCTCTAAATGTCAAATCCTCAAACTTGTATGTACGAAGGAAGGAAAGATCGGTATCCTCCGGCTTAAATATATACGGATGATATGTACCGTTTTCATAATATTCTCCCAATATTTCCTTTTGTGAAAAGTATTCCGTAACCGGAATCGGGTGAAAATGCAAATAATGTCCATCCCTTTCCGTACAAAAAATACTTGTCCTGTATATATACTCAAGGAGCTCATTTATGTCATCCGGTATTTTTTCATACACCCCTATATTATGCGGATTTATTCCGTGTGTACTGTTTTCCCAGAACATATCTCTCACACAAAGATTATCGGGTTCGTCTTCCATCCATGAATTTGCAAAAAGAAGACTCTTTATCGGCTCAAGCAGCGAAAATGTGTCGATTGTTTCTATAAGCTTGTCAAACCTGACATCAAGCTGCACCTGCGAAGCACAGGCAAATGCCCCATAACCGGGATATGGATGAAAATACATCGGATATTCCCACCTTTTACACCTTTTTAAGAATCCTTCAAGCATCTGATACCTTGGAACCTTAAGGAACTCATTATTGTTTACTTTATAACCGGGATTGATTCCCATTCCGGTCAAAAGATGACCTTTTCTTTCGAGCTTTTCGTTTAATGAATTAATATAAAGATTAAATCTTTCATTTATTATTTTGAGATTTCTTTCCTTTGCAAACGAAAACTCCAGATTGTTGAACGAACAATCAAACGAAAGATTATCTCCGGTAACGGGTTCGGTTGCGGAATAACCGTTGCCGTTTTCATCAAAACCGTTAAACTCAAATCCGAAATTGTGACAAAAACAATTTACCGCCTCACGAATGGATTTAAAATCCGTTGCTTCTCCCGAAAGATTAACTATAGGAATTTCTATTTCAATTCCTACAAACTCATCTCTTTTCTTAAGCGTCGGAACTATATATCTGTTATATAATGCTTCCTTTATTCCTTCCTTATCCATAACCATTCTCCTTTATCCCAAAACATAAAGCTATTTCAAACATCTTATTCCCGATACTACAGATGAGCATAAGAAAGATATATATGCTCCATATCCTTAGGATCCTCCACATAAAGATTTCCGTGTTTTCTGCCTTTGTATATCAGATCCTTACCCTTATATCCGAAAAGAGTGGCAGCGGGAACGACATTCCAATCTTCTTTACTTAATATTTTTTCCTCCGGACATTTTTCCCAGTCCGATTCCTTCATACCCGACCAACCGTTATCATTTTCGCCGTCATAAATGCTACCGTTTACAAGCGGTTCAGTTGCAAACAGGACAAATTTATTGCCCTGATAATAATTAAGTGATCCCTCCAAATTGGTATGAACATATAAAAGCTCACCGTCATAAATTATCAGATTCAGCTTGTTACCCGACGATAATTCCGAAACAATATCATCAACAACCCTAAAACGTTCGTTTTCACTTAATGTTCTGTTTTTATTCTTTCGCTCCTCGTTAATCTTATCTATGATATAAAGAAGTATTCTTTCGCTGTCCGTCTCGCCCTTCTGTCTTTTAACATATTTATTCATAGGTTCATACTCGAACACGGTTCCGTTATGAATCAAAGTCCATCTTCGGCCCTCCGCATCAAAACCCGTAAAAGGGTGACAGTTTTTAAGCTCTACATTTCCAATCGTAGCCTTTCTTATATGGGCAAGCACAATCGGTGCAGCTATATCTTCCGTAAATCTTTCCTTTAAATAGTTGCTCTTTGCTGCCCGAAGGGGTTCTCTTTCGATATTGGCATGAACTCCGTCGAATGTGGCAAGTCCCCAGCCGTTCGGATGCTCTTCACTGTGTGAATAAAATTCCTTTAATATACTGTTAAGTTTTGTCCTTTTCGAGCTGCTGTATGCAAATATCTGACACATGTTATCCCCTCCTTTTTCTTCCAGTTACAGTTTTAGGGGAGATTTAATAAACCGTCCCTAATGATCATATTAAATGAGTCCCTTTACATATTCCCCGAAAAGTCTTATATATTCTTCTCCAAGTTCGGAAAGCTTTGAGTTTTTCCTTTTAATGTAACCGACATCAATCCTTTCGTCGGTTTTTATGCTGATAGCCGTAAGACCCTTATCCAGCTTTTCATCATAAAATGTTCCTATTCCAACCGAGTATCCGTCTAGTTCCCTTAATAACTCGAGTGTCGTACCCCTGTCGCTCGTCTTTATAACATTTTTATATTCCGACGCACTGATTATTTCTTCATAAAAATAAAAGCTGCTTTCTTCATCCTGATCGAAGATAAGGCAAGGATACTCTTCAAGCTCACTTAACAATATTTCCTTTCGTCCTGCCAGAGGATGATTTTCCCCAACATACGCACATACGGGAAATGTGCCCAACACTTCAAACTCAAGATTAAGTTCTTTAAATACCTTCTCATAATAATCGCGGTTAAAGCTGCTTATATACAAAACGCCAAGTTCGCTTTTGGACCGGCATATATTATCAAGCACCGATTTAGTGGTGGTTTCATATAAAGAATATTCATACTCCTTCATGCCGTATGCCTTTATTACCTCCGCAAATATTTTTGTGGCAAAGGTCGAGTGATGCATGGACACGGAAAAGGAGGTTTTTACTTCATCATTTCCGAAATACTTTTCTTCCATAAACTTAAATTGAAGCAACACATTATTGGCATAACGAATAAAGGTTTCGCCATCGGCAGTTATGCTGATACCTCTGTTTGTACGATTGAAAATCGTAATTTCCAGTTCTTCCTCCAGTTCTTTTATAGCTGTTGAAAGACCGGACTGTGATATAAACAGAGACTGAGCCGCCGCATTTATTGATTTTGTTTTTGCTACTTCCGTAACATATTTTAATTGTGCAATCGTCATTGATATTATCTCCTATATTAAGTGTAATTTTATTTTAAAATATTTCTTTATTTTTGGATAATATCTAAAATCTTTATTAAGTTATAGTTTTTGTTTATAATGTATTTTTATATATTTTTGCATCCTTCATAATAAGCCGGATATTATCTTCATTCGCAAGCACATCAAGGTCCTCAACGGGATTTCCCTTCACGGCAAGAATATCCGCATATGAGCCTTCCTCGAGCACACCTATTTTTCCATCCGGATAAGGATTCTGATAGGTTGTAAGTTTAATAAGCTCGTGTATGTTGCCTGTTGCTGCAACAAGCCCCTTAAAGCTTCCGAATCGTTTTTTAAAAAACGAGAAGTCCTCAAGCTGATGCTTTTCTATAAAGTCCGGATCACCAAACGAATCCGTACCAAATAAAAGTTTCAAATCATATTTATTTATTGCCTCTGTTGCCTTCACCTCGCCGCGTCGTACATAGTCCGCCTTCTTAAGTATAGATTCCGGCTGATCTTTTCCGTGGGATTCCGACGGTCTTGAAAACTGAGGTCCCGGCATAACCCATACATCATTGTCCTTAATTATCTTTGCCGACTCATCATCCATCAGATTGGTATGTTCAAGGCTCTTTACTCCCGCCTTTACAGCTCTTTTTATTGACTCCGGTGTATACAAATGTGCCATGACATAAGTACCGAAATCAGATGCCGCATCTACCGCCGCTTTCATTTCCTCGAAGGTAAACTGGACTGTCTGAATCGGATCATATTTGCTTGAACATCCACCGCCCGCCATAATCTTTATCTGTGAAGCTCCCAAAAAAAGCTGTTCTCTCACAGCTCTTAAGACCTCTGTTTTACCGTCTGCCACATATCCGTAACGATGATACAGTGAAGGTGATGTCCAGGAACCATCCGGAAGATGTTCACAGCTTTGACTTGTTCTCATGTCGGCATGACCGCAGGTTTGCGATATATATGCATTTGACGGATATATTCTCGGTCCGTCAATAAATCCATTGTCTATGTTTTTCTTTAGACCAAAGGTAATTCCTCCCGCATCTCTTATGGTTGTAAAGCCTCTCAAAAGCATATCCTTTGCAACTCTGGTGCTTCTTACAGCCATCTCGTCTATTCTCGGTTCATATCCTCTTACACTCTCGTTATGCGAAACATGAACATGTGCATCCGTAAGTCCCGGAATAACTGTGTATCCTTCCACATCTATAACCTCATCAAAGTTTTCCTCGGATATTTCTCCGGATACTATTTCTTTAACAAGATTATCTTCTATTACTATATTTACATTTTCTTTAAGCTTTGGATTTTTTCCGTCGAATACATTGGCATGTTTTATCAATTTTTTACCCATACAAAAATCTCCTCTTATATTTTTAAGCAATATTATCCGCATATAAAAAGCTATTCTTATATGCTGTATTCCGGCTGAATAAAGACTCTGTTTTTAATCAGGAATTCTCTGGTTCTTTCATTTTGCGGGCTGTCAAATATCTGACCGGCCGTACCCATTTCGACAATTTTGCCGTTTTCCATAAATATTACCTTGGTTGCCACATTTCTTACAAAGCTCATCTCATGTGAAACAACAATCATTGTATGTCCGTCTTTTGCAATATCTCTTATGGTATCCAGTACTTCTCCCACAAGCTCGGGATCCAAAGCAGATGTCGGCTCATCAAAGAGTAAAAGCTCCGGCTGCATAGCCATAGCTCTTGCTATGGCTACTCTTTGCTGCTGTCCGCCGGAAAGATGCTTCGGATAATACTCCTGTCTGTCCTCCATATGAACCTTCTTCAATTCATTTATAGCTATTTCTTTTGCTTCTTTTTTAGAAATTTTTTGTACTACCGTGAGACCTTCCATAACATTTTTAATCACTGTCTTTTTTGAGAATAAATTAAATTGCTGGAACACCATGGAAGTTTTTTTTCTTAATGTTATCAAATCTTTCTTTGAATGCTTTTGCGAATCAAATTTGAAATCATCAAACTCAACAACTCCTTCATCCGCCTTTGTTATGCTGTTTATACATCTTAACAATGTGGATTTACCCGTACCGGACGGACCTATTATCGCAATAACATCGCCTGCTTCTATATCAAAGCTTATTCCATCAAGAACCTTATTGGTAAAAAAGCTTTTCTTTATATCTCTTATCTTAATCATCACAGCACACCTCCCTGTTTTCTGAGAAGTTTCTTATGCTTTCTGTAAAGCTTTTTATCCTCAACATTTCCTACGACATCCGGCACCCTGACAAGATGAAGTATTATCTTTATAAGCTGTTCCACTACTATGATTATCATCCAATAGATAATCGCAAGTGCAACATACGCCTCAAAATACCTGTATCCTCTGGCGCCTATAATCTTAGCCTGGGCAGTCATTTCAACCACCGAGCAGGTAAAAGCAAGTGAAGTTCCTTTTATAACTCCGATAAACTGATTGCCAAGATTTGGAAGTGCAAGCTCCAAAGCTTCCGGAATGATTATTCGGAACATCCTTTGTCTTCCGTTCATTCCAAGTGCTGCAGCTGCCTCTATCTCTCCCGGATTAATCGCCTCAAATGCTGACTGGATGATTACCGAGCAAAATGCGCCGGTATTTAATGCCAATGCAGCAAGAGCGTATATGATAGGCGGTATATTTGCCACCTGTAAATTGGTTCCCCTGTAATAATTAATGTAAAGCAAAGCAACGGGAATTCCGAAATAAGTAATATAAAGCTGCACTATAATCGGCGTACCTCTCATAAAGGATATGAACACTCCGCTCAGGAAATTCAAAACAGGTATCTTTTTAATTCTGATGACTGCTATCAAAAATCCGATTAAGAGTCCGATCAATCCTGAAATAATTGAAATATAGAGCGTTACCGGAACAAATTCAAGTATTGATTTGACATCCTTAAAAACCACATCCACATCAAAGATATTTAACATAAGCCCACCTCATTTAATCGCAAAGAAATTATTTTGCCTGATCCTTTTCTATAAACTCCTTTGCGCTTTCAACATACTCAAGAGTAAGCTCATCCGCACTGTCACCGAACCACTCTTTTCTTAACTCTGAAATCGAACCGTCGGCTATAAGCTCCTCAATTCTTGCATTTATATCATTTGCAAGCTGCTCATCATTTTTAGAAACAATATAGAATATACCCTGTAAACTGTTAGTAAATGATTCCGATTCTTCGATAGGAACTCTTATTAAATCTATCTGATCTCCGAGACCCTTTTCGGCTATCTGAGTTTCAAGTGTTGAAGTAGTGAAATATTCAAAATCCGCAGTTCCGTTTGCTATACTTACAAGAAGGTTATCAACCTCTGTATAAACAAGATCTATCTGATTGTCAGGATGCTCATCATTATAAGCAAGGAAGGTTGCTTCATTTGCACTTGCTGCCTGAATCTCTGTCTTGTGACCTCCAAAATCCTCTATGCTTTTTATCTCATCATATCCCTTTCTTACTGCTATCGAATGACTTCCTACATCGTAAGTGTCCGTATAGAGGTATTTCTCTCCTCTGTCATGGTTATATCCAAGATGGTTCAAACCAACCTGATATATACCTGTATCTATTCCCGTAAAGATTGACTGAAATTCGCAGGTTGCAAATTCAACGTCATATTGAGGAAGTCCTTCAAATACAAGTCTGATAAGCTCTATATCATAGCCTGTAAGATTTCCGTTTTCGTCTGTATAACAAAACGGTTCAGGTCCCGCTCCGGATGTTGCTATAACTATCTTTCTTTTTTCTACGGGAACTTCTTCCGCATCCTCAGGTGATGCCTGAGCCTGTGTGGTTGATGCCGAAGTTGCATCCTTTTTCTCTTCCTTCTTACCGCAACCTGTCAAAAGACTTGCTGTCAATGCACCTAATGCCAATACTGCTGCTACCTTTTTAATTAATTGTTTTTTCATAATGATTACCTCTTTTCTTTTTTTGATTTGCGTTGATATTAACACCGATCAGACACTCTGTAAATTTTCTAAATACGATGGCCTGTTATCATTTCCGTCAATAATAAATAAAAAAAATAATCGGTTATCGCCGACAGTGATAACCGATTATTTTTTACTGCATATTTTATTAATTATTATCGTAAATATCCTCTGTAAAGGTAAGGCTTCCCCTGTAACCCGTATATGTCCGGTTAAAGATAAGTCTTTCGTTTATCGGAAAGGCCGCAGTTATAAATTGTATACCCTTCAAAGAAGCCACCTCTCGTTCGTTTGTACTTCCGACAAGCAGCGTTATGTCTTCTTCTTCACTTAGAATTGTTTCATTTATTTCAAACTGATCAGCCGTAAATACAACCTTAGGAGGTCTTGCATATTCAAGCTTTGTGATTCTCTCAATAATTCTTTGTTTATCCTCCTCCCTGTATATCGGTTCGGATATAACAACAAGAACAGGCGTAAAGCTGTAATCATTTGCAAGATATCTTGTTATTCCTATAGCATTTGTCGCATCCGCAACAACAGCGAAGCGTTTCCAGCTAAGGACTCCTATTGCCTGACCCAGATAGCTGTATACGTAGTCCTCTTCTTCCTCTATAACTCTTTCCACAAGCTCATTATCAATCTTAAGCGCTTCTGCAACCGCACGAACAAATTCTGTTGTATCCGTTGCACCTATAGGATTACCCGAATATCTTAAAGAAGGAACGCCGAATTTTTCTTCAAATTTTTTGGCAGGACCCTTAAATATCCATGGATTAATAATTATATTAAGCGCTGCACCCGAGCATTTGCGAATAACATCAATATTCTGATGCTTGGTAAAAAATGTATTTACCTTCAGTCCGAGCTTTGAAAGTATCCTGTCTATTTCCTCAAGACTACCGCTCCAGAACGGATCATGATAAGGAATAATACCGAATATATTTACAAGCTTATCATCTTTAGGAACATCTTTTTCTATAACACGGTCAATCATTGTATTCCATACAATTTCGTATCCGAGATTACTGTCTCCGGCAAAACCCGGTGTATCTATAGGATAAACATTTACTCCTTTAGCCCGGAATTCATCCGTTACATTCTCTATATCATCGCCTATAATACCTGCCGTACATCCGGTAAGCACAAAATAAGCATCTGCATCAATTATATCAACCGCACCCTGAATAGTTGTTCTTAATTTTTCAAGTCCTCCGAATACAACCTCTTTTTCAAGCATATTGCTTGACGGAAGCGATACGCCGCTTACAAAGCAGCCCGATTTATGCCCTGATTGTCCCTGTTCGGCAGCCGTTGTCTGCATACAACAGCCCGGGCCCGAATGATAAACGGGACACACCTTATCAATTGCACAAAGAACAGAGTTTACGCCTGCCAAAACGCAGCCGCCACGTGGGTTTTCCAATATTTGTGACATAAACTTATTTCCTCCTTATACAATATATTTAAATGCATCTTCTTCATACCAGCTATCCTTATAAGGCAGCTTGACATGCTTTGACAGTTTTTTGTTAAAGCCCGGATTTTCAAGCTGATCCGCAATCTTGTTCCCAAGATATAAAAGTCCGTCATATCCCATGGTAGGGCGTTTACCGTCAAGCACATGAGTTGTCGGAATACCGAATTTTGCAGTCCATTCCGGAACACCGATAAACGCATCCGGTTTAAGCTTATTGATAAGATTTACCTGTTCAAAAGGCTGCATATTTGCTATATCAACCACAAAGTCCTTATGTATTTTATTTAAATACTCAATATCCACCTGGGCATCATCATCATAGGTCGGTGTTTCAAGACCCACAAGCTTCATTCCAAAGTCATCTATAAGAGCAGCTGCAGCAAAGGAACGTCCGGTTCCTCCGCAGATAAAAACTCTCTTTCCTTCAAGTCTGTTCCTTATTTTCTTAACAAGAGGCTCAATTCTTTCATGCTCTTTTTCAATTATCTTTTCAACCTCTTTTTCCTTTCCGAGTACCTTCGCTATTCCCCTGTACCACTTATCGGTATTTCTTATTCCGATAGGCATAACAGTATGCGAATACGGAATTTCATAATCCTCCCATAATGTTTTCATAAACTCATCGGCAAAAACCTTACATATCGAGGTAGACGCCTCTGCTGCAGGTATCTGTTTGATCTTTTCAAGCGAGCTGTAAAACGGGATATAATTAACCTTAGCACCGATAAGCTCAAGCATTCTTTCCATCTCAAGCTGATCCGCATAGCTTACTGTTGTAGGTGCAAATAAATTAACAAGTCCTTTTTGCTTTGGTTGTTTCTCACCCTTTAAAATATATTTATTTATCGAAAGAAATGCAGCATCAAAGCCCGATGCGCAAACCTTCGACTTAAAGCCCTCACAATGAATCGGTACGATAATTGCACTTTCATACTCTTTCTGTAACTCGGAAGCTATGGCATCTATATCATCTCCGATAATACCCGAAGCACATGAGGCATATATAAATATAACCTTTGGATTATACCTTTCCACGGCTTTTTTCACAGATTCCTTTAGTTTATTTTCCCCACCGAAAACCACGCTTTTCTGATCAAGGTTGGTTACGATTATCCTTGGATTTTTTATATTTTTTATTCCTCTGTGTGCCTGCCCTACCCTGTACATGTCAACAGCCATAATGGTACAGCCCACACAGCCCTGCGGTGAATGCGATACAAATACCGCATCCTCCAATGACATAAGCGCTGCCATACTGTTTATCTGCTGACATTGTAAGCCCTGCGAAAAGCTTCTGTCCGCTCGCTTAAGACATCCTTTTTTAAAATCTTCTTCTATTATTTTGCTGCTGCCGCCCAGATCGTTTATTCGCCCGGGCTTGCTCTCTCTTACTCCCGAATATTTTTTCTCTGCCATATAATAATTCCTTTCCGAATCCTAATACAAATAATTGTGAAGCCGATCAGCTTCACAATTATCTTTTCTAAATACAATAATCGATGGTTAAATCGTTATACCATTCCAAAAGATCTGCCAAAGTAATACCGTAAAGGACATCATTTATAGCCGTTTCAAGCCTGTCCCAAACCTTTTTACTTACGATCCCCGCAGGAGTTTCGTCATTATCCACATCCTCGACAGGCGATAGATTTCCTTCAATAGCCGTCAATATTTCTCCAACGGTATATTCTTCAGGTCTTTTACTGAGAAGATATCCTCCCCTGGCGCCCCGAATGCTTTTTACGAAGCCGCTTTTATTCAGTACCGAAACTATCTGCTCGAGATATTTTTCGGATATTTCCTGTCGTCCTGCAATATCTTTAATTTTTATGGGTTCACCGTTATTATAAACAGCAAGATCAATCATTAGCTTAATTGCGTATCTTCCTTTTGTACCGATTCTCATATATTTTCCTCCCCGATATATTCTTATTTCATTATAAGTTATTTCATAGTATTTTTCTATATTTACTATGATTTATCTCTGAGAGAAATATGATTATCTATCCTGTTGTAATAAAATGTAATCTTATCCAACGCTTCTTTAACGGTGCAGGTAACATCAAAATATGAAATTGCTTTTTTCTCAAGCTGTTTTTGAACCTGAGTTCCTATTTTTTTACAAACAACGGCACGACAGTCATATAAAAATTCCAGTTTTGCGGGAACTGCTCCTCCACAGCCACCACCTGTACCGCAGCCCGTACCGCAGCCGGATTCTTTTTTATCGCAGCCTGTCTTTACTTCAGCATCTGTAGAATCACCCTCCTTTGAAGTTTCATCAACGACGTCTCTTGTTTCAAGCTTATTATAATTTTTTCCATTGGCTTCATAGATTATAAAGCGTTCCGCCTGACCGAAGGTTTCATCTACATTTATTTCATCCGATGAAGCAACGGCTATTTTATAACTCATATTTTGATACCTTTCTCTTAAATCATTAGTTCCATCTCTGTACTGCAACAGAATAAATATCTTCTATTAGTCTTATACCCCCGGTATAGCCTACATAGAAATCATCAAGCACCACCTTATCCTGAACCGGCCAGGAAATATTGAGATAATGCCCTGCAAGCTCATTGGTCAATTCTTTCTCATAATAGCTTCCGAGTATAAGCGGATAACCATGGTAATCATGCTCGCGAATCTCATTATGAATCTTATATCCATCCGTTTCAAAGCTTACTTCGGCTTCTATACCATAATTAAGATTTTTAAATTCTTCCTTGATCTTTTCTCTGTATTGCTTCGGAGTATCATCCGCAACAAACTGTTTTGCCGGGAAGAGTCCCAGATCATTTACAAGGAACTTCGTTATTCCCAAAGCATACTGTGCGTCTGCCACAACCGAAAACTGTTTTGCCATAACTCTTGTTTCAAGGAACATATCCGCATATCTTTCAATGAGATAGTAATAATAATTCTCATGTTCATTTATAACTGCTTCTACCTTTTCCTTATCAACACCGGCAAACTCACCTACGGTTCTTAAGAACTTACTTGTCTCAAATGCACCTATCGGAAGTGTCGGATAATGAAGATATGGTATTCCAAGCTTTCTTTCCATCTTCTTGACATTGCTAAGCGAAACCCAAGGAGAAACCAAAAGGTTGAATTGTGCTTTTGGGATTTTATTTATATTTTCTATTCCGTTCTTATAACCAAATATAGCATTAGGCTTAAGTCCGATTTCTTTCAAAAGTTTTTCAAGTTCTCTGATGTTTCCGAGCCAGAATAAATCCTGATAAGGTACATCTGCCCAGATATTTACAAGACCTTCTTCCTTTTCTTCGGATTTTTCAAGGTACTGTTCGATTATCGCATCAATTACCTGCTCATGACCTTTATAATTATTTCCCTTGAATCCGGCTGTGGAAGCGTAAACAATCGGCTTTCCGTCTTCCTGATAACGGCTCACAACCTCGCCGGTATCATCTCCGACTATCTCGGGAATACACCCTGAAAGAACCACATAAAAATCAGCATCTATTACTTTCAATGCATTTTCAATGGTTGTATCAAGCTTCTTTACTCCACCGAAAACAACATCCTTCTCATTTATACTGGTACAAGGAAAAATGTTCGGTGAAAAATATCCTGAACTTCCGATTGAATCGGAAAGCTTTTGTGCACATCCGGGTCCGGAATGGAGTATAGGTATTGCTCTGTTTATGGCCTGAACCGTCTGCATGGCACCAAGTGCACATTTATATCTTTGCTTATCTAATAACTTTGCCATTATTTACCTGCCTCCTCTAAGAATTTAT
Source organism: Lachnospiraceae bacterium UBA3820 (assembly GCA_002369325.1). Classification (GTDB taxonomy): domain Bacteria; phylum Bacillota; class Clostridia; order Lachnospirales; family Lachnospiraceae; genus Coprococcus_C. Next base: position 27,832 of record DFDU01000003.1, read on the forward strand.
CTACATTTTGCTCATACCACCAGTCTGTATACGGAAGCTTGACTCTTCTTGCAAGATTGGTTTCAAAGCTTCTGTTATTTATACTGTCAAGAATGGCCTGCGCAAATTCAAGTGTATGCTTATATCCGAATATCATATATTCGTCCGCAACATATACTGCAGGTGTTCCGTTTTTGATAGCCCAAACAGTTGAGCCCGGATGTCTTGAAAGATATAAATCCGGCTGATACTTATGCAGGATATTCATAACCTCATAATTTTGCTGGTCCGCAACGCTTGCTTCAAAATCTACATCATTTTCAAGAAGATATTCCATTGAAGGAGGCACATCCCCGTTTTCATATTTCTTGTCATAATGCCATGCAAGTGCCCATACTACTTCTACACCAAGCTCGTTTAATACTCTTGAGACTTCAAAGGTATAACCCGGACCCATACCAAGCACTGCTCTTAAGCCCTTAAGCTTTTCCTTTATCGCATCTATCTGAGGAATATAAATTGCTCTTTGTTCCTCGATATATTTTTCTACGGCCTCGGAGCGTTCGGTTACCCTTCCTATCTCTCTTAACCAGGTTTCGAAGCCTGCAACTCCGAGTGGATTTATGGTTCTTATGTACGGAACTCCGTATTTTTCCTCAAGCCCATTACCAAGGTAATTTCCAAGAGTACCGCATATACACGTAGTTGCAAGTGACTCAGATATATGACTTAATTCCTCTACGGTAGAATTGCAATAAAGGAATATCGGTTCCAAATCCAGCTTTTTAAAGATTTCTATAATCTCCGGTCTTGCACTCTCGTAGAAGTTTTTGAAATTAATTGTATTTCGTTTCTTCTCAGGTGGCTTTACTATGGAGCTTAAAACCGCATGATCCGAAATGTCAAAACCGGTAGCCCAAATACGCGACTTAAATCCCTCGCAATGAACAGCGGTTATAGGAACATCTATTTCGCTTCTTACTTCGTCGACAACACTGTCAATATCCTCGCCGATAATTCCTGTTGCACATGAGCTTGTAACAAATATTGCCTTAGGTGAGTATCTTCTGTTCACCTCAATAATTATCTCTCTTAAGCTTTCAGCCGAGCCGAATATCGTATCATTTTCATTCATATCGGTTCCGACATAGACCGTATTGTTTGTTACCCCACGCTTCTTGGCCATTACCTTATCCAGGTAATACGTTCCCGCACTTGCAACCGAACATCCTGCAGGTCCGTGATGAATAATAGCTATATCCCGAATTGCCGAAAGCTGTCCCAGAGCACAAGACGAAAGGCAAGTACTTGATTGTGAAAAACATCTTGAGCAGCCTTTAAGCGTACCGCAACGACTTTGATTTGCCAAATCACTTAAGCTTCCTATATATCCCGTAATGGAACCTATTCTGTTTTCTCTGGTTCCCACATTGGAGCTATCTAAATTCAGTGCCATTTTTTTGCCTCCTGTTATACATTAAAAAGATTGGTTGAAAGATATCTAAGGCCGGTGTCCGGAAGTATAGCCACTATTGTCTTTCCTTTGTTTTCCGGTCTCTTTGCTATCTCTGTTGCAGCATATATGGCAGCACCAGAGGATGTACCTATAAGTATTCCGTCTGACTTGGCTACTTCTCTTGCAGCGGTATATGCCTCGATAGTTTCAACTTCAAATTTTTCATCATAAATAGTTACGTCCATTGTTGCCGGAATTCTTTCTTCCGGTATTCCGGTAAAAGGATGAACGCCTGTTATCTCTTCAGGCTCGGGATTTTTCTCGCTTGGAAGAGAATTCGGTCCCGGCTGAATAGCCACAACCTTTATGTCAGGGTTCTTTGATTTTAAATATTTTCCGGTACCCGAAACGGTTCCGCCGGTTCCCACATTTGCGACAAGTATATCTACCTTTCCTTCAGTATCCTCCCATATTTCCGGTCCTGTTGTTCTCTCATGAGACTGAGGATTTGAAAGATTTGAGATCTGGTCGGCAAAATATACATTGTCCAGTTTTGATACTATTACCTCACGGAACTTTTTAACCGCCGCAACAAAGTCGCCTCCGGTTTCCTGAAGTACCTCCAATATTACAGGTTCATCGCTCAATTTATATACCTCAGCACCAAATGCCCTGAGTACCTGAAATCTCTCCTGACTAACATTGTCCTGAACATATACTCTGAACTTATATCCCTTTGCCGCCGCTATTGCCGCTAGTCCGATACCTGTATTGCCGCTCGTGGTTTCAATTATCGTATATCCCGGCTTTAAGTCTCCTCTTTTTTCGGCATCCTCTATCATAGCAAGGGCAATTCTGTCCTTTACGCTCTGATTTGGATTGTAATATTCAAGCTTTACCAAAACCCTAGCTTCAAGGTTATGCAATTTTTCATAATTTTTAATTTCCAGAAGTGGTGTTCTTCCTACAAGCTCCGTAATTGATTCATAAACTTTTGACATTTGTTATCCCCCTTTAACATTAAATCTGATAATCATCTTCCATAAGACCAAACTCAAATAATATTTCCTCGAGTCTTTCCTGTGTCATCGGAGTAGGAATTGCAAAATTAGTGTTGTTTATCACAGCCTCCGCAAGATTTCTATACTCCTGTGCCTGTGCCGAATCCGGCTTATACTCTATAACCGTCTTTTTATTAATCTCTGCTCTTTGAACTATATTATCTCTTGGAACAAAGTAAAGAAGCTGGGTTCCGAGTTCTTTAGCAAATGCTCGAAGCAGATCAAGCTCTCTGTCAACGTTACGACTGTTACATATAATGCCTCCGAGTCTTACTCCGCCGGTTCTTGCATATCTCTTTATACCCTTTGCAATGTTATTTGCAGCATAAAGAGCCATCATTTCTCCGCTGGCAACTATATATATTTCTTTTGCCTTGCCTTCTCTTATAGGCATTGCAAAACCACCGCAGACAACATCGCCGAGTACATCATAAAACACATAATCCAAATCATCAGTGTATGCGCCAAGATTTTCAAGCATATTTATCGAAGTAATGATTCCTCGACCTGCACATCCTACACCGGGTTCAGGTCCGCCCGACTCAACACATCTTGTTCCTCCGAAGCCTTCACGCATTATTCTGTCGAGTTCGATATCCTCACCCTCATCACGTATAGTATCAAGAACGGTCTTTTGAGCAAGTCCTCCGAGAAGAAGTCTTGTTGAATCTGCCTTAGGATCACAGCCTACAACCATTACCTTTTTTCCATGCTCAACCAGTCCGGCCGTTAAATTCTGTGTTGTGGTCGATTTACCGATTCCACCCTTTCCGTATATTGCTATTTGTCTTAATTCTCCCATTTTTTTATATCCTTTCCATATTATAATTTATTATATTTTTCTTTTAATTAAACAGGTTTTGAACCTCGTCATATGAAATAACCTTTTTTATTGCCTCTTCAACTATATTTGGTATTTCCATCGCCGCTATTCCTTTTTCAGCCAGCACATTTAATGCTCCCGGGCCGATTCTGCTGACCAAAACATACCTGCAGTCACTCAAGCTTCCTGCATTTTCCCGGAGTTTGTCATCATCGTGATCTCCTCCGTCGCAGACAGGTGTAAGCTTCCTGATTTCCGTTTGAACAAAGCTATTGTCATTTGTTATACCGTATATTCGAAAGGTGCCGGCCTTTCCGAAATGGCTGTTTACAACTATCCCGTCCGTGGACGCAACCGCGATAAAATATTTAAATTTATCCATGCGAAAATGTTTCCTTTACATTCAGTCTTCTTTGATAAATTTGATCTCCGTACTCGGATTTTCCCGGTACGCCTACCGCGTCAGCCCGGCAATGCTGACAATGCCTGAAGACATCTATATATTGTGAAGCCTTTGTTCTGGCATCATCAATTTCCTTACATACGGGAGCTCTCTCATTTTTTAACTCTGCCTGAGGGATAAGAGGGATTATGTTATAAATGCTTGCACCTGCTTTCGCAACCGTTTCGGCTATTTCTTCTATGTGATTACCGTTTATATCCGGAACAAGCACCGTATTGATTTTTATGGTCATGCCCGCATCGGCAAGTTTCTTAATACCCTTCAACTGATTTTCAATAAGAATCTTTGCACCCTCTACGCCTTCTATCTTTTTTCCATGATATATTATGTATTTGTTAAGCCTGGCTTCTATGTCAGGGTCAACCGCATTTACAGTTACAGTAAGCGAGTCAATTCCAACCGAAAGGATTTCATCCGCTTTTTCATATAAAAGCAAACCATTAGTGCTCATACACTTTATCAGCTTCGGAAATTTTTCTTTAACGAGCTTAAATGTTTCAAGTGCCCTGTCCGTAGCAAGTGTATCTCCCGGTCCGGCTATCCCGGCAACCGTTATCTCCGGACATATGGCCAACGCCTTATTCAGAATGTCTATACTATCCTCCGGTGAAAGCACCTTCGAGGTTACTCCCGGTCTTTCCTCAACATCATTTATTTGTCTATCACAAAAGGTACAGGCTATATTACACCCCGGACTTACCGGAAGATGGATTCTTCCGACATTATTCTTTTGTCCTCCGAAGCACGGATGCGAATTTTGTAAATCTCTGTAAGTATTGCTCATATAACCCTATCACCTCTTTTATAATTAGTTTAAGCGGCACCGGGCGGATTCGAACCCCCAACTTCGGTTTTGCAAGCCTATGCCATACCAGCGGCTACGGCGCCATTATTTTTTACAAAATTTTTCTTATGGAAATGCCAGAGGTTTTTTTAACCTCTGGCATTCTTTAAAAGCTTTTTGAATACTTAGTTTTTTTGATTTAGTTGTTTGAGAACAGCGGTGTTGAAAGATATCTGTCACCCGAATCAGGAAGCAATGCAACAATAGTCTTACCTGCATTTTCAGGTCTTTTGGCAAGAATGGAAGCCGCTTTTAAGGCAGCACCTGAAGAGATACCCACAAGGATACCTTCACTTACCGCAAATGCCTTTCCTTCCGCAAATGCATCTTCATTTTCGATAGCCAATACTTCGTCATAAACCTTGGTATTAAGTACATCAGGAACAAAGCCCGCACCTATACCCTGGATTTTATGCGCACCCGGCGTACCCTTTGAAAGCACAGGACTTCCCGCAGGCTCAACAGCAACTACCTTAACATCCGGATTTTTCTCCTTAAGATATTCACCTACACCTGTGATAGTTCCGCCTGTACCTACACCTGCAACAAATATATCAACCTTTCCGTCAGTCTGCTCCCAGATTTCAGGGCCGGTTGTAGCCTTATGAATGGCAGGGTTTGCAGGATTGACAAACTGTCCGAGTATAACAGCTCCCGGAGTACTTTCCTTTAACTCCTCAGCTTTAGCTATAGCGCCCTTCATACCCTTTGCTCCTTCAGTAAGCACGAGTTCTGCACCATATGCCTTAAGCAGGTTTCTTCTCTCAACACTCATGGTATCCGGAAGAGTAAGAACCGCTTTATACCCCTTCGCAGCCGCAACCGCTGCTAATCCTATACCTGTATTTCCGCTGGTAGGCTCAATAATTGTAGCCCCCGGCTTTAACTCTCCGCTTTTCTCTGCTTCTTCTATCATTGCCAATGCAATTCTGTCTTTTACGGATCCTGCAGGATTAAGATACTCCAGCTTTGCCAAAATAGTTGCATTGGTTACTCCCTGTTTCTTTGAATAACCGTTTAATTTAAGTATAGGAGTTCCTCCTATCAATTCCAATGCGCTTTCAATAATTTTACTCATAATAAAATCCCCTTTCAAAAAAACTTTTCATTCCATGTTCTAATCCCTACTAACTCGGTATGATTAGTATGGATTTATTGTATTCTTCTTTGAATGTTTTGTCAATAGGTTTGGTTATCGCTAATTTCAATAAACAGTTATAGGCTGTATCGATAACAGATACAGCCTATATAATCATCATAAATCTTTGATATTAAGTTATTCTTTATTTTATATCTTTACTTAATATAAGTAACAAATATTTAATCCATAACATTATCCTTGTACTTCATAAGCTCATCAAGATATATGTTACCTATTTTACTTATAGAAGCATTTTTTCTTTTTATATAACCTATGGTCATCTTTTCATCGGTCTTAAGCTTAACGGCGCAGTAATTATCGCCGTTTAATTCTTCACATATTATACCCGAGCAAAGAGTATATCCGTTAAGTCCGACCATTAAATTAAGAAGCGTTGCCCTGTCGTTGGCACGGATTATCCTCTTATATTGGTATGTGCTCAAAACCTCCTCGGCATAATAAAACGAATTATGATCTCCCTGCTGAAACGCAAGGCAAGGATATTCATCCAAATCTTCAAGCGTGACTGTTTTCCGTTTTGCAAGAGGATTGGTTTTACTCATATATGCATATATACCGCATTCAAACATCTCATGGAATTCAAGTCCGTATTCATCAAATATTCTTGTAAGTATAGTGCTGTTAAAATCATTCAGGTAAAGAATTCCCAACTCGCTCTTGTAGTTTTTAACATTTTCTATTACTTCATAGGTCTTTGTTTCATTTACCTCAAACTCATATTCATCCATTCCGAACTGTTCAACGAGCTTTACAAACGCATTAACAGCAAAGGTATAATGCTGCATTGAAACACCGAACTTTTTTTTTGCATCTGCCTTGGTTACATACTTCGCATCCAAAAGCTCGTATTGCTCAACAACCTGTCTTGCATATCCTATAAATTCCACTCCTTCCGGAGTAAGAGTAATGCCTGCCTTGGATCTTAAGAAAATATCTATCCCTATTTCGGTCTCAAGTGTTTTTATCGCTGCCGAAAGGCTTGGCTGTGAAATGAATAATTTCTTTGCGGCATCATTGAGTGAATTCTCACCTGCCACGGTAATCGCATATTTTAGTTGCATCAAAGTCATAATATATACCTCTGCCTATTATTTTGATTATTTCATATCATATAGGAAATTATCTGTCAATATACATTACATTTAAATCCACATCACCGCTTATTCCATCTATTCGCCCCTTGCAATCCTTCTGCCACATTATGTAATCCCCTGTATAATCCGTCCTGTCAATATAATGTGCAAGCCATACAGGAGTTTTGTTTTTATTTGTCCATAAGCACATAAGGTAATTCTTGCTGCTGTAAAGCATTGCATCGTATCCTGCTGCGGTTACTTCATCATAAAAGGTTTGATAGATATCATTTATGTCATGCAGATTTATCTTGTAGCTTTCGAAGTTTGCAAAATCCTCCCAGTCGTAAGCTATAGGATAATCAAGTTTTTCACCATCAAGTACTCCCATAAGCCACTTTACGTTTTGTTTAACCTCCTCAACACTTCTTTCTTCCGCATGATAATATATACCTATTTTTAAACCTGCTGCCTTAGCATTTTTCAAATTCTTATAATATTGGCTGTCAACATAAACGCTTCCGTCATCATAGCCTCCGACACGCATGATGACAAATTCACATCCGGCTTCTTTTACCTTATTAAAGTCTATGTCTCCCTGCCACCTTGAGACATCAATCCCAAGCTCGGTTGACGGATTTTTGTAAAGCTTTATGAATTCATCAAATTCCATTGTATCTCTTGTCTTTCCCGGTGGAATCTCACTCACGACATTTACATTCATATCCGCCACAGTTTCATTTCCCGACTTATCGGTTATGGTTATCTTTAACGGATATATCCCGAGTGAAGATGTATCCACTTCACCATCGACCTTAAATTCGGGTGTTCTGTCCCAATCATCCGCATAACCTATATATTTATGAATATCAAAGCTTTCCCATTGTTTAATCTGCGGTTCACGGTTTAATACAAGAAGAACCGGAGGTGTAGTATCATTTTCCTCATCATCCTCAGCTTCTTCCTCCGTAATCTCCTCTGTGGTTTCTTCCGTTGTTGTTTCTTCAGTAGTTTCTATTTCAGTTGTCGCGGTAGTTTCCTCCGTTGTTTCACGGTCCTCCACTTCGATTTCCACATCCGTCGGTGAAGCATTAGCAGCCTTATTATCATTTTTTAAACCCTTATTGTATATAAATCGACTGACTAAAACTATTCCGAGCACAACCGCAGCCAAAGCAGCTACCGAAATACCTATAGATAAAGCCTTGATAAGAATTTCTCTTTTTTTATTATCCATTAATCAAATCCTCTTGCAGTAGTTTTTATTTTTTCTAATACAGGTTTTTCGTTTAATTTACGTTATATATAATACAAAATTCAAAAAAAAAAATCAATCAATCCTATGCATTACTGTTCTTTCTATTATCACCCTGTTATAGTTTTTAGCTATAACCAATTCTTGATTTTATATATTTTTCAAAACGGATTTATGATGCTATACTTTCATTCATTCAGAGGGGAAGTGATAAAATTGATAAAGCTTGAACATGTAAGCAAAGAATTCGAGACACGCGGAAAGAAGAAAATCGATGCCGTAAATGATGTCAGTCTCGAAATCAATACCGGGGAGATATTTGGAATAATCGGTTTTTCCGGTGCAGGCAAATCAACATTGGTTCGATGTATCAACCTGCTTGAGCATCCGTCACAGGGTAAGGTCTTTCTTAATGATAAGGAGCTTACTTCTGCGAGTGCCAAAGAGCTTAGGCAGGAAAGAAGAAAAATCGGAATGATATTCCAGCAATTTAATTTATTGGCACAAAAAACCTGTATAGACAACATAACATTTCCGCTTATCATATCAGGTGTTTCAAAAAAAGAGGCAAGAGAAAAAGCCAAAAAGCTTCTTAAACTTGTAGATCTTGAGGATAAGGCTAAAGCCTTTCCCGAACAGCTCTCGGGCGGACAAAAGCAAAGAATAGCTATTGCGAGAGCCCTTGCAACCAGTCCGGAGGTTTTGCTTTGTGACGAAGCAACCAGTGCTCTTGATCCGATAACAACACGCTCCATACTTGCACTTCTAAAAAGAATAAATGAAGAGCTTAAGGTAACCATCGTAGTAATAACTCATGAAATGAGAGTTGTCGAACAGATATGTGACAGAGTTGCCGTTATGAGTGAGGGCGTTATCAAGGAAGTCGGAGCGGTTAAAGATATTTTCCTTAATCCGAAATCTGAAACCGCCAGAAAACTTATCCTTCCGGAAAGGGATCGTCTTCCGAACGGCAAACGATCAGATATTTTAAGACTCGCTTTTGACGGTCAGTCTTCTTCCGAACCTATAATATCCGAGCTGACGCTTGAGTCCGGTGCCTATGTAAATATACTCGGAGCAAACACCGAAGATATCGGTGGTAAAGCATACGGGCAGATGCTTATCGAGCTTCCGGCAGACGAGACGGCCGTAACGAAGATAAAAGCATTTTTGGACAAACGACAGATTCATTATGAGGAAGGAGGTAATGCCGATGTCACTGCCGATTGATACACTGGTCGAACTCTTAAAGGACGGATTATTTGAAAGCCTTTACATGACAATTGTTTCTACAATAATTGCCTACATAATCGGCATACCGCTCGGAATAATCGTCTTTGTAACCGATACGGGAGGAATACTTAAGAATAAACCGGTAAATTTTATATTTGGCATAATCATAAATATGATTCGCTCCATTCCGTTTCTTATTCTTCTTGTGGCAATGCTTCCTGTGACCAGAGCCATTGTCGGAACAACCATCGGTTCTTCGGCAACCATTGTTCCGCTTGTTGCCGCAGCCGCTCCTTTTGTGGCAAGAATGGTTGAGTCCTCATTGAAGGAAGTAAGCCCGGGCGTTATAGAAGCAGCAAAGGCCATGGGGGCTTCCCCATTACAGATTGTTACAAGGGTTCTGCTTCCCGAAGCCAAGCCATCGCTGACCGTAGGTTTTACAATAGCCATATCAACCATACTCGGCTACTCGGCAATGGCCGGTTTTGTCGGCGGAGGGGGACTCGGTGCGATAGCCATAAACTATGGTTATTACAGATACAAAACAGATATTATGCTTATCACGGTTGCACTTTTGATTCTTATAGTTCAAATATTCCAGACACTTGGAATGTTTATAGCAAATAAAATTGATAAGCGCAAAAATAATTAACAACTGATGCATTATCAGTTTAAACAAGTTAAATATGGACTAATCCATTAAATATTACTAAAAAAAGAAAGAAGGAATTTATTATGAAAAGAAAGATTTTAGCATTATTGACAGTAGTTACACTTATTGCAGGACTTACTACAGGCTGCGGAAAGAAGAAGGACGAAAAGGTTATCAAAATCGGTGCAACTCCAACACCACATGCAGAGATTCTTGAGGTCGTAAAAGACGATCTTGCAAAAGACGGTTACAAGCTTGAAATCGTGGAATATAACGATTATGTACTTCCGAACACAGCAGTAGAAGACGGCGAGCTTTACGCAAACTTCTTCCAGCACACTCCTTACCTTGAAGACTTCAATGCCGAAAACGGAACACACCTTGTAGCAGTTGCAAGCATTCACTTTGAGCCATTTGCTATCTACGGTGGAAAGACCAAGAGCCTTGATGCACTCAAGGACGGTGCAAGTGTTGCAGTTCCAAACGATACAACCAACGAAGCAAGAGCACTTCTCTTACTCGAAGCACAGGGCTTGATCAAGCTTAAAGAAGGCGTAGGTCTTACCGCTACGGTTCTTGACATCGAGGAAAATCCTCTTAACCTTGATATCAAGGAAATAGAAGCTGCTCAGGTAGCTCGTTCAATCAACGATGTTGACATCATAGCGGTAAACGGCAACTATGCTCTTGAGGCAGGACTTTCAGCAGATAAAGCTCTTGCATATGAGGCAGCTGATTCACTTGCGGCAGATACTTATAAGAATGTACTTGTAGTAAAAGCAGGAAACGAAAACTCGGAAGAGACCAAGGCACTTATTAAGGCACTTAATTCAGATGAGGTTCGTGACTATATCAACGAAAACTACAACGGACAGGTTGTACCTGTATTTTAATTAACATCTATATACTATCAAATATAAATCCTCAATATATTATTAACTAAAGAAGGATGTGCTCTTACGGCACATCCTTTTTATATTCCACATAATTTTCAAATTCCTTAGCCTGCCGCCTTTTTCGTGACAGCTTCGACATAAACATCATACATATTATTACTACAAGTACCATAGCAAAATAATATAAAAACTGTCCGTATCTTAATTTAGCAGGAAGCTTGTAGGATTTTTCCGCCATTGAATACTTAATATTATCATTGTCGTACCTTCCGAGTCTTATGTGATCCGGAAAATCCTTATCACTTTTTAAAAAATAAGTATATGTAGGTTTATCCTTATTGACGTCATCCCAGGTAATATCCATGTTATACCATAACCCGTCCAGTTCAACCATATTCCACATATGATTCGTTTCATCAGAGGTTCCGCTTCCGCCATAGCCGGTTACCACCCTGGCAGGAACACCTGCCGCATTTAAAAGATAATATGCCGCAAGGCTGTAGCCACTGCAGACCATTTGATTATCCTTAAATCCGTCTATATCCGTATGATGTATATAAATTGTTTTTTTATCATATTCAAATTTTTTTATAAGATAATCATGAACCTTTTGTACCGTATCATATGGAGTATCACATTTCAGTTCCTTGGCAAGTTCCTTCATCATAACAAAATGCGCATCCATATCGCTTTTTGAATATTTAAACTGAATAACTATTCTTAAGGATCCGTTTCTGTAATATAAATTCAGATAATCTATATAATAAGAAAGATAACATCCGCTTATAAGCGGGTTGTCCACATCATAATGATATTGATAATCTTCCATGCTCATTTCCATCAACTGCCTAACCAATTCATAATCCGGTACATCATATTTCACATCAACCTCATGTGCGAATATCTGATTTGAAAGCTTCACATAAAAATCATCCATGGATTTGATTTTTGCATTTCCCGCGGCTTTAACCGAAATCGGATTTATGGCAATAATAAAAAAGCAGAACAAAAGAAAAAATGATAAACTCAAATTCATTTTTCTACTTATCTGCTTTTTTAAATACATAACAGGTTTCTCCCTATCTTATACCTTCTAATATCAGACTTATGAGTAACACATTTTATTCAAGCTTTGCATCAAGCAATGATATATACAAATACCCATCTTCGGTATAGGTTGAAAACTTTCCGGTAACCGTAATCATATCTCCGACATTCGGATAATCCTCAGGATAAGTATAATCTCCGGCCAGCTGAAATTCAAGTCCCTGTGAACAACATGCCGTCGCATCCTGGATGATACATGCAAAATATACTTTGCCCGTAGCCTCATCGGTATAAACAGAAAAAGGACCATATGCCTTTATTGTCTTGCCCTCATAGCTGTCAGGATCAACCATCATATTATAAACTTCCGAATAAACCATTGTACTTGAAAGCTTGGTAAGATCAACATCTATCTCAGGCGGTACAACAGTTGCTTCCTTCTGACCTTCCGCTGTCGTATTATCCTCAGTTGAATTTTCTGTCGAAGTTTCTGTAGCTGCCTCGGTAGTCTTATCTGCTTTTTCTTCAGTGGTTTTTTCTTCCGTAGTTGCTTCCTCGCTTGTACTTTCGGAGGCTACTCCCTCATCAAGTACATCCTGAACGCCTTTTCCGGAGCCTGTTCTTTTACCCGGTTCGGAGCTTTTTTTACAGGCGCACAAAGAAAGAATAAGCAAAACAGCCATTGCAAACGCAACCATATATTTTCTTAATCTCATGATTTACCTCCTATTTTGCCGGCTATGGCGAAGATGAAGAATCCTGCCATATCAACCGCTACAATCGTTGAACCTACAGGTGTTCCGTATATTATTGACAAAAAGATTCCAAGCAATGCGCATACTACCGAAAATACAGCCGCACATATCGTTACCGATAAAAAGCTTTTAAATATTCTCATTGCGGAAAGCGCAGGGAAAATAATAAGTGCCGTAACCAAAAGTGAACCGACAAGGTTCATGGCCAATACAATTATAACAGCTATTATAACGGCTATTATAAAATTATATGCATTTGCTTTTGTTCCGACAGCCTTTGCAAAGCTTTCATCAAAGGTAACCGCAAAAATTTTATTATAAAAATATACAAATGCAGCCACAACAACTATCGATAAAATTATACACAACCATACCTCAGAAGCTCTTAAGGTAAGTATTGATGTTGAACCAAAAAGCGTACTGCACACATCACCCGAAAGATTTGTCGAGGTTGAAAAAATATTCATAAGAAGATAACCGATAGCAAGAGCTCCGACCGAAATCATCGCAATGGCAGCATCACCCTTTATCTTCGTATTCTGACCTGTCCACAAAAGCAAAACCGCTGAAATTATGGTAATAGGAAGCACTATTATCATACTGTTCTGGCTGGTGGTTCTGGTTGAATCAGAGCCAAGCGAAGCATTTATTATGGATGCTATCGCCATGGCACCAAATGCCACATGTGAAAGTCCGTCACCAATAAACGAAAAACGTTTAAGAACAAGTGTTACACCGAGAAGCGACGAACAAAGTGATATTAAAACTCCGACGATTATGGCATATCTGACAAAGTTAAAGTTAAGATAATAAGAAAGTGTATCAAGCATTTTCATTACCTCCCTTTTCATCAAGATAAAGCTTGCCGAGCTTCGTCTTTTTATATTCCTTTACGGTTCCGAAAAATGTGTCACTTCCTATATGAAGTATGTGACTTGCATATTTGACCGCACTGTATATATCATGTGAAATCATAATAATTGATATTCCTTCATCATTAAGCTGCTTTATTAATTTGTACATGTCAATCGTAACCTTTGGATCAAGTCCCGATACAGGTTCATCCAAAAGAAGCATTTTTTCGGTTGCGCAAAGCGCACGTGCAAGCAGCACTCTTTGCTGCTGTCCGCCCGAAAGCTCACGATAACATCTTTTTGAAAGATCGGTTATACCCATTCTTTCCATATTCTTTTTTGCAAGCGCTTTTTCTTCCTTTGAATAAAACGGTCGTGCACCTATTTTCGCCTGGCATCCTGAAAGGACAACCTCCTTAACCGAAGCAGGAAAATCTCTTTGTACAAGCGTCTGCTGTGGAAGATATCCTATCTCATTACTCTTTAAGCCGTCCGAATACTCAATCGTACCCGACATCGGTTTTTGCAAACGAAGAATAGTTCTCATAAGAGTCGACTTACCCGTACCGTTTTCCCCGACTATACAAAGATAATCACCTTTATTTACATGAAAGTTCAAATTTTCTATCAAAGCACTGTTCTCATATCCGAGCGTCAAGTCCTTACAGATAAGCTCACTCATATCAAAGCCTCCAAACCAAATAAAACATTAATCCAAACTTCAAATTGAAATTAAAAACCATTTTCAAATTCATATTCTAAATCAGACCGCCCTCAATGTCAAGCCAATCTTGTATCTTCACCCAAACTTCTGTTTACCGCAATAACATCGGTATCATATTGATTAATATACTGAACAATGAAAGCAGGCAGTTAATCTAACGCACATAGTTTTTTAAATCAGAGCACTCGAATTTTTTATATTCGCACGAAACCGAAAAACTCGCTACGCTCAAACATTCCGGTTTCTGAGCGAATATATGCAAATTCTCGTTGCTGATTTAACAAAAACCATGCGTATGTTACATTAACTGCCTGCTTTCCTGTATCAGTATTTATTAACCAATATGATACCGATAGCGAAAAACGGCACATATTGTGCCGTTTTTTCGCTACTGACATGAATGCTTCTGCTGACAGGATTGAAAAACAGTATATGATGTAAAGAAAACACGGTGGGTAGCTGTAACATTATCCGATTTGCGTTAAATCAGCAACGAGAATTCGCAGGTATTTGCTTTGAAATTGATATGTTTGAGCGAAAGCGAGTTTATCAATTTCATGCAAATAGCAAGAATTAAGTGTACTGATTTAGCAAATTGATGATACGTTATAGCTACCCACCGTGTTTTAATTACATCATGTAAGTCATATATTAAATCTGTCAGCAGAAGCTTTTATGTCAGTCATACTGCGGTAAACTGAAGTTTAAACTGTGTATATGTGCTCAGTGAGGGTTTTTGACTCTCCCGGAGCAAGTTCTTTGTAGCCTGTTTCGTCGTCAGGTATTGGAAGATTTGGTGCATCGATTATCCAGGTACAAGGCTCCGGACAGAAGTAACCTTTGTCACCGTGGTCATTCCAGATAACCCAGAATTTGAAATCCCTGCATACTTCATAGATGATTTTCTTGTCTGTTTTAATATCCGATATAACTGCACCGTAGAACGGCTTGCCGTCATAGGAGCCTTCTTCGGCGAAAAATACATCATTGTCGATATCATGAAGAACAGGTATCTGTGAACCTGTGATATATTGCTTATCATGGTTATTAAACGGAAGGAACTCTCCTGTAGGTATGCAGGATTTGCTAAGCTCCCACTTGTCGCCGACAGGAACGTAAAGTCTCATATCAAGGCCGTTACCGGTTTCTCTGAATGGTCCGTTTATTGTTGTATGGTTACAAACTCCGAAAGGAAGCTGCTTTGTTGAAGTGTTTGTCATGGTAAATTCATATGAGAGACCGTTGTCGGATAAGGTAAAAGTAAATTCTGCCTTAAAGCTGACCGGGAAGGTTTCAAAGAATTCATCCTTTTCATCATATATATATTCGGTTTTTGCCACAGCGTTACCGTTTATAACCTCTGCACTTACTATATCATGCTCGCGCTTATGAAGAAAACCGTGTATATGATTTCCGAGTGCATCATTTATAGGAAAATGATAAGTTGCATCGGACACTTTAAGTACACCGTTAGAAAGTCTGTTGTGAAGATAAAGAGTTGGTAAACCGTAAACCTCCGGAGATTTTTGCAAATCTTCGATAGAAAGGGTTTTATCAAATCTGAATAATTCTATGTCGGCTTCAGTATCCTGCATACGCAAAACGTTGCTTCCCAAAAATGGTGCGATAATTGCCTTATATTTGCCGGCAACAAGCTCAATAGCCTTCTTTCCTTTGTAATCAGTAATCTTGGCTGAATAACTCATAATACCAATCCTCCTTTGGCAGAGCACATGGCTCTTTTTGATTGCAAAATGATATATAATTAATTGTGTTAATTAAAATTTCAATAATTGTTTACAATAATATCATATTGTGTAAAAAGTGTCCATATAATAATAAACATATTTCGGTGGAAAAAGTGGACAACAAATATTTGTTGTGCTATAATTCAAGACGTTTTCAAACAATAAGTAAAATAATATAAAATACAAGGAGAGAAGATTATGAAGAAAAAAATATTGATGATTTTGCTTTCGTTGACTTTGGTTCTTTCGTTGGCTGCATGCGGAAGTAAGGGAAATAAGTCTGATGAGGCAGGTAATACGGATGCAAATATAGATGTTAACACTTTGGCAGATGCCATTAAGAATGGTGGGGATTTCAAGGATAACCTTGCACCTGTTGACAAAAGTATAGGACTTACGAGAGTATTAAGTAATGTGGATGAGTCAATGGTTGAGGAAGCTGCATTTTATACAAATTCAAGTTCAAGCGCAGAGGAGATAATTGTTATCAAAACAACATCTGCCGATTATGTAAAGGTTATGACTGCAGCGTTTGATGTAAGAATCAGCAATCAAAAAGTTGCATGCAGTGATTATCTCCCTAATGAAATTCCTAAGCTCGAAAATGCACTTAAATATACAAATGGCAAGTATGCGATTCTTGTTATTTCAAACGACAGTGCAAAGGCAAAGGAAATAATTGAAGGATATTTTAAGTAGAATAAAGTAACAAAGGCCGGAAGAGATGCGTATATTAAAGGTGTATCTATAATTTTTATACAGCCGTAAGCCTCAATATACGATTTGCTCACAACCAAACCTTCCTTTGTTAAAGTACGGATATACCCGGCTGTTTAAGATATTAACGGGCTGTCACATATTATATGTGACAGCCCGTTTTTTCTATACACCTTCTGCAAAACCGAATTTGATGCTTATAGGATCTTTAAGTGACTGACCGCCTCTGGATTTAACTCTTGTGGTTATATTCAGAAAATAATATCCGGTGGTCGCATAGGGTTCCAGTGGCTCTACCTCAATAACCTCATTTTTTACATCGTATCTTATGTAAGTCTGAAGCTTTTGATCCTGAGAGTTTGTTACGTACATAGTGTCCGAATTAACGGTTTTAGGATCAAGCGGAATATTGAAGGTTACACGCCATACAAAATTTCCCGTTTTGAATTTTAAATCCTGCTTTACCTTATTTGTAAGGAAGGAAGGCACATCTTCTATATCAAGTAATTTCTTAGCCATAAGACACCTCATATCTAATAATTATATAACTGATTTTATCACAAGAAAAAATAATATACAAGTATCGTCTGAGATTTGGCATATGAATAAAAATGTATTTTTTTGTAAATAATTTGATGATGAAAGAGGCTTATATATTTGTTACAAAAATGTTACAAATGTATAACAAAGGAATATGTTGGGAGATGATTAAAATGATTAAGATAATTAATTCTTTAAAAAACTCCTACAAAAGAAAAATAATGATATTTGTGGTAATAAGTCTCTTTATGGCGTTTGCATTTAATGAAATTACTAACAAGGACAGTTATATTATTTATTATGAAAATCAGCCGGTTGGAATTACAAAGGTAAGGCCGCAGGTGGTATACAAGGCATATGGTGATGCCAAAGCCAAATTTTATTCAGAGGGGAAAAACATATCCGATGATAAAATATATTTGGAAAAAACAGGAAAGAAGTATGGAAATGTAAAATATATCGGAGAAAATGAGATATCCGAAACAATATACAGCAGACTTGATGATAAGGAACCGATATTGGTCGGAAAAAGCACACAGCTTTTCAAATATGTAAATCCGTATTATGAAGAATGCGAATATGTTTATGATGATACTATGTACGAGGATGAAATAAAGGTTACCAGAGATGAGGCATCGGGCATGCGAGAGGTAACTGTTATGGAGACATATTATAACGGGAAAAAACATGACAGAAAAATCCTTGAAACGAAAGTCGTAACAAAAGCCGTACCAAGAGTGGTACATATTGGTACGAAGAAAAGACCGGAATATATTTTACCGGTAACGGATTATGTGCTTACATCAGGCTTCGGTCCGAGATGGGGGACAAATCACAACGGTATAGATCTCGCTGTCCCGACAGGGACTGATGTTATGGCAGCCAGGGATGGAACGGTTATTCAGGCAGGCTGGAACGGCGGATATGGGATAAGTGTATATATAGATCACGGCAACGGAGTTGTGACAAGATACGGTCATATGAGCGAGACCCTTGTTTCGGTCGGACAGGCTGTTAAACAAGGGGATATCGTAGGACTTTCAGGTAGTACCGGCGACAGCACGGGACCGCACGTTCATTTTGAGATACGGGAGAACGGTGCACCTATCGACCCGGTAAAATATATCAGTTATTAATAAACAACTGTTTAGAAAAATGAAAACTCAACCGATAATTATTTTAGAAAATCTGTTTAAATCGGATTTTAAGTCTATTAATTAAAGGTTGGGTGTTATATGGGACAAATCATAGATAATCTTAATAATATCAAAAATATAATGCCGGAGGAGGTTGCCGGTATCTCAAACAAGCATTCACAACATAATAATCTGTCGGTAAATGACAATAAGGATATGGATAGTTTGCTTGGCTATAAATTCACTAAAGAGAAAAAAGATAATTATCTTGAAAATACTACAATGAAAAATTTTGAGGAGTATTTAAAGAATAAGCAGGAAAAATTAAGACAGGCAGGACAGGATGCGGCTTCCGAAGAAGAGGAGAAAAAGGAAAATGAGAAGGAAGTGGCAAAAAGTCTTTCTGCCGATGAGATAAAAAGACTTAAACTCATGGGCGTTGATGTAGAAGGAGCGAGTATGTCCGACCTTATGGGTATGGTCAATACCATGCGTTACAATGCTCATAAGGAAGAAAATCTTGCCATGATGGCGGAAATTGCATTGTCTGATGGTGATGCCGACGGGCTTTCCGTAATCGGAGGTGCGGTAAGTGTTAACGGTGTCAGGATTGATGCTGATGTAATGGATGTAAGTATTGCTGAATCCAAAGAGGAAAGGCTTCAAAATTCAGAATTTGATAAGGATGTTAAAAATGCCGGAGAAGCTAACCCGGATGCTGCAGGTGAGAAAACCGAAAATCCGGAAAATATAATAGGAAATAACGAGATTATTTATCTCTTACATAATGATATGCCGATAAATGAGGATAATCTTTATAAGGCGCATTTCAGCGGAACAAGGATAAATGATAAAGGTATCAGCAATGAAATGTTTGAGGAAATGAAGCCGCAGATTGAAAAGGTAATAGAACAGGCAGGCCTTGATATTGATGAAGAAACTCTTAAGGATGTAAAGCTTCTTATAGATAATGACATACCGGTTACCACGGATAATGTCAGAAGATATGAGAATTTAAAAGAATTTATCGGAAAGGACGCATCGGAAATAATAAATAACATATCCGAAAATGAGTCTTTGGAGGCTGCGGAAAAGTTTTTAAATGATGTTAAAGCCGTTTCTCCTGATTTGGTATATGACATGGCAAAGAAGGGGAAAGAGGTTACCATTGCTTCTGCTGTCAGAGAAATTTCTTCATATAATAATGAGGCTGCAAATGCCACTGCCGATAAAAATGCGATTTCGGAGGATGAAGCGGCTGTAAAGAGATTGTCCGAATATGAAAAGGATATGGAAGCGGGAACGCTTGATGCAAAAGCGGTTTCATACAGAAGACAGATGGAAGAAATAAGACTTTCCATGACACTTGAGGTGTCACTCAGAATGACAAGCCTTGATATAAATATTGATACAAGAGAAATGTCAAGGGTAATAAATGCTTTAAGAGATGTAGAGAAGAAACTTCTTGGCGATACATTTAAGAAGGCGGGCGTGGAATTAAATAATGAGAATATAGTTGCTTACAATGAATTTGTAGGCAAGGTCAGTGATATAGCCGGGGCACCGATGGAGATTCTTGCATCACCTATGAGAGACAGGATGTTTTCGGTAAATTCTCTCCATGCAAGTATTAGCACGGTTGAAGTCGGCGTTCAAAAATTCGAGACCGTAGTAAGAAGCTATGAAGCGGTAGGGACGGCACCGAGATCAGATATGGGTGACAGTATTAGAAAGGCTTTCGGCAATATTACGGATATCCTTGAAGATATGGATGTGCCGGTTAATTATGAAACCGAGCGTGCCATAAAAATACTCGGATATAACAGTATAGAGATAACAAAGAGTAATATAACCGAGGTTATGAACTATGACAGGCAGGTAAATGAGCTTATAAATAACCTTTATCCGGAAGCGGTACTCGGTATGATCAAGGACAATATTAATCCGTTGGACGCCTCTATAGAAGAATTAAATAAGACCATAAGAAACAGAAGATATAACGAGGGAGTAAGTGAGGCAGAGGATTTTGCATCATATCTTAGAGATATGGAAGCAAAGGGCGAAGTAAGTACCGAAGAAAGAGAAAGCTATATAGGCATATATCGTATGATGAATAAGCTTGCAAAATCGGGAGACCGGGAAGCGGGCTGGCTCTTTGCAAACAGCAGCCGATTGACTGTAAGAAATCTTTTATCGGCTATGAGAAGCCGTAAAAACACAGGAGTAGATGTGTCTGTTGATGATGAATTCGGAATGCTTTCGGGAATCAACGAAAAGGGTTCTCGTATAGACAGGCAGATTGAAAGCGCATTCAAGAGCGAAATGGATATGGTGCCTGATAATAAAGAAGATATATTAAAGGACATTGAAAGATTTAATGTTCTGGATGAAGCGGTTATGCAATTTATAAAAGAAAATGATATAGAGCTTTCGATGGTAAATGCATTTGCCTCAGACAGAATGATAAATACACCGGGCGGAATATATGGTCTTGTATCCGAACTTCTTTCAAGCATGAAATTCGATGCCGATAATACGGAAGAGCTTGTTGATGAGGAAACCGAAAATATGACGGATTCTCTTTTGGGCGAAGAAATCGGAATAGATATGGCTCAGTTTGAAATGGACAGTATACTTGAAAGCCTTCGCGGAAGCGAAGAGATGTCTCTTAAATATGAAGATTTAAGAAATCAAATAACTGAAATGATGTACCGCATGGGAGCGCAGGGCCGATTGGGAAGTATAGATATAGCTTCTGTAAAAACAATAAATGCAGGCTTTAATATTATGAGCAATATGGCTAAAAGGGAGCATTTCCAAATACCTGTAAGAACAGGAGAAGGTATAAATGTCATTAATCTTAGTATAGAGCATAACAGTGAAAATAAAGGACAGATAAGCATAAATATGGCAAAAACCACTTACGGAAACCTTTCGGCGGATGTGAAGGTTATGGCTGACGGAAGCTTATCGGGATATGTTGTGTCGGATACAAGTGAAGGAAATATGGCACTTTTGGGTATGGCGGAAGTATTTGCCGGAAGAATATCCGGGGAAGGCTTTGAGGCAGCAGATATAAGACTTGGCAGTCTGGCCGTAACAAATTCAAAAGCCGAAGACGAGGAAACAAATACAGATGAAAAAATCCTTTATAAGGCAGCAGTTTCGCTTGTAAAAGCTTTGGCAGACTTAAATGGTTAATTAAAACGGGATATAAACCGATAATTATAATAGATTTGTTAAACAGATAGCGGAGTATAATTACAAAATAGTTTGGGAGGCATACATATGAGAATAAACCATAATTCATTAGCACTTAATGCAAGCGATCATTTCGCAAGAGTAAATGATAATATAGCAAAGTCTATGTCGAGACTTTCTTCGGGAACAAAGATAACCAATCCGGCAGATGATGCTGCGGGACTTGCCATATCAACAAGGATGGATTCACAGATCAGAGGACTTAACAGGGCCTCTCTTAATTCAAATGACGGTATATCGGTTATACAGTCTGCAGAAGGCGGATTAAACGAACTTCACAATGTTCTTCAAAGAATGAGAGAGCTTGCTGTTCAGGCTGCAAATGATGTTCTTTCCGAAGATGACAGAGATATGATTCAGATGGAGATAGATGAACTTGCCGGTGAAATCGATCAGATAGTTGATTCGACTTCATTTAATGATCAGAAGCTTTTGGACGGATCTGTTTCAAGAAGAAGTCTTTCAAGCGTTTTCAGCATTCAGACTACATATATTTCAACAGAAGTTTCCGCCGGTGAATACTCTTTAAGTGTAACGGAAATCGGAAAGCAGGCAACCTATTCCACCGGATTTTCCTATTCAGGCGCAACCGTTACAAAGGAACAGGCAGGAAGCTTTAAGGTTAACAATTTTACTGTGGAAATTAGCGAAGGAATGACGATGACGGAGGTTTATGAAAGCCTTCAGGAGCATCTTAAGAAGATAGGCATAGACGTATTAGCCTCAAACGACGGCGGAGCTACGGAAGCTGATTTTACATCCGGTTCACCGGTAATATTCAGAACACAGGAATACGGTAAAGATGAGAAGATTGAGATATCTGTCGGAAATACCGAGCTTGCCTCACTTCTTGGAATAAATGACGGGGACAAAGAAACAGGTAAAGATTGTGTTGCTTCACTTACACCGTCCGATAACGGATTTACTTCAACCGCGACTTATACCTCTGACGGTAACTCGATAAGAATAATTGACAGAAACGGTTTTGAAATGCTTGTGGATGTTGACCCGAAGACTTATGATCCGGCTGACGGAGATGCTGTTATCGAGGTTCTTTCGGCCGGAGTAATGACTATCCAGACAGGTTCATATTCGGGTGAAGAGTTAAAGCTTGATATACCGAGTGTAAGTTCGAAGTCACTTAAGGTTGACCATCTTATAATGTATACAAATGAATATGCTTCCGAGGCAATCACCGCTATTGATGAGGCGGTAAAGAGAATATCAAATATCAGATCAAGACTCGGAGCATTTGAGAACAGACTCAATGACATATATGATAACCTTGAGGTGCAGGAAGAAAGTCTTACCGCTGCATACTCAAGAATAATGGATACTGATATGGCAGAGGAAATGACAAATTATACTCAGCAGGATGTCCTTTCTCAGGCAGCTATATCCATGATGCAGAAGTCCAATGAAAGACCTGAATCACTCCTGCAGCTTTTGCAGTAGGAATGTTTGATTCGGCTTGCAGGCTGATTTTGAAATTATCATGGTTTGAATTTATCGGAGGACATTTATGACAAGTGAATTAAAAAAAGATTTTACCTTAAGAATATCACAGGCAAATCACAGCGGACTTATACTTATACTTTTTGATATGGAAAAGGTTTATGTAGAGGATGCGCTTAATGCCTATGATAAGGAGGATAGGGCTGAATATTTAAAAAATATTAATCAGGCAAAAAAGGTACATAATGAACTTATGTCAGCCATTAATCCGGAAGATGAAAAGGGTAAAACCTACCTTAATATATTGAGATACATTTATACAAAGCTCATAGATTCGGCTGTTAAAAGAACTCCATGTGAA
Organism: Lachnospiraceae bacterium UBA3820; assembly: GCA_002369325.1. Classification (GTDB taxonomy): domain Bacteria; phylum Bacillota; class Clostridia; order Lachnospirales; family Lachnospiraceae; genus Coprococcus_C. The sequence goes on from DFDU01000003.1 coordinate 51,327, forward strand.
CTTGACAGATGCCGGAATATGATGGATAATCTTCGTACCGGCTTCGAAAAGCTGCACGAGATAGACGACGAGGGACCTGTCATGCAAAACGCGCATCAGGTTTATGCGGGACTCACATATGGTAAGGGAACGCTTAACGAAAGTCTTGAAGGTGCGGACTACAGTAAGAGAGGTTTTTTGGCATAGGAGGTTATCAAAATGATAAAAGAAGATTGTATTTTTTGTAAGATTGCAAAGGGAGATATCCCTTCGGCTACGATTTATGAAAGCAATGATTTTAAGTGTATTCTTGATGTGGCACCAGCCAACAGAGGACATGCACTTATAATTCCTAAGGAACATTCCGATAATATATATGAATTGGATGCGGATATGGCAGCGAAGGTTTTTTCTTTCGCTACGGTTGCGGCAAAGGCTATTAAGGAAGAAACAGGCTGCGAGGGACTTAATATAATCCAGAATAATGGTGAAATTGCAGGTCAGACAGTGAACCATTTTCATATGCATATCGTTCCGAGATTTAAGGATGATGATGTGAAGGTAACCTGGAAGCAGCATGAAACGGAAAGCGAAGCTCAAAACGAGCTTGCAAGGGCAATTAAGAACAGATTATAGTACACCCTATTTTAAATATACAAAATCCTCATGGTTAAGGAAACCCTTTGGCTGTGGGGATTTTTCTATTGACAATTAGGTATTTATAATGTAATGTATGTTTATATTTTATAAGAGAACTCTCTTATTCAGAATGGTGGAGTCATAAGGGACTGTGAAGCCATGGCAACCCCGACAAGGTCGGAAGGTGCCTGCCTGAGCGATACTATTGTGTAGTCGAGCAATAAGAGGATTTGAGCATATGTTTTTCAAATCCGGATGCCGACCGGATTCTTTTATTTTTTGGAGGAAAATATGGAAAAATTACTATTTACATCAGAATCGGTTACAGAAGGACATCCTGACAAGATTTGCGATCAGATTTCTGATGCGATACTGGATGCTTTGATTGAACAGGATCCCATGAGCCGTGTTGCATGCGAGACCGCTATTACTACGGGTCTTGTACTTGTAATGGGTGAAATATCCACACAGGCATATGTGGATATTCAGAAAATTGTACGTGAAACCATAAGAGAAATAGGCTATGACAGAGCAAAGTACGGATTTGATTGTGACACCTGCGGAGTAATTACCGCAATAGATGAGCAGTCTGCGGATATTGCCATGGGTGTTGATAAGGCACTCGAAGCAAGAGAAAATGCGATGTCCGATGATGAAATTGAGGCAATCGGAGCCGGAGATCAGGGAATGATGTTCGGATTTGCAACAAATGAAACACCTGAGCTTATGCCGTACCCTATATCGCTTGCACACAAGCTTGCATTAAGACTTACCGAGGTAAGAAAGAACGGAACACTTCCTTATTTAAGACCGGACGGAAAAACGCAGGTTTCGGTAGAATATGATGAAAACGGCAAGCCTTCGAGACTTGATGCGGTTGTTCTTTCGACTCAGCATGGAGAAGAGGTAACTCAGAAACAGATTCATAAAGATATTAAGAAGTATGTTTTCGATGAAGTGCTTCCTAAAGAAATGGTAGATGAAAATACAAAATTCTTTATAAATCCGACCGGAAGATTTGTAATAGGCGGACCTAACGGTGACAGCGGACTTACAGGAAGAAAGATAATTGTTGATACCTACGGCGGATATGCACGTCACGGTGGCGGAGCATTTTCGGGTAAGGATTGTACAAAGGTTGATCGTTCGGCTGCTTATGCCGCAAGATATGTAGCTAAAAATATCGTTGCAGCGGGACTTGCGGATAAATGTGAGATTCAGCTTTCATATGCAATCGGTGTAGCTAAGCCTACTTCAATTATGATAGATACCTTTGGAACAGGAAAACTATCCGATGAGAAGCTTGTTGAAATCGTCAGAGAAAACTTTGATTTAAGACCGGCAGGTATCATTAAGATGCTTGACTTAAGAAGACCGATTTACAAGCAGACGGCTGCATACGGACACTTTGGAAGAACCGACGTAGACCTCCCTTGGGAGCGTACAGATATGACTGATAAGCTTAAAAGTTATTTATAACTATAACGGATATTGTAAGTAAACAATGAGTAAATTGGATTGGATAGATAAGATAAATTCATAAGCAGGTACTTTGAAGGCGTCGGTACTTAGCGAGGTTTTATCGAGCTTAGTACCGCTACGCCTGAGAGTAGCGAGAGCGTGCCTGCGATGGATTTCATCTTATCTATCCAATCCTGAAAAAGGAGAATATTATGAAAAATATGCTTAATTTTAAGAATTTCTCGGCTGAGGAATTGATGGGAATTTTAAATCTGGCACAGGATATGAAGAAGAATCCTGAGAAGTATAGTGAGGCTCTTAAGGGTAAGAAGCTTTATACTTTGTTTGAGAAGACTTCAACAAGAACATTTCTTTCGTTTGCTACGGGCATAACAGAGCTCGGAGGAACATATTTTAATCAGCTTTGGGAGGATTCAAACTTTGTTCTGGGTGAGCCGGTTTCTGAGATAAAATATGTATGCAGAAATGTTGATATTATTATGGCACGTCTTGTTAAAAACGAGACCGTTGAGCTTTTCGGAAAAAATGTAACGGTTCCTTTCATTAACGGATGTGATAATTCCTATCATCCATGTCAGATTCTTGCCGATGCGCTTACAATTATCGAGCATTTCGGAAGTCTCGATGTAAAGCTTCTTTATATAGGAGCAAAGAATAATGTATTTAATTCGCTTGTTGAATTCTTTGCAAAAATGAAAAAAGGTACAATTTACGGACTTACACCGCTTGTAAACAATACGGCATGTGATGATGCTTTTTATGAGGAAGCAAAGGCTACGGGACATTATGTGGAGCTTAATCCTGCAATGACTATTGAAGAGGCAAAGACCTATGTAAAGGATATGGACATTCTTTATACAGATACATGGGTTGATATGGAATTCTTTAATAATCCTGAATTTGCCGATAAGAAGAAGGAAATCATGTCAAAGATGATGCCTTATCAGATAAATGATGAGTTCCTTGAGGGAAGCAAGGCTGTTGTTATGCACGATATGCCTATGCATGTCGGCTTTGAAATCTCTGAAAGTGTTGAGATGAAAAACCTTGATCTTATTTTGGATGAGGCTGAGAACCGTCGTCATGCAGAGAAGGCAGTTATGTATACACTTATTAATACTAAGTAGATTATATATAAATGTGCGTCTGTCTTGATATATACAAGTGTTAAGCGTAGCGTCAAGTCCAACGTGCTATGCGTACACTTTGTATATATCAAGACAGACGCCTTTAGTATTTTTCGGAGGATTGGTATGGATTGGAAATTATGGATAACGATACTCGGTTTTGTATTGTTTCTTGGCTTTGGTATATCAGTATGGTTATGTGTATCTGCCATTAAGAAACAGGAAAGTATAGTTATACCGAGCCGTCTGCATCACAGAATGAGCGGATATGAGATAATTATTGCAAATGTCGGGCTTGTATTTGCGGTTATCATGATAGTTTTTCAATACTATATATTTTTGCCGGCGGTTATCTGTATGGTTCTCTTCATAATTCTTCAGACAAAAATACAGAGCGGAATTACCGAAGAGGGAGCTTTAATTGATACCACATTTCTTGAGTGGGAATTCATGAAAAGCTATAAGCTTGTCTATGACGAAAATGACGGCAGCACAATTATCCTCAAGATAAGAGCAAACCGTAAGCAATATGTTCTTGTCTGTAACAGAGAAGACAAAAAAAAGATTGAAAAAATCTTTACGGACAATAAAGTAAAGGTTACAAAGACGATAAATGAATAGTTTGTAATTCAGGTAAGAAGCATCTTTTTGCGGGTAAAAAAAACCATAAGATTTAAATGGATTTTATTGACACAAAGGGTGCTTTCGTACTATTATATTTGGTAGTAAAAAAGATGGGAGAATAATCATGAAGCATTTAATTGACCCAACCGATTTAAGTGTTGATGAAATTGAAGGGATACTTAATCTCGCACTTGATATAATTAAAGACAAATCGAAATACAGTGAAGCGTGTAAGGGAAAAAAACTTGCGACGTTGTTTTTTGAACCAAGTACAAGAACCAGACTTAGCTTTGAGGCGGCTATGATGGAATTAGGAGGTAATGTACTTGGTTTTTCTTCTGCCGATTCATCCTCCGCTACAAAGGGTGAAAGCGTAGGAGATACCATAAGAGTAGTAGGCTGTTACGCAGATATAATTGCGATGAGACATCCTAAGGAGGGTGCACCGATGCTTGGTTCCATGGTCTCACCGGTACCAATTATAAATGCCGGCGACGGAGGACATAATCATCCGACTCAGACACTGACAGATCTTCTTACCATAAAGCGTGAAAAGGGAGATTTAAACAATTTCACTATAGGTTTATGTGGAGATTTAAAATTTGGACGAACAGTTCATTCACTGATAAAAGCACTTTCAAGATATGAAGGAATCAAGTTTATACTTATTTCACCGAAAGAATTAAAGGTTCCTGATTATATAATCACGGAAGTATTTGAAAAGAATAATATAGATTATAAGGAAGTTACGACTATGGAAGAGGTTATGCCGGAGCTTGATATAATTTATATGACAAGGGTACAAAAGGAACGATTCTTCAATGAAGCAGATTATGTTCGTTTGAAAGATACATATATTTTAGATAAAAGTAAGCTAAAAAACGCAAAGGAAACGCTTTCCATCATGCATCCACTTCCTCGTGTAAATGAAATATCCACAGAGATTGATGACGATCCGCGTGCGGCATATTTCAGACAGGCGTTAAACGGAAAGTATGTACGTATGGCACTTATGCTTACGCTTTTGGGGGTGAATGTATAAATGAAAGTAGACAGTATTCAAAACGGAATAGTGCTTGATCATATTTCTGCCGGTAAGGCATTTCAGGTATATCGTGATCTTGAGCTTGATAAGCTGGACTGCAGTATAGCTATTCTTCAAAATGTTACAAGCAATAAGATGGGAAGAAAGGATATTCTGAAAATCGATCAGGAGTATGATGTTAATCTCGATGTGCTCGGATATATAGATCCCGACATAACCGTTAGCATAATTAAAGACGGGCAGACTATCGAAAAGAAAAAGGTTGCTCTTCCCAAGAAGCTTGTAAATGTAAAGAGATGTAAGAATCCGCGTTGCATTACATCGGTTGAGCCGGATATTCCGCAAATATTTGTACTGACTGATGAAAAAAACCGCATTTACAGATGCATATATTGCGAGGCAGATAAATAGTAAGGAACCTGTTGGAAATACGACAAATATTTATGGGTTTACTTTTTCAAAAGATGTGGTATAATTTGTAAGACTATGTATATATCAAATACACAAAGTCAAGAGGTGTGAAATGGAAAAGTATGTTATTAAAGGCGGGGCGCCTTTAGATGGTGAAGTAACGATTGCTGGTGCAAAGAATGCGGCTTTGGGTATTCTTGCTGCGGCTATTCTTGCTGATGATGAATGTGTTATAGAAAATGTTCCTTATGTAGAAGATACGAAGGTACTCTTAAGGGCAATAGAGACTCTTGGAGCGACAGTTAGATATATAGACTTACACACGGTGTCCATTAACGGAAAGACTATAGACAGAGATAACTTATGTGTTGACGACGAATACATAAGAAAAATAAGAGCATCTTACTATTTGCTTGGTTCGATGCTTGGAAAGTTCAAATATGCTCAGGTAGCGCTTCCGGGTGGATGTGATATAGGACTTCGTCCTATCGACCAACATATCAAGGGATTTGAAGCACTTGGTGCAAAGGTTGATATAGTAAGCGGAGGAAAGGTTGTAGCTCAGGCTGATGAGCTTATCGGTCGTCATATATATATGGACGTTGTATCAGTAGGTGCAACCATAAATATTATGATGGCAGCAGTTCTTGCAGAGGGCAAGACCACTATAGAAAATGCAGCAAAAGAGCCGCATATAGTTGATGTTGCGAACTTCCTTAACAGTATGGGGGCAAATATCAAGGGTGCCGGAACCGATGTAATCAGAATCCGTGGTGTACAGAGACTTGTAGGTACGGAATATTCAATAATTCCGGATCAGATTGAGGCCGGTACATTTATGACGATGGCTGTTGCAACCAAAGGAAATATTCTTATTAAAAATGTAATTCCTAAGCATATGGAGGCTATTTCTTCAAAGCTTTCGGAAATTGGCGCAACCGTTATAGAATACGATGATTCGATAAGGGTTATGGCAGACGGAAGAATGAAATCCACACAGATTAAGACTCTTCCATATCCGGGATTTCCGACTGATATGCAACCTCAGATGGCTACGACGTTAGCACTTTCATCAGGTAATAGTATTATAACCGAGAGTATATTTGAAAATCGATTTAAATATGTCAATGAGTTAGCGCGTATGGGAGCAAGGATTAAGGTTGAAGGTAATTCGGCGATTATAACCGGAGTTGAAGGTTATACAGGCGCTAATCTGGTTGCACCGGATTTAAGAGCGGGAGCTGCACTTGTGATTGCGGCACTTGCAGCAGAAGGAATAAGCACGATTGACGATATAAAGTACATTTTAAGAGGTTATGAAGATTTTGATGGTAAGATAAGGGCTTTGGGTGGACAGATAGAAATCGTCAATGATGAACGTGAGGAGCAAAAGTTTAAATTAAGAGTAAGTTAAGTATTTGTAAAAGGCAGATATATTCTGCCTTTGATATTAGTAAAAGAGATATTGTTTGAAAGACAGGGTGTATTTTGAAATACCGATTAACTAAGAATAGAAAATTTTAAAAAGGGGGAAATGAGATGTCAAAAAGACCGTATTATATTACAACAGCCATAGCATATACATCCGGTAAGCCTCATATAGGCAATACCTATGAGATTGTTTTGGCGGACAGTATAGCAAGATATAAGAGATTTGTGGGATATGATGTGAGATTCCAGACAGGAACTGATGAGCATGGACAGAAGATTGAGATAAAGGCATTTGAAAATCTTTCCACACCGAAAGAATTTGTTGATGAAGTATCAACTCAGATAAAAGGTATCTGGGATTTAATGAACACATCTTATGATAAATTCATAAGAACAACCGACGAAGATCATGAGAAACAGGTTCAGAAGATTTTCAAGAAGC
>DFDU01000003.1:58599-58783 GCA_002369325.1 Lachnospiraceae bacterium UBA3820
AGGGTATGTATTGTACACCTTGTGAGTCTTTCTTCACTCAGTCACAGCTTGTAGACGGAAAATGTCCTGATTGCGGACGTGAGGTTTCACCTGCAAAGGAAGAAGCTTATTTCTTTAAACTCAGTAAATATACACCAAAGCTTATTGAATATATAAATGCAAATCCTGATTTTATACAGCCGGA
>DFDU01000126.1 GCA_002369325.1 Lachnospiraceae bacterium UBA3820
TATAGTTTCTCTGAATGAAATCTCTGACCTCAACCTCTTTCTGCCACTTTCCGCCTACAAATCCATCCCAGCTGTCTGTCTCAAGTGCATCCATTTTCAATAACATTTCTTTGTGTTCCTCCTTTTATTTTACTCTCGTTCTTAACAGAAATTATCATGTATGCAGTGTCGTAAAAACACCGATAACTTCTTAAGATGTTTTTATTATAATTTCAAATTGTATACACGTCAACGTAAAAAAAGCATTTTATTGTACTTTTTTTGATACATAGATTGTATACAGTATACAATCTTTATTATCTTTTTTACCATAAAATAAGAATTTTCTTTATTATTTATGGGCAACATTTTAATAGACAGCAGACCTTCTTTTGTGATATACTTATTTTTGCTTCAAAATCTACATATTTTATATAGAAATAAATTTACGTTTTAAGGAGGTTAGTACGATATGGCTAAACAGGTAACTAAGGATATGCTGATATATGAAGTACTTGAGATTGACCCGGGTAATGCAGCTATTCTTATGGCATCTGGCATGCATTGTGTAGGCTGCCCGTCTTCCGCTATGGAATCACTTGAAGATGCCTGCATGGTACATGGTATGGAGGTCGATGACGTTCTTTATTCAATAAACGAATATCTCAGAAAAAAAGAAGAAAAACAAACAGAGGTTCAATAATTATATAATGAGGAGGTTATTTTTATGAACTTAAGCAACAACAACGGTAACGATTTTAACCAGAATTATAACCAGAATCAAAATTCAGGCTATAATTTAAACGGTAATTATTCAAACAACAATTATTCAAACGGTTATAACACTTACACCAACAATGGTTATAACATGAATAACGGTATGAATAATAACATGAACAACAATTTTAACAGCAATTACAATGCAAATCAAAACCTTTTCAACGGTATGAGCAATGGCTATATGGCAGGAAACAACGGTTCATATCAGCAGGTTCAGAGCACTTATTCAAATGCCGAAGTAATTTCAGACCAGAAATTCAATCTTATTCTCGGCGGATGTCTGCTCTGGGGCTTTTTGGTAAATGTTATTCTTTGTTCCGTATTCAGCGATTCAATAATCGCTCTTGCGCTTAATAACTATGTTGTATTTTTGATTTCTTATTTTGTACTCGTTATTATCGGCTGTACTATGGTTAACAAGTCCGATAATCCAACGGTAAGCTTTATAGGTTATAATCTTATAGTTATTCCTATAGGTATGGTTATTTCAATGTCACTTTCAATTTATGTGGCTGAAGGCTATGCAAGCATAATTCCTACAGCATTCGGAATTACCGCAGCAGTAACACTTGCAATGATGTTTTTAAGCTCATGCTTCCCTGCATTCTTTGGAAGCAATACTCTTGGTAAAACACTTGGTATCACTCTTCTTATTACAATCGTAATAGAGTTGATCCTTTTAATCACAGGTATAGGAAGCCTGGGAATTATTGATTATATAGTTGTTTTGATTTTCTGTGGATACATCGGATACGACTGGGCTAAGGCAAACGACGGTGCCAAGACAGTTGACAAAGCAGTAGATGCAGCAGCAATGCTTTATGTTGACATAGCAAATCTTTTCTTACGAATTATGAGAATTCTTGCAAGATCACAAAGATAATTTTTTTGATATTATAAATCATCAGGCAATTTGCTATTAAGGAGAAAACACAATGAACAATATGGACATTAAATCCGTTAACTCAATCAGGGTACTTGCAGCCGATGCAATCCAGAAAGCCAATTCGGGACATCCGGGACTTCCCCTCGGTGCAGCCCCTGCCGCATATGAGCTTTGGGCAAAGCACATGAGACATAATCCGGCAAATCCTAATTGGGAAAACAGAGACCGCTTTATACTTTCCGGTGGACACGGCTCGGCATTACTTTATTCACTTCTTCATTTCTTTGGTTATGGAATTACCATCGATGATATGAAGAATTTCAGACAGCTCGGTTCTAAAACACCGGGGCATCCGGAATACGGACACACCGTTGGTGTAGAAGCAACTACCGGTCCTTTGGGTGCCGGTATGGCTATGGCTGTAGGAATGGCTATGGCGGAAAACCACCTTGCTGCTACTTTTAATAAAGAAGGCTATCCTGTAGTCGATCACTATACTTATGTTCTCGGCGGAGACGGATGTATGATGGAAGGCATTTCCTACGAGGCTTTTTCACTCGCAGGAACTCTCGGACTTGAAAAACTTATTGTTCTTTATGATTCAAACAATATATCAATAGAAGGTGATACAAATATCGCTTTCAGAGAGGATGTAAGAAAGCGTTTTGAGGCTTTCGGATTCCATACTCAGCTCGTTGAAGACGGTAACGACCTTGATGCTATAGGTGCTGCCATTGAGGCTGCAAAAAATGAAAAAGGCAGACCTTCAATGATAGAGATTAAAACCAAGATAGGTGCCGGTTGTCCTGCAAAAGAAGGAAAAGCTTCTGCTCACGGCGAGCCTCTCGGTGTTGAAAATGTAGCAGCCTTACGTGCAAATCTAGGTATAGAGGATAAAGGTGCATTTGTAATTGATCAGGATGTATATGACAATTTCAAGGAAATCGCCGTTTCAAATGCATCTTACGAAGATGAGTGGAATAAGCTATTTACAGACTATTGCGAGAAATATCCGGATATGAAGAAGCTTTGGGATGCTTATCACGATAAAGACGCTGCTAAAAGTCTTTATGACCTGGATGATTTCTGGAATACCTGCGATAAGCCGGAGGCAACAAGAAATGTATCAGGCAAGATAATTAATATCATTAAAAATTTTTTACCTAATATGTTTGGAGGAGCTGCAGACCTTGCTCCGTCAACCAAGACATATATGAATGATATGGGTGATTATTCAAAGGAAAATCCGACCGGAAAAAATATTCACTTTGGTATAAGAGAGATAGCCATGGCTGCTATCGGAAACGGTATAGCTCTTCATGGTGGTTTAAGGCCTTATGTTTCAACATTCTTTGTATTTAGCGATTATGTTAAACCTATGGCAAGGCTTTCGTCACTTATGGGCTTACCGCTTACATACGTTTTTACACACGACAGCATAGGAGTAGGTGAAGACGGTCCGACACATGAACCTATTGAACAGCTTGCAATGCTTCGTGCAATGCCGAACTTCTATGTATTCCGTCCGGCTGACGCAACAGAATGTGCAGCGGCATGGTATTTTGCATTAAATAAAAATGATGCTCCTACCGCACTTGTTCTTTCGAGACAAAATCTTCCTCAGCTTGAAGGAAGCAGTCAGGAAGCATTAAAAGGCGGTTACGTATTGGCAGATTCAAACAAAGAAACACCTGATGCAATAATCATAGCCACAGGTTCTGAGGTTTCACTTGCTGTTGATGCAAAAGCAAAGCTTTTGGAGGATGGTATAGATGTAAGAATAGTTAGTATGCCTTCCATGGATTTATTTGAAGACCAGCCAGACGAATATAAAGAAACTGTTCTTCCTAAGAATGTTACCGCAAGAGTCGGTGTTGAAGCTTTAGGAGAATTCGGCTGGGGCAGATATATCGGAATAAACGGCGAATTCATAGGTATGCATTCCTTCGGTGCATCCGCTCCGGGCGGAAAGCTCTTCGAGCACTTCGGAATAACCAAAGAAGCCGTAGTAGATGCAGTTAAAAAAGCAATAAATAATTAATAAATTTAATATAATGCAATAAAAAAGAAATCCCACGAATATGGGATTTCTTTTTTATTGCATTATTCTTATATTTCTGCAAGCTTCTGAATGGCATCTGCCTCGATTATTACCTTGAAATGCTCATCCATATAATTAGGAGTCGCATAAGTAGCTTTAACCTTATTTCCATACTCTCCTATTATATTGCAGGTTCTTGTAAATTCACCATCGGTATTTTTATCCTTTGTCATATAAAGATAGAATCTGCTGTCCTGCGGATTTTTATATAACGCATTCATACTCTTATATATATTCTTTACAAGCTTTGCGGAAAGAATAACCTCATCGAGATTCTTAAAGGCATAGATTCTGAATATGCTCTTCTCGCTCTCTCTCTTAACGGCGTTCTTTGTTTTCTTGGACATTCTGTTGTTGTTCAGGGCATTTAAGTTCTCAGCAAGGCTGCCGAGTGCTTCCAAAAGTGAATCAGCTGTTGAAGAATTGTCTGAGGATTCATCTTCTTCCTCATCATACATATCACTTTCATATTCTTCCATAGCAGGCTTCGTGAACTTAGAAAATCTTGAATCAAGTTCTTCAGGATCCTCCACCTTAGTTACAATCAAAACCAAACATTCCGGAGATACCGGTATTGCTTCTATCATAAGAGGGATATTATCCACCTCAAAACCAAGTTCGTTTGATGCCTGCTGCATCATCTCTCTGAACAATTCTTTTGCCTTATCGGTACCGTAGGCAAGCTCTGTCAACAACATTTCCTTGTCTGCAAGATCAGCTTTATAAAGAGTACATCTTATTTGATTTTCACTTAATCTTTCAATTTTCATAGTTGTCACCTCTCGTCTTTGCAATTACACATATAATTGACAAATATCACTAATCCGACATTCTTTATTCTTAATTATAGTTTATCACAAATAAATTAAGTGTAAAGATTTTTTACGATTTTTTCACAATATTTTATTGGAATTTCTGTTTTTTTAATCCATATCTTGATTCCAAAAAATATTTGTAGTAAAGTATTAACATACAAATGCTCAAAAGTCAAATAATTATTTCCCAAAGTACTGTATATTTTATTAATTTCGGTATTACCCATCCTAAAAAATGATATAGCTTATATAATATATATCGTTATTTTTGTCATTTGTATACTATATATTATTATATTTAAAAAAGAAGGTGTCGTGATTTAAAAAAGAAAATATTTTTGCTATACAAAACACAAAAAAAGGAAGCCGTACGGCTTCCTTTTCTCCATATATAGTGACTGATTATTCCTCTGAGATTACTCCCATCGGACAAGTTCCTGCACATGATCCACAAGAGATACATGTATCCGGATCGATAACAAATGCACCATCGCCTTCGCTGATAGCACCTACAGGACATGAACCTGCACATGATCCGCAACTAATGCAGCCTTCATTAATAACAAATGCCATATATGTACCCTCCTTATATTATTAACTCTTTATATTTTAATCTATTTTTTTTAATATATCAAGTTGTTTTAATACTTTTTATAGATTTTATTTTTTTCATTATACAAATCAGCCATTTACTTATAAATTATAAATCATTGCTTTTTTGTCCTTTTTCATAAAATTTAATCAAAATATCGGCAATGCATTTCGGCCAAAACTTCCTGTACATTTCATAATCTTCCGGTGTTCGACCGTTATCATTTCCTATAACATTTGAAGTTTCGGACTCTTCATGAACCCTGTGTCCCATGACCGGCTTTGATATATAGCAAAACTCTCCTTTAAGCTTTGAATACTTTTCCCACGCCTGCCAGTCAAGGTCAGCTCTGTTTCCGACCTCAAACGGTTCTTTCGGCAATCTGTCCTTTACATATGTAACCGAAGGACAACATATAGCACATCCAAGCGATAATGATCTTCTTCTCAAAAAGATACTCTTCCATGTAATCTTTGGCAAAACCGGAAGCAGCATAAGCTTCTTTATCCTTAAAAGTCTGTTGCTGTATACCTTTTTTCCATTTCTTATCTCATAATAGGCAGTATGTGCAATTATAGGTTTTTTCGAACGGTTTAATGCATTTAAAACAAGTTCAAGATAATCATTATCATATATATCATCCTGATGAGTTATCGTAACAAGCTTTGTTTTTGCCTTTGAATAAGCAAAATTCCAGTCTCCTGCTATATTGGGCTCGGCATCATTTATAAAAACCATAATTCCATATTTTTCTGCCAGCTTTTTAATGTGCTCATTCGGTGTTGAGGTTGCAATAATCACATTGCTCTTCTTATTTTGTGCCATCACGGATTTAATGCATTTTTCCAAATAAGCACTTTCTTTATATGCACAAATTGCGAATGTATGATCGTTTTCACTATATTTCATTTTTTTCCTCCAGGTCTCTTACTCTCTTTTCCAATAATGCCTGAGTTTGCGTTAAGGATCTGATTCTTTCACTCTGAAGTGAAACAATAGATGTAAGCGATAGTATGATAATAAGCAAAAAGCATACTCCAAGAAAGAAAACCACGTTTACTTCCGAATAAACTCCTATAAGCTTTGCAAACGAACGTATTATTCCCGGAAATGCGGCACAAATCAAAAGCACTATTCCGGTCAGAAACCAGACAAGTGAATATTTAAGATTCATTTTTCCTCTTTTCATGAGCACTCCGATCACAATTATATATATCAGGACTCCTCCGAGTAAAATAAATCTGAACAAATCCGTCATCATAGTTTTCTACCTCCACTTCTTTCCGACCAGCCTGTAAATAAGGATGGCCAAAGTTACCTTTATCATATAGTATACCGACTTAAACGGACTTATTGATGAAACTCCCGCTGTTCTGTCATTCATAACAACCGGTACCTCTTTTATACGAAATCCGCTTGTGCTTGCGGCAATTATAGATTCCGGTTCCGGATAATCCTGTGCATAGTTGGATGAAAAGAACCTGGTTACCTCTCTTGACGTAGCCCGAAAGCCGCTTGTCGCATCAGTTATTTTACCGCCTCCGCAGATTCTAAGTACAAATCCCAGAACACCGATACCGGCTCTTCTCATGGAAGAAGTTTGAAATCCCTTTTTCTCTATAAAACGTGATCCTATTACCATATCGGCCTTACCCTCTTCTATGGGTTTAACCAGATCATGTATATATTCGGCATTATGCTGACCATCGCCATCAAACTGTACAGCAACGTCATAACCGTTTTTGTATGCATATCTGTAACCGGTCTGAATTCCCCCACCGATTCCCAGATTAATAGGCAGCGAAATATAATTAAACCCGTTCTTTTCGCATATCTTTTCGGTTCTGTCGGTTGAACAGTCATTAATTATAATATAATCCACATCAGGGCATTTTTCTTTGAGAGCAGTAACAGTATTTACAATGTTTTCCTCCTCATTATATGCCGGTATTATAACCAATATTTTCATATTTTACCTCTCATCCCAATAGTGTTATTAATCATATTTATTATTGAATATCTCAATTGTTTTTGTAAGTATTCCCTGAGTAAGTGCTATCACCGTTCCGTAATTTGTAAAAGGAACTCCCGCATCCGCCGCGCATTTCATACGATATCTGATTTCGCGTTCACTCAGCATACATCCTCCGCAATGTATTATAACCTTGTATTGTTGAAGTTCTTCCGGATAATCATTTCCCGAACAAAAATCAAATTCAAAATCTTTACCGGTATAATTTCTGATCCACTCAGGAAGCTTTACGGTCCCTATATCCTCACATTGTCTGTGATGTGTACAGCCTTCCGCTATAAGAATTCTGTCTCCATCCTTTAATTCATCTATTGCAAATGCACCGTTAATGGCTGTTTTCAAAAAGCCCTTATACCTTGCCATAAGAATGGAAAAAGAAGTAAGTTTTATATCGGAAGGTATATTTTCGGCTACGGTTTTAAAAACCTGGCTGTCGGTAATGACAAGCTTCGGCTTATCGGAAAGCATTTCGAGTGTTTCTTTAATCTCATTTTCTTTTACAGCAACAACCACTGCCCCGACCTCAAGCAAATCCCTTATAATCTGCTGTTGTGGAAGAATAAGTCTGCCTTTAGGTGCAGAACCGTCAATAGGAATTACCAGAATAACAATATCCTTAGGCTCAACAAGATCGGATACCGGTTTTCTTTCTTTCCTATCATCTGTCATCAAAGATATTTTTTCCTTAAGCTGGTCTATATTTTTCTTATCCTTGGCACTGACAAGTATTGCATTCTCCTCTGAGGAAAGCCTTATCATGTCCTTTACCTCAAGAAGGTCACATTTATTATAAACCAGAATATATTTTATATCCTTTTTTCTGAATATATCAACTATCTCGTAATCAACGGCTGTCATCCCCACTGTTGCATCAACAATAAGTACAGCAACATCTGTCTTGTTTAAAACCTGTTTTGTCTTTTTTATACGAAGCTCGCCGAGTTCCCCATCATCATCAAAACCCGGGGTATCTATAATCAACACCGGACCTAACGGTAAAAGTTCCATTGATTTGGTTACAGGATCGGTTGTGGTTCCTTTTATTTCGGAAACAACAGAAAGCTCCTGTCCCGTGACAGCATTAACCACGCTGGACTTACCGGCATTTCTTCTTCCGAAAAAACCTATATGCACTCTGTTTGCCAAAGGTGTATCATTCATTCCCATAAGATAATCCTCATTAATCGGAACTGTTATTTTCCGCAAATAAAACTCTCACCGAGTAAAACAGTAAATTTTTATTAACATACCTATAGTATAAGCATCTTTATTTTAAAAATCAATGTAAAAATGTACAATCGGATAATCTGATTGACAAATAATAGCAACACAATTAAAATTATAGTGAATTATTGTTTACATGTTATTTAAACAATATATAAAGGAGTATTTTATGAAAAAAAACAGACAAATTATTCTATCATTACTATCAGTATTTGTGTTTTGTTTGACCACTCTTACAGGTTGCAGTAACGATCCTAAAAATTTTTCCTACGGAGCACTTACCGTAACTCTCAACAAAACCTTTAAGGAATCCAAAAACTCTGCCTTTAACTTGTATGTCACAAGCGAAAATGTCATCTTTTCCGTAGTGGAGGAAAGTGAAGAAAACCTTGAATTTTCAGGCTATACAATTACAAATTTAAAGGGTTATTGTGACGAGATTCTTATATTAAACAATGTTTCCGAAAGCGAATTAAAGCAGCGAAACGATTATTACTATTTTGTAAACAAAAAAACCATATCCGGTGCATCCTATACCTATGTACATTGTATGTATTACGGTGCAGGCTCTTATTGGATATGCGAATTTGTATGTAAAACGAAGAACTATGACCATTATAAAAAACGAATATTAAAATGGGCAGACTCCGTAACAATACAATAATTAATTTATATAAATCATAATTGAAAGGCGAAAATCATGTACAATGTAGACTTCAACAAACCCTGTAAAGTTTATTTTATGGGTATCGGCGGTATAAGCATGAGCGGACTTGCCGAAATTTTATTGCAACGCAAATTTAAGGTTTACGGTTCCGATATAAAGGAATCCGATATAACGGATATGTTAAAATCCCTCGGTGCCGTTATCAATATCGGACAAATCAGAGAAAATATAACCGATGATATAGACTTTGTTGTTTATACTGCAGCTATTAATAAGGAAAACGAAGAATATAAGGCTGCCCTGGAAAAAAATATACCTATGCTGACGAGAGCCGAGCTTCTGGGTCAGGTAATGAATAATTATAAATATTCTCTTGCCATAAGCGGAACACACGGAAAGACTACAACAACTTCGATGATGTCACATATTTTACTTGAAGCCAAAACAGATCCAACCATTTCCATAGGCGGTATGCTTGATGCCATCGGCGGCAATATCAGAGTAGGAAATTCCGAATATTTTGTTACGGAGGCATGTGAATATACCAACAGCTATCATGCATTTAATCCTTATATAAGTATTATTTTAAATGTAGATGAAGATCACTTGGATTTCTTCAGTGGAATAGACGAAATAGTAGAATCCTTTAAAACATTTGCCGAAAAGCTTCCTGACGATGGTCTGCTCGTTATTAACGGTGATATGGAGCATAAAGCCAGAATCGTTTCGGATTTAAAATGCCGAATTATTACATTCGGTCTTAATCAGGATAATGACTACCGTGCTAAGGATGTTGAATTTGACACTGAAGGTCATCCCACATTTACTTTGGTAAAAAATAATATTGATTCAGAAAGAATAACCCTGCACTCGACAGGCATCCATAATGTAATTAATTCTCTTTCCGCAATCGCAGTTTCGGAATTTTTAGGAATAAATATGGAAAGCATCAAGGCCGGCCTTTTAGCATGCACAAGTGCCAAAAGACGTTTTGAACATAAAGGTGTTACTAAAAACGGGGTGATTATCGTTGATGATTATGCACATCATCCGACTGAAATAGCAGCTACATTAAAAGCAGCACTTAATACCCCTCATAACGAACTCTGGGTAGCATTTCAGCCGCATACATATACAAGAACTTATGCCTTATTGGACAAATTTGCGGAAGCACTTAAAATCTGTGACCATGTTCTTGTAGCAGATATTTATGCGGCAAGAGAAAAAGATACCGGTCTGGTTTCATCCATGGACCTTTGTAATAAGATAAATTCCTTAGGAGGAAACGCAAAGCACTTTAGCGACTTTTTGTCAATAGAAAATTTTGTCGAAAAAAATTGCAAAAAAAATGATTTGTTGATAACTATGGGTGCGGGAGATATTGATAATGTTGGGATTTCTCTCCTAAAAAAATAATTATCCACAAAATCCACAAGCCTGTCAGATGTAAAATAATCCGACAGGCTTATTATTATGGTTTACATAATTTTTACCATTTTTATGCATTTTACACCCATAATTACGTGTTAAAATATTATGGTAACAAACTATCCACATTATCCACATTTTCCACAAAATTATTTAACGCACCTTTAGAATTTATGTTCGGTTGCATTTAAATTTTTCTATGCTATAATTCATTTTGCATTAGCAAAAAGGGGACGATAGCAATATGAAAACTATAACAATTTCAACTGAAAACAGCGAAACTTATTCTTCGATTTCCAACTTTTTTATAGACTACTATATGACAGATGCAAACGGAGAATTTGTTAAGGTTTATTTATATCTTGTGCGTCTGCTTAATAATAATTCCAAAATTTCCGTAGCGGAAATTGCAGACCATTTCAACTTAACCGAAAAGGATATTTGCAGGGCAATTAAGTACTGGATATCAAGAGACGTATTAAAGCTTAATTATGATGGGAAGGGACATCTTAACGGAATCGTTCTCCTGCCGCTTCATAATCCTAAAAACGAGCTTAATACTCAGGAAACAGATATTATTTCATTTTTAAGAGATGATGCTAATGATGATGCATATATCTCTTCCGAAAAGAATGGGGTTAAAGCAGCAAATACTCATGAACCTGTTAAGGATGCCGCTGTTATTCCGATGCCTTCGGTTTCAACCAATATAGAATATTCGGCACCGCCTAAAGCAAAGTTTTCAAAAGAAGCAATGGAAGATATTGAAAATGATGATGACTGGATGGATATCTTATATCAGGTGGAAACCATATTCGGTAAAACAATTTCATCAAGAGATACTCAAACACTTCTTTACATATATGATTCATTAAATTTTGATGTTGACTTGTTTGAATACTTAATCGAATATTGTGCTACAATGGGCAAAAAAAATTGCAGATATATGGAAGCCGTAGCAATTTCCTGGTATAAGGACGGAATAAAGACACGTCAGGAAGCAAAAGAACAATCCAGTCTTTTAACCGGCATAGCAAAAACGGTTTTTAAATCTATAGGAATTCGTTCACGTATTCCTACAAGTATTGAGCTTGCCTACATTACAACATGGACAAAGGATTACGGGTTCTCGGAAGATATTGTTAAGGCAGCCTGCGAAAAAGCAGTATTTAACAATCCTACTTCCATAAATTTTGCATACATTAATGCGATTTTGGAAAACTGGAACAAAAACGGTGTTCGTACCAAAGCCGACATAGAACGACTTGACAAAGAATTTTTGAAACGAAAAAAAGCCAATACCGGTGAAGAACAGTTTTCTGCCAAGGTCGTTAACGGATTTAAAAATTTCGAACAAAAAAAGCTTGATGATGAATTAGACGAAATGGAAAAACTGTTTCTTAATGAGGTCAACAAAAAATGACATATCAGAAGATGAATATTGAAGATATACTTCACGATTATGAACGGTTAAGATTAAGCAATAACCGCACGCTGCAAAACAGAAAAAACGAAATCTATGCCTTAATTCCTCGAATAAGAGAAATCGATGCAGAAAATTCGTTATCATATATTACTGCAGCAAAGATGAAACTTAATAACAAATCATCAAAAGAAATCTCTTCAATAAAGCAAAGGAATCGTGAAAGGACAGCCGAAAAAAAGAGACTGCTCGTAGAGAACGGCTTCCCGGAGGACTATCTCGAGCCCATATACACATGCTCCGTCTGTAAGGATACCGGATTTATTGAGCAAAAGAGATGTAAATGCTTTTTGAACAAAATAATAGATGGTCTATATTTGCAGTCAAATTTAAAAAACATATTCGAAAAAGAAAACTTTGATACTTTTTCATTGGACTACTACAGCAAAGACATTCCTTCCGGTCAAAAGGATTTTTCTCCATATGATAATGTAAAGAATATCCTTGATCGAACTCATGCTATAATTAATAAATTTGAAACTGACCCCGGTTGTGCCAATATTCTCATATACGGAGAAACCGGTCTGGGAAAAACATTTCTTACCAACTGCATAGCCAAAGAATTGCTGGATAAGGGTCATAGCGTTTTTTATCTTTCTTCCAACGAGCTTTTTGAAGATATATTGGCCGGATACATAATGAACAATAATAAGAGCTATACGGATTTGTTTAATTATATATTTAATTGTGAATTATTGATAATTGATGATTTGGGAACAGAGCTTACAAATAATTTTGTATTATCCGAGCTGTTTGAAATAATAAATAAACGTGAAATAACCGATAAGTCAACTCTTATTTCCACAAATCTTTCAATCAAACAATTGCGTGACAGATATTCGGAAAGAATCATGTCAAGAATAGTTGCTGATTACACCGTATTTAATATCTACGGTGATAATATAAGATACCAAAAAAGAAAACAGGCTTATAATTCACCTGCCTGATATAATGGAGGAAAAAACATGCCAGATTCAAGTAACCTTATCAGTGTACCGGTCGGAAAACTCGGAATTATTCCGTTGGAGAGCTCCGTTGCTTTAGGAGAGAAAGTTGATCAGTATATTGTAAAATGGAGAAAAGAAAGACACAACGAACACAAAGACAACCTTACCTTTACGGGATACGATAAGGATTCGTATATTTTAAATGCATCCTGTCCTCGTTTTGGTTCGGGAGAAGCTAAAGGAATACTTAAGGAATCCGTAAGAGGAACCGATTTATTTATTCTGGTAGATGTAATAAATCACAGTATAGAATACTCTATCTGCGGAGTAAAAAACAAAATGTCGCCGGATGATCACTATAGTGATTTAAAGAGAATCATTGCAACTATCGGTACAAAAGCCAACAAAATAACCGTAATCATGCCATTCTTATATGAGAGCAGACAGCATAAACGTTCAGGACGTGAATCCCTTGACTGTGCCGTTGCTCTTCAGGAGCTTGTTGCAATGGGTGTTGATAATATAATCACTTTCGATGCTCATGATCCGAGAGTTGTAAATGCTATTCCATGCAGCAGTTTTGAAAATATCATGCCTACATATCAGTTTATTAAAACTCTTTTAAGAACTACTCCGGATTTGGAACTCGATAAAGAGCATATCATGGTTATAAGCCCTGACGAAGGTGCCATGAACAGAGCAATATACTTTGCAAACCACCTCGGTGTAGATGTAGGTATGTTCTATAAGAGAAGAGATTACACTACAATCGTTAACGGTAAGAATCCTATTATAGCACATGAATTTCTGGGTGACTCGGTAGACGGAAAAGACGTAATCATTATTGACGATATAATAGCATCAGGAGAAAGTATGCTTGATGTTGCCAAGCAGCTTAAGGAAAGAAATGCAAGAAGAGTTTATTGTCTTGCAACCTTCGGACTCTTTACAACAGGTCTTGAGATATTCGACGAATGCCACGAGAAAGGTATCATAGAGAAGGTTATCACTACCAACCTTACCTATCAGCGTCCTGACTTATTTGAACGCAAATGGTATGAGTCAGCAGATTTGAGTAAATATATAGCAATACTTATAGACCATTTGAATCACAATGCGTCAATCAGTTCATTGCTTGACCAATCCGAACGTATTCAGGCAAGAATTCAGGAATATAAAAAAACAGGAACCATTACACCAAATTATAAGGCTCCTGATTTCAGCTAAAAAAATATAAAAAAACAAAAAAGGACGGTTTGGCATTGCCAAACCGTCCTCTTCGTTTCTTGTCCATCCTTCATGAACACTAGCCGCAGTTACTTAGAATTATCTCCTGGATTTTTTCCTTTCCAAGACCTGTCGCCAAAGCGAGTTCCGAATACAAGCCCTCTTGTGCCAGCTTCAAATACCTTTCATCTGTCGCGGTTATCTTCTTTCCCAAATTTTCTCTCTCTTTTTTTCTGATTAAAAGAGTTTTGATAACCTTAATCCACTGCATCAAATCACTGCTTTTCATAGCATTTTTGTAGCTGACATCTCTCATTCTGTCGTTCTCGATTACCAATGGTTCAACACCTTTTGAAGCACTTATTATTTCCTTTGCTTCTTGCTCATTGATAACGCGTCTAATCGAAATGTTGTCATCATCTGCCGGGCAGAACAGCCTGCTTCCTTTAGTCTTCTCAGGCATAAGTACGTAGTACAATCTGTCAGTATCTACTCCTGAAATATCCGGATGAGTAATATCTAATACTCGGCATATACCGTTGTGTCCATAAACGATATAGTCTCCAATATCAAACATTGCGTCCTCCTATTTCGTACGGATACTTTGTCTATTTGGGAAAGTATCTCCTACGAAATTTATAATAACAAATCTGTTGAAATAATGTAAGTCATTTTCCGCAAATGATTAAATTTCGTCAGTTTGCCTAATTTGATTCTACCCATTTTTAGCACTTTTTATTAATCCTCAGCGAATCCCCTGAAATTTTTTTCAACCAGTTTTCGGGGTACCATAACCGAGTGTCCACAACCCTGACATTTCAACCTGAAGTCCATGCCGGTTCTTAAAATTTCCCACTTATTTTCTCCGCAAGGATGCTTTTTTTTCATTTTTATGATTTGTCCAACAGAAAATTCCATAAAAGCTCCGTTTAATTTAAGAATTGCTAAGATATTTTATTATACTCTTTCTTGTTATAATTCCCACAAAGCATTTTCTGTCATCAACTATGGACAAAAAATTTCTGTCGAGAATCTTCTCCATTATCTCTTCCGTGGAGACGGTATTAATTATAAATGCTTCCTTATCCTGACTGATAATTTCACTCACTGTATGCTCAGCAAGTTTATCTCTGCCGCATTCCATTACCATATTTAGAAAGTCACCCTTGCTTACTACTCCGACATAAACCCCCGCTTTATCCAAAACAGGAACGGCAGTAAACCCGCTTTCTATAAGCTTCTTTACAGCCATATCAAGACTATCATCCGCATAAAGATATGTTATCATCTGCTTTGGAACCAAAATTCCGAATATGTTCATACATCTTCCTTTCCTTTTAACCTTCATGTTAAAATCAAATTATAAACCTTATACTTCTTTTCTATTTCATCAAGTTTTTCATTTATTTTATTTTCTTCTTCGAGAAAATACTTATGCTTCTCATTATCTATTTCATATTCCGAAAGCTTGAATATAAGTCTTTCTCTTTCTTTCTCAAGAATATCGATACTGTTCATATATTCCGAATGCCTTTTCAGCATTTTATTTTTTTGAGTTATATCGAATATTTTATAACTTGATATACCAATTATTATAACAGCAACGATTCCAATTAAAACGGACTTAAACAACTTTTTTTCCACACCCATTATAACCGATGGAAAAAAAGTTACCATGACATACAAAGCCAGACATATAAGAATAGGTAAAACGCACCACATCACCAGATTAAATCTTTTTCTGTCATAAATTCCGTTTACATATTTATCTTTAAATTCAATTTCGGATATCCTGAGATTATAATCTCTAATCATTTCATTTGTGGTATTGATATCCCCTGTATGATCAGTATATTTTTCAAGTTTTTTTCTTATATCATCTTTCTTTTCCAGACATTTAACCGTCTGTGACTTCATATAGTCTACTTCATCTTTTATATTGTTTATTACATATCTGTGTGCGTGCTTTGCCGCTCTCTCATCGGCAGACATCATAACAAGCTTAAGATTTTCGACGCCCCAAAGTGCCGAAACCATCTTTAGTGAATATATATCTATCGCTTCTTTCTTGTATACGCTATTGCTTTCTTCCATTCTTTTTATGTTTTCTCCGAAAACATTTTCACTGTTATGAAGTCTTAGAAGCCCGGGATTTATTTCAACACCTTTATCACCCGTAACTGATTTAATTTTATATTTTTTCTTTACTTCGCTTAAGTCAAAATCCTCATAACATTTATCATTTCGTACAAGCCTTATGGTATAAATATTTTGGGGATTTTCGGCACATGCCAATATTATCTTATTTACGAGCTTTGAATTTAGTGTTTTTTCGTCAACCTCAAAGTCCAAAGCCATATATTCCCTTTGTGAAAAGGAAACAAGCTTCGCAGACGTAAGATTTTTATCTACATACCCCTTTATGTAACCGTGTGTACCTGCTTCTTTTTCGCTAAGCGGTTCAAGACTGCCCGGATAATAGCATTTTAACTCACTGTTTTCTTCAAAATTATGTCTATGACCCATAGCCACATAATCAAATTTTTTAAGATTACCCAAATCCTCCCATTCAAACGGTTGAACATTTTCACCGCCCGCATGTACAAGAAGGATATTAACATTTTCAGGGTGTCTTATATAAATAGAATCAAAGTCATTTCTTGAATTTTCCGGATTATATTGACAGATTCCATAGATATCCAAATTGAATTTTTCGAAATGAACACAATCAACTATCTTACCGGCATAATCGGTTCTTACGCCTTCCAAAGGAGCCTCATTTGAAGCTCTGTTAAACGAATCACCGTTAAGAAGATATACGTTGGACATAAATTTATAGTTCCACAAAGGAGCATCCTTCTTAAGATAATCTGCCTCTCCGGTTATATAAATAATATTTGTCGTTTTTAATTTTAAAAGGATTTTATCGACCGTAAAAAGCTCGTCCTCATCCGGAACATGATCAAATAAATCACCGGAAATAAATAAAAAATCTACAGGATTTGCTTCTAGATATTCTATAAATGATATAAATGTATCATATATTTCTTTTTCTCTGATATTTCCCCAAGATGTGTCCGCATCAGGCTTTGCGCCAAGATGCACATCTGCTATATGTACAAAATTCATACACTTCTCCCAGGTTATACAGATAGTTATTTTTCATTGAAACGAAGCATACGCATAGAATTAAGTATGGCTATCACGGAAACTCCCACATCCGCAAAAACCGCAAACCACATACCCGCTATACCAAGCACACCGAGAACCATTGCCAAAAGTTTGACTGCCAATGCAAATACTATATTTTCCTTAACTATTCTTAACGTTTTTCTTCCGATACAATTAACGGTTGCTATTTTTTCAGGATTATCATCCATAAGAACTATATCAGCGGCTTCAATTGCAGCATCCTGTCCAAGGGCACCCATGGCAATGCCTATATCAGCTCTTATAAGAGACGGTGCGTCATTTATTCCGTCACCGACAAAAACGACTCCCGCATCCTTTGATTGGGATTTATCATTATTTATAATACTCTCGAGCTTTTCAAGCTTATCCGAAGGTAAAAGCTCACTGTATACGGTATCTATACCGATATCTCTTGCTACCGCTTCCGCAGTCTCTTTTCTATCACCGGTAAGCATAACCGTATTTGCTATACCCTGTGATTTAAGTCGACTTACCGCTCTTGCGGAAGCTTCTTTAATTGTATCCGAAATGGTTATAAAACCGAAGCATTGCTCCCTGTCAGCCAGATATACCACCGTTCCATAACTATCAGGTTGTTTATCGACCGGCTTGACACCGATATCCGATAATAATTTCAAATTTCCTACATATATTATTTTACCATCTATCAGTATAAGTTCAATACCTTTGCCCGCAATTTCATTGGAATTTTTAATTTTTTCCGTATCAATTGCGCCGCCTCTTTTTTCAAACTCTTTTTTTATGGATACGGCTATAGGATGATTTGAATAATTCTCGGCATAAGCCGCCAGAGACAAAATCTCGTCCTCGGAATATTCACCCTTTGCATAAATCTCACTTACGGCAAAAACTCCTTTTGTCAATGTTCCGGTCTTGTCAAAAACAACAACATCCGCTTTGGCAATTGCCTCAAGATAATTACTTCCCTTAACAAGGATTCCGTGATTCGATGCGGCACCGATTCCTCCGAAAAAGCTTAAAGGGACCGAAATTACAAGTGCACACGGACAGCTTATTACTAAAAATATAAGTGCTCTTCCTATCCATACCGAAAAGCTTTGTCCGAGTATAACCGGAGGCAAAAATGCAACTATAACCGCCGCCAATACGACAAACGGTGTATAATATTTTGCAAATCTCGTAATAAAGCTTTCCTGACGTGATTTTCTCGTGCTTGCATTTTCAACCATGTCAAGAATCCTTGCGACAGTTGATTCTCCGAATTCTTTTGTTACTTTAATCTTAAGGATTCCCTGTTCATTAATGCAGCCGCTTAAGATATCTTCGCCTTTAGTAATTCTCCTCGGAACCGACTCTCCTGTTAATGCAGCCGTATTAATAAAGCTTTCTCCCTCAACTACAACTCCGTCCAGAGGAACCTTTTCTCCCGCAAGAACAACAATAATATCTCCTACCTTAACATCCTCGGGATCAACCTTTTCAAGCTCCCCGTCCTTTTCGATATTCGCATAATCGGGACGCAGCTTTACAAGTGATGTTATGGCAGTTCTTGATTTATTGACTGCAATATTTTCAAACAGCTCTCCTATTTGATAGAAAATCATAACAGCCGCTGCTTCGGTATATTCGCCAAGCGCAAACGCACCGATTGTTGCAAGAGTCATAAGAAAATTCTCATCAAAAACACGACCGTTTAGTATATTTCTTCCCGCTTTTTTTAATACCTTTAATCCGACTATAAGATATGGCACAAGATATGCTGCCGTCTTAATAATTCTTTCAATAACAGGCGAAAGATTTGAAATACCATCCTCAAACACTTTGAAAATAATACTGATCAAAATCAGCAGAACAATACTTATAATTATATTTTTTAGTGTTCTTTTTTGTTTTTTATTCATATCCTTATGTCTCCTTAAAGCCGGAAAATCATTTATTATATAAAAACAATAAATGTACAGTTAAATATTTATATTACGAAAAGTTTCTTTTCATGTCGCAGTAATTGCCTATAAAACGACCTCGCAATCGGCATCAACCTTTTTAATCGCTTTTACAACTTTTTTCATAATCTTATCAAAATCCTCTTCCGCAGCCTCAATCGAAAGCTTCTGTGCCATAAAACTCACCGTAGCGCTCTCCACTCCTTCAATCTTCTTAATTGCTTCCTCCATTTTTGCTGCGCAATTTGCACAATCAAGGTCTACCATATCAAATCTCTTTTTCATATCATTTTCATCCTTTCATTTAATATATTTGTACTCTCTTATTTATTTTCCCATATAGCTTCACTCTTCTATATGTTCCATTCCCATTTTTATAATGCTTCCCACATGTTCATCGTCAAGTGCATAAATAATCTGTTTTCCTTCACGTCTGCTTTTTACAAGCTTGGCATTTTTAAGTATTTTCAGCTGATGTGAGATAGCCGACTGCGTCATATTTAATATCTCGGCTATATCGCATACACACATCTCGGACTCAAACAATGTATAAAGAATTTTGATTCTTGTCGTATCACCGAAAACCTTAAAAAGCTCAGCCAGATCATAAAGAGTTTCTTCTTCCGGCATATCCGTGGATACAGCGTCGACTATATGTCTGTGTACATCCGTTACTTCACATAATTCCTCTTGTATTTCATCTTTTTTCATTGTTTACCTCCCGTAAAGCAGTGATAATCATTTATGGTTTAAACATATGAATGATTGTTCATATGTTTAATATACACTTATATTGCTCATATGTCAACCCATAAATTTGCCAATTATTATAATGTATATTATAATTACATCTATAATTCACCGTTTTACTATTTCTATAATAATTGTGTTGGAGGTTTCCAAAAAAATATGCAGGCAATATCAACAAATAAACTAACAAAAAAATACGGCGACACAGTCGGTATTACCGATTTAAATCTTTCGGTTGACAATGGGGATTTTTTTGGTTTTATCGGACCTAACGGTGCCGGAAAATCGACAACTATAAGAACCCTTCTGGGGCTTATTTCACCCACGTCGGGTTCTGCAAAAATCTTTGATATGGATATCGTAAAGGAACATGATAAAATTCTTGAAAATATAGGTTACCTTCCGTCGGAAATTAATTTTTACAATAAAATGACCGTCAAGGATACCATCGCTTTTTCAGCGGGCTTAAGAAAAAATGATTGTTCAAAAAAGGCTGAAGAATTATGTGAAAGGTTAAATCTTGATACAAGTAAAAAAATAGATGAGTTATCGCTTGGTAACCGCAAGAAGGCCGGAATAGTCTGTGCCATACAGCACCGTCCAAAGCTTCTTATACTTGATGAACCGACCAGCGGTCTGGATCCTCTCATGCAAAAAGAATTTTTTAAAATCCTGTCGGAAGAAAACGAAAACGGCACAACTGTTTTCCTTTCTTCACATATTCTGTCGGAGGTTCAAAGCTATTGTAAAACCGCAGCGTTTATTAAAGGCGGAAAAATAATCGTATCGGATAAGGTCGAAAAACTCGAAGAAACCGGTGCAAAGAAAATAAGCTTTTCGGGTAATCTTGATACTAACGGTTTAAAAGGTGTATCGGAGCTTCACAAGGCTGATACAATCACAAGTTTTCTTTATACCGGTAATATAAAAACTCTTCTTAAGCTTATGTCAGAAAGTGACATAAAGGATTTAACCATAACAGAACCGTCACTTGAAGAAATATTTATGAATTATTATTAAATCTATATCAAAAATATAAATCTAAACATAAAACATCAATTCAATGCGAAACGGAGATTAATATGAATATCTTAAAACACGAATTAAAGCAAAATAAAACTTCTTTTTTAATATGGACTACCGCTATAGGCTTCTTTATAGTTGTTTGTATATTTTTATATCCGGAGATGAAAGGCGAAATGGATGAGGCTTCCAAATTATTTTCCGAAATGGGTGCATTTTCCGCAGCCTTCGGAATGGATAAATTAAGCTTTGGAACGATAAAAGGCTTTTACTCGGTTGAATGCGGAAATATACTCGGAATAGGCGGTGCATTTTTTGCAGCCATAACAGGCATAACCGCTCTTATGAAGGAGGAAAAAGAACGTACTGCCGAATTCATGTTTACGCATCCTGTTTCAAGAAAAAAGGTCGTAACAGAAAAGCTCATCTCTGTTTTTGTTTTAATCATCACGATGAACATTATCATATTTGCAATGGCAATCCTCTCCATGATGGCCATCGGAGAAAAAGTATTCTGGACGGAAATGATTCTTTATCATTTTGCCCAGCTTATGATGCAGCTTGAAATAGCAGGAATATGCTTCGGAATTTCCGCTTTTATCAGCCGTTCGGGCCTGGGCATCGGAATCGGATTAACCGCGGGCTTTTATTTTCTCAATATCCTTGCTAATATATCCGATAAAGCAGATTTCTTACGTTATATAACTCCGTACGGATATACCAATGGCTCGGAAATAATAAATGACAAGGCAATCGATATTTCATGCCTTGTCATCGGAATAGTTTTAATGATAGCCGGAATTATAGCTGCATATGCAAAATATACCAAAAAAGATTTAAAGGCTTAATCTTCATTTTGTCCAAGCAGTTTCATAACCTTTCTGACCTTGGACTCGTATATTTCATAATGACCGAATATTTCAACAGCTTTTTTAAAACATATAAGTGCATTTTCAAGATCGCCCATTTCAAAATAAATGTTTCCTTTTTCGTCCCAGGCATCGGGATCCTGATAGAAACATTCAAGCGGCGATCTTTTTTTATTCAAGGCATTATTCACCGCCTCCAGAGCCTTGTCATACTCCTTTAATCCACGGTACATCTCAGCCTTTCTTGTATTTGAATAAGCCGTATCCTCACTCTCACATTGTTCCATCGCTATGTCACGATATTCTTTATATTCATCCTTATAAACGTCATCCAGCTTACCAATAGCTATAAGAAGGGTCTCGCATATAAATGCACGTTTCTCCTTATCTATCTTCAAGCCCTCTTTAAAGAGTTTTATGGCCTCCTCGTACTTATCATGCTCAAGATAAATATTTCCCATTGACCTGTATATAAGATAATCATCCGGCATAAATTTTACGGCAAGCTCAAACATTTCATAAGATTTATCCAGATAGTTCTCGTTTCCGTAGAAACAACATAAATTTCCTACACAGCTTTGACGGAAATTTACATCTCCGGCAGTTTCAATGCAATGTTTAAGAAGCTTCTCACAGCCCTCGAAATTATTCATTCTTATCATAAGTTCGGCATAATCGACTATGCAATCAGATGCTTTTTCATATCCGAATCGGGATATACAATCATCATAAATCCCGGCACTTTCCTCATATCTTCCCATACAGGAATTAGCTGCTGCCTTACCCAGATATCCATAGATAACATTTCTTTCATTTTTCGAATAATTAATTACCTTATCATACGTTTCTATTGCCTTTTCGAAATATCCTGCCACATGACAGATATTACCAAGCTTTTTCAGAAAGAAAATATCCTCAGGCTCATCTGTCAGAACCTCCTCATAATATTTAATGGCCTCGTCTTCCATTTCCATCATTTCAAAATTTCTGGTAAGCAGCCAATAAACATTATTATAATCATCCATATCCGTGTTGGCAGAGTTGTATTTCTTATCGAGTATTTCAAATAATATTTTATTTGATTCCTCATATTTATCTTCCTGTTCTCCCAGCCACCATGCTCTAAAATACTCTATCTGGTCACTCTTGGCGCCTGTACTGTCATATCTTTCGATCGTGTATTTTATATCCTCATACTGCTCGACATATTCATAAAGCTCCATTTCAAGCTTATAAGCCTCATAATAATACGGATATAATTTTATAATCTGTTCACATACATCTATGGTTTGATTTAACTCATCAAGCTCATAGTAGGATTTTGCCAAATGAATATATGCCGTATAATTGTCCCCGAATTTATCAAATATTTCCTTGGCAATACGTATGCATTCTTCATAATTCCTAAGCTTAAATTCCATCCTGCATAATGCTTCATAAGAAAATTTAACCTCAGGATGCTCTATTGAAATAGCTTTTTTCAAATACTCTCTTGCCTTGTCATAATCCCCGGATTCTTCATAGCACGAACCAAGCCAAAAACAAATATACGGATAACGATTTTTTTCTTCAATCTGTTTTTTTGTTAATTCACTTTCCGGAAGCTCGTTTAACTTTTTAACCGCATCGGCCCATAGATTAAAATTTTCCAAAGCTTTTTCGTATTCTTTTTCGTAAAAAAGGCAACGTCCGAGCAAATTAAAATACTGGCAATTAAGCTCATCCGCCTTAAAAGAAGTAAGCATTTCAATCGCTTTTTTAAGCTCTCCGACTCTGTAATATGCCCATGAGATTTCAAGCTTATATTCGGAATTATCCGGCTCATCCTCAAGCTTCTTTTCATAAACTTCAATAAGCCTTTTATTACATTCCGTCAATCCGTTATGAGCCATATAATCGCTTTCATTTGCCGAAATAAGATCAATGAAAATATCCTCGGCTTCTTTATATTCTTCAAGCATATACAGTACTCCTGCAAGCTTATGCGATGCAAGATAATCCTTTTTATTCTGTTCATATGCTATCCTGTAGTACTTCTTTGCAGTCACATAATCTCCGCCACCATCGGCAAGGTCACCGCAATATATGAGCATATAAAAATCATCGGGATAGTCATTAAGCATATCCTCGGCAGCAGTAAGTCTTATGGCACATTCACTTTTTAATACTTCGTCATTTCCTTTATCACCGAACTTGATTTCATTAAGCTCGCAAAACAGTTTCAGCATATCAAAATAAGGATGCCCAATCTCAAGTTTTTCCATGGCATCTATAAATTCTTCCTGTTTTTTTAAATCTGCCTCTGTCATTTCCTGATTGCGTATAAGGCTCTTCAAATCAAAATAATATTCAATAAATTTATCAACATTTTTGAAATTGCTTTCCGGATAAAATAATTTATAGTTAAGATAATTTCGGTATTTTGCAGCATCTATTATAAATTCGGTAAAATCACGCGGATACTTTTTTAAGAGTTCTTCCTTGTTTGTTTCCAAATCAAATTCGTCGTATATAAGCTTCCATACCTCCTGTGGCAGACGAAATCTATCCATCAAAAAAGAAAGAAGCTTGTCTTTTGCTTCTTCACAGGTTTCAAGTGATACAAATTCATCCGACAAAAAAAGTTTTTCCCATTCCTTGGGATTCACTCTTTTTGAAAAATCGTTATATATTTTACTTATTTTTTCTGTAATTGCATCCTTTGTTTCGGATATATCATCATTATCCTCATCTTCATTAACATCATTTTTCTTTTGATTTTTAATTTCATATAAGGCATCCTCATAAGCCTTTCGAAGTTCCATAAAGCCTTCCGAATCATCCTCAGGATTAACTGTTGCAAGCTTCTTTCTGTAAGCGGCTTTTACAGCTTCTTCATCATCAGTTTTCTCGATACCGAGAACAATCCACTTATCCAAAATTTATTCCTCCACAACAAGAAAATGTATTATATTTCAACTGTTGGATTTATTCCTCAATCACGGAAACATCCTTATCTTTTTCGTCTTTTTTGTTATTTAGAAATGCTGCAGGTATAAGCCCTATTACAAAGGGAACCACCCACGTAAAAAATCTGTAAATAACTATGGCTGCTGCTATGGCTTTTGCACTGCTTACAACAGTTGCAAACAAAAGTGCGAATACAAAATCAAGTGTTCCGATACCCGAAGGCGCAACCATAACACATCCAAGCATATTACATACAGCCATAAGTGCCATGCACATAAATGGATTAAGGTCGAAATTCTTTGAGAAAATCACACCGGGTATAAGATACCAGCATGCAAACTTAAGAACATTTAATACAACCACGGTAATAAACAGCTTCTTGTCATGCCACATAATCCTTCCCTGAGTTTGAAGTGCATTTATCGCAGCCTCCATTTTATCAATCTTCTTATATAATTTACTTTCCTTTTTTACGATTTTTCGTGCAAGAAATACCACAAATCCCGAAACTGTTTTTGATACTGTTATGATAAAAAGGAAAACACAGATAAAGCTTATTACAAAAACACCTGCAAGCATAAACCATGAATATTTAAGCAATTCCCTGTTGCCCCTTGCCGCAAGCATAATATAGGATACTATTCCGAGTATACCTATCGTAATCTTCTGAAAGGTATACTGTGTAATCGCCATGCCGGTTCCTTCACTTACATCTATACCTTTTGTATTATAATAATAAACCTGTGCTATACCGTTTCCGCTTCCCAGTGTTGCAAGTCTGTAAAATGCACACATATATGTGCAGCTTATACCATTCCACAACGTAAGTCTTTTTTTACCGTCCTGCTTTGTCATGCAGCTTATGATAGCTCCCTCTGCAACAAAAAACAAATTAGCGAGAATAAAGCACATAATCAAAACCTTAACCGGTGTATTTTTAACTTCAAGAAATGATTCGTGCATAAACTTTCTGTTTTTTATAAAACCAAAGGCAAGAAGCGCGAGTATTATAAGCCATTTTATTATATTATTTCGTATTTTTTTTGCATCCATTTTTTATCCTTATCGCTTACATTTGCAAGCTGTATTATATTTTTTTTATTCTATCTGCTTATTGTCTGCCACATCAGATAATTATCCATACATTCCGTTTCTATCTCTCCTATGTTGTGCAGATATGTAAGATAGGTCTTTATGATTCCGCCCTTGACATTGTATTTGTAAAGAGTAAGCTCCATACCTATATCATTAAAAAATTCTCTGACTATATCATCAAAATGTCTTGGTGTTTTGCATATAGCCTTGATTCGTTTCAGATTGTCCATGACATTTTCACGGTTAATCCTGACAAGCTCACGAATATCCTTTACAGGTTCCGAATGATACGGTATATACAGCCCGGCTTCAAGTCCTTCTACTTCATTAAGACTTGTAAGATAGTCTCCCAACTCATATATATAAGTAATTGATTCTTTTTTCAAAACATCAGCTCCGACAAGTGCATCACCCAAAAATATAACATCATCATCGGTCCACACGGCAAGCATGGATATGGCATGTCCCGGAAGCTCAAGTATTTCCAACCCTTCCGGCAATTTTGCATTTTCTATGTTCTCTGCGTCAGTTGAATTCGTATAATAATAATGATCCAGCAAAACATTTAAAGGTGTTGCACCCCACACTATAGCCGGACAGATATCATAATTCGATATAAGTGCGGCATTTATCTTGCTTGCATATATTTTACATTTATATTTATTCTGAAAATAATAATTACCGCCACAATGATCTGCATGGTAATGTGTATTTATTATAAGGCCGACCTTCCAGCCTCTTTCTTCTATAAGGCGATCGAGCCTTGTTGCGGTTTCTTCATCTATTCCCGTATCTATCAGGCAAACCTCGGTCTTATTCATCAAATATAAGCCTATTTTATAAAGACCGGCGTAGTAATAGGTTTTCTCTCCTACGCTTATCAATTCGTTTCTCATTAATTTTCACCTTTGTTAAATTTGTGAAGCATATCGTATTTTCTTATATTTTATCACAATAATAACTATATTATATTAACAATAAATAATATTTGTCAATCGCATAAAAAAAGACGATACACCTGAGGCCCACTCAAAGTCAGACTTTTAGAGTTTGTTTCACACCTTTTGAATGAATCGTCTTTTTTCAATATTATATTTCATCAATTTTTATAAGGTTTGTTCCTCCGGAAGCACCGGAAACACCGCCTGTAATAACTATTTTGTCGCCCTTTTCAAGTGAAAATCCGGCCTGTGCAACCTTCTTTGCACTATAGAATAACACCTCAGTTGAAGGAAAAGTTTCACACATCTTTGGCGTAACTCCCCACGAAAGTGCAAGCTTACGCCAGGTAGCTTCATCAGTTGTAAGACCTATAATATCAACAGGTGACCTGAATCTTGAAACCATACGTGCCGTTATTCCCGAAAGAGTACATGCAACTATGCATTTTGCTCCCACATCAATTGCCATACCGCATGTCGAATGTGAAATGGCATCTATATCACTTCTTATCTCAACATCAGCATTATAAAATCTCTTTTTATAATTAATGTTTTGTTCAGTTGCTTCGCAAATCTTAGCCATGGTGCCAACTGTTTCAACAGGATAACTTCCCGCTGCCGTTTCTCCCGAAAGCATAACTGCACTTGTTCCATCATAAACGGCATTAGCAACATCCGTTGCTTCCGCTCTTGTCGGGCGCGGATTATGTATCATGGATTCAAGCATCTCCGTAGCGGTAATTACCCTCTTTCCAAGCATACGACACTTAGTAATAAGCTTCTTTTGGATTGCCGGAAGCTGTTCAATGGAAATCTCAACTCCCATATCACCTCTTGCAACCATAATTCCGTCACAAGCCTCACAAATTTCTTCGATATTATCAAAGCCTGACTGGTTTTCTATCTTTGCTATAAGTTCAATATCCTTTGCGCCATATTCATCTAATAGTGCATGGATATCCATTAAATCCTGCTTAACGGAAACAAATGAACAGGCGATAAAATCCACACCGTTTTCTATACCGAAAATTATATCTTTCTTATCCTGTTCAGACAGATATTTCTGATGTATATGTTTTCCCGGAAAAGCCATACTCTTACGATTTGAAAGCTCGCCTCCGATTATAACCCTGGTAATGATATCATTACCTTTTATTTCACTTACTTCAAATGTCATAAGTCCGTTATTTAATAAAATCGTGTCTCCGATTTCAAGTTCTTTTGCAAGTCCCGCATAGCTTACCGAAACTCTGCTGTTATCTCCCACAATCTGCTCGGTAGTAAAGATAAATGTGTCGCCTTCCGAAAGGTTTATTTTTCCTTCCTTAAAGGTGCCGATTCTATATTCGGGACCTTTTGTATCAAGCATTATGGCAATCGGCAACTGAAGTTCTTCTCTCACCTT
The DNA here is from genome assembly GCA_002369325.1 of Lachnospiraceae bacterium UBA3820. Classification (GTDB taxonomy): domain Bacteria; phylum Bacillota; class Clostridia; order Lachnospirales; family Lachnospiraceae; genus Coprococcus_C. Next base: position 28,311 of record DFDU01000126.1, read on the forward strand.
CTTTATCATGTTTATTCTTGCGAGATGCTCCTCATGAGTACCGTGTGAAAAGTTAAGTCTCGCAACATTCATTCCGGCAAGACATAAGCTTTTAAGAATCTCCTCTGATTCGCTTGCCGGTCCTATAGTACATACTATCTTTGTCTTTCTCATAGTGTTCACCTTACTGTTAATTTATTTGAGCAAAACTCCAAAATATTATACATCATTTTTCCGAAAAACTCCACCTATTTATAAATAATTTATCCAAACGACCATCCCACCCTTTAGTAGCAAAAGATATAACAGTTCAAAAACTTCCTGTAACACAGGCGGTGCAAATCACATAAAATGAAATAAACAAAGATATGAAAAGATCTATAAACATTTCATAAAACGGAGGTATTAAAATTGGACTCATTCAGACCATACGGACGAAGCGGCTGTGGTTCAAATTCCGGCATGAACCGCAGTATGAACCAGCGTCCTAACACGAATTGCAACACAAACCGTAATCAGGTTTACAATACACGCCAAAAAGAATTTGATTGCTTTGACGAATTCTTAAATTTAAATGCAATGCCACTTGCTATGGCATATGTACCGATGCAGCAATGGGATGAAACTTACAAGCCCCAAACTGCCTTATGCGAGGGCACGGCATTTCCCTGCTTAAATAAAATATTCTGCGGAGTAAGGGGGAGATAAATTTGAATAAAATGAATAAAAAAGAATTATTTAAATATCTTAACGAAGCATCCTTTATGCTTGACGATATAACACTTTACCTGAATACACATCCGGACTGCAGGAACGGTATTGACGCATATAATCATTACAAAAAAATGCGCGAAAAGGCCTTAAATGACTATACATCCATGTATGGCCCTATATCAAGATACGATGTTAATGTAAATAACTATTGGGACTGGGTAAATAAACCATGGCCTTGGGAAGGAGAGTGTAACTGCTAATGTGGGTATATGAAAAGAGACTTCAATGTCCTGTAAATATAAAAGAGACCAACGCCAAGCTGGCACAGGCTATCATAAGCCAATACGGCGGACCTGACGGAGAAATGGGCGCATCCATGCGTTACCTGTCACAAAGATTCTCCATGCCATATAAGGAATGTATGGCAACATTAAACGATATAGGCACCGAGGAACTCGGTCACCTCGAGATTGTAGGTTCCATCATCTATCAGCTCACAAAGGATCTGTCAATGGAGGAAATAAAGGCCTCCGGTTTTGATAAATATTATATTGATCATACCACAGGCATCTGGCCTCAGGCTGCCGGAGGTGTTCCTTTTAACGCCTGTGAATTCCAAAGCAAAGGAGATCCTTTAACCGACCTTTACGAAGACCTTGCCGCTGAGCAAAAGGCCCGTTCAACATACGACAACATTCTTCGCTTATGCAAGGATTATCCTGATGTATATGAGCCTATCAAGTTCTTGCGAGCGCGTGAAATCGTACACTTCCAAAGATTCGGAGAAAGCATAAGACTGGTACTTGATAAGCTTGATTCAAAGAACTTCTATGCATTCAATCCGGCTTTTGATAAAGCAGCACCATGTCTGGATAAAAACTGTAAAATAAATTAGCATAAAAAAACAGGCTTATACAAAGTATACGCATAACATGTTGACAAAGAACGTTATGCCCGGTACTTGTATAAACCTGTTTTTTATTTTTTATAAATCACAAAATGATTCATTTTTAACTTTTCCGATAGCCCACGGACTTCCGACATCACATCTTCCGTGATGATATCTTTCCGCAACCTCACCACTGTCCATATCCTCTGACATTTGGAGATTAATACGGTTAATGCCATCGGCACCCATTTTATTATCCAAAAGCTCGATTATATTTTCGATATCTTCATAGTTTTCCATTTATTAACCTCCTTTTTATATCAATCGGTTCTTAACCGGAAAATAAAGTTTCCGAATTTTTGTTGTCACCAAATCCATTACAGAAGATGTGCTCTTATATCTTCACCGCTCATTGAAGTAAGGTATGCAGGTGCTATATCAAATACTGTCTTACAACCTGACTGACCCTCCTTGTTAAGACGATATGCAGCTCTTGCATATGCAACAAGTACGGAAGACGTAAATTCAGGATTTGAATCAAGCTTTAAGCTGTACTCGATTACATGATTATTTTCAAGATTCCAGCCTGTTTTTCCTGAACGTATTACAAATCCTCCATGAGGTATTCCGCTATGATTAGCCTTTAATTCTTCCTCACTGATAAAATGAACAGTTGTATCATAATCTGCAAAATAATTAGGCATAGTCTTTATTTCCTGCTCTACTTTTGCAGCATCTGCGCCATCCTCAAGAACAACAAAGCATTCTCTTGTATGTTTCTGTCTTGTTGTAAGCTCCGGATTTTTTCCTGCTCTTACTGCTTCAAGTGCAGACTCAACCGGTATGGTATATTGCTTTGCATCCTTAACACCTTCGATTCTTCTTATAGCATCCGAGTGTCCCTGGCTTACGCCCTTACCCCAGAAAGTATAATCCGCACCATCTGAAAGGATAGCATTTGCATATAATCTGTTAAGTGAAAACATTCCCGGATCCCAGCCTACAGAAATGATTCCAACCTTGCCTGAAGCCTTAGCTGCAGCATCAACATTTGCAAAATGCTCCGGAACTCTTGCATGTGTATCAAAGCTGTCAATTACATTGAAATATTTTGCATATTCAGGTGTCTGTTTTGGAAGATCTGTTGCACTACCTCCGCAAAGGATAAGTACGTCTATTTTATCCTTCCAATTTTCAACATCCGCAGATGCACATACACTTACTCCTTCTGTAAGAATTTTAACAGTTTCCGGATTTCTTCTTGTAAATACGGCTACAAGTTCAAGGTCATCATTTTGCCTGATGGCACATTCGATACCTCTTCCTAAATTTCCGTAGCCCATAATACCGATTTTAATACTCATATTTTTTCTCCCTAGTCTTTTTTATTTTTATCAAAATCATAAAATTAATTTATTTATGATTTCAAAAATGATACAAATAATATAAATCATTTAATTTGAAATATCAATATTTTTATATTTACCGCTTGTCTTTATCTATAAACTCCAATGCAACAACCGACAGCCCTGCAAAAATAAATGACATGGCAAACATAAATCTCCAATGATATTTTACATTTATATATGTACTTTCATAATCCTTATCAAAATTTGATTTTGCCGTTTCTATCTTTATTATTTCATCCTGTCCCGTAAGCTCCATCTCAGCAACCATACTCTTTATTTTAGGATCTGCGTCATCTCTCTGGGACATCTTTTTAAGCATATTCCAACCTGAGCTTGATGGTAAAGAATTATAATTTGCCTCCGCACATATACATGCAGTCGCATGATTTGAAATCATAAAATTTGAAAGAGGTTTAATTCCCTTAGGAAGTGAAAACATACAGCCTGAGAAAATAAGCTGTACCATAAGCACAAGTGGCATAATCGTCATAGCTGCAGTCGTGCTCTTTACTATACTTGATAAAAAGAGCGACAGCATATCCGCCGAATAAGTAACAAGAAGCAATGTAACAAACATATCAAGCAGAAAATAATCACTTACCACTCCGTCACTTGGGAACTTAACATCCATATACATAAATACCAGTAAGGTTGTTACTGTCTGGATAACGCATATAAAAAGCTGATATACCATATGCGCAAATATATATGAACTTATGTGCATACCTGATCTGTGTTCTCGTTTTATGATACTTCTTTCCCTACATACAACCTGTATGGAATTAAAGAAACCATTCCAAAGTGCAACACTCATAAGTGCCAGGGCTCCTTTTGTAGTTCCCTCCATAGTTACATAGAAGCTCTTTCTTACAACTACAGCAACGATCATTGCTATAAATGATGCCAAAGGTATAACCTTCCAGTCACTTTGATATACAAACATTCTGAAGCATTTTCCAATGTATATCGGGATCTGAGTTATACGTCCGCGATAGCGCTCACTACGCTTTTTTACTTCTATATCAGCCATGGCACACCTCCGCATACTTTTCTATAAATACATCAGCCAAACCTTCTCCGCCTTCTTCTTCTCTGTTGATTCGAAGAACAATCTTTTCCATTTTATCTCTCTCGAAGAATTTTTTAGCCTCATCTATAGGTCCGAAATATGTAAGTCTGCCCGTAAGCTTTGAATCCTTAGCCAGCACGATAACATCATCGAACAAATCAATAACTCTGTCAGGAGAATGTGTAATCACTATTACTATCTTACCCCGGTCGGCAATCTTCCTTAAGCCTTCCATAAGCTCTCTTGCCATAACTCCGTCAAGTCCCGAGTCAGGCTCATCAAGTATAAAAAGATCCGGATTTGCAATATATTCCATCGCAATAGACAGTCTCTTTCTTTGACCTCCTGAAAGCTTGTCGCATAATCTGTCCTTAACCGGTTCAAGTCCGAAGAATTTCAATGCCTCTTCCGCCCTCTCCCTTCTTTGACTCGCATGCATATCTGCCGGAAGTCTTAATTTGGCCGAGTCAAGAAGCGTTCTTAATACCGAATCGTTTCCGCGCATCAAATCAATTTGAGGAACAAAGCCTATTTTATATTTCATTTTTCCGTAATCATCATAAATGCTTGAACCGTTAAGAATTATCTCGGCCTTGGCTTTTTCATAACCGTTAACTGCATTTACGAACGTGGTCTTACCGGCACCTGAGCCGCCAAGTAAAAGTACCATATGCCCCGGCTCAATATTTAAATGAATATCACGAAGCAAATATCTTTTCTTGAAAAAGTCCATTGCTGTACGTTCTTCTATATTGACCGTAAGCCCGCTTTCCATAGCTTCTGCCTTTAAACCCGAAAGTGCCGCACCTTCATTATCCAAAGGGTCAATGTAGATAAATAAAGGCTGATACTTTTTCTTTACTCCCAAAAGGAAAGAAGGGAAAAAGCTTCCTAAAAGAATAACAAGCCACATCCAGCGTTTACTCACGCCGAACAATAAAAACACTCCCGAAAAAATTCTGATTGAATAGACCAAATTGGCAATATAGATTGTCATTAAGACCCCAAGCAAAAGTGTCATACCGAAAATATGATCATCCACAAATTTTGTATCCATGCCACCTATTATCTTAGTGACAAATCCAAGAACATAAGTCAATGCCACAATCAGCAAATACATACGTCCTTCATTTTCTCTATTTGCACATTTTGCAAGCTGATACTCACGAAATGCCGGGATAAAGGCCCACCATCCGGGTTTTTTACATTTTTTAAAAATCTTCCAGAGACCGATTATCAACATCACATTGGTAATAAACCAGCCTGCGGAAAATGTTGAGAAAAATGAGGCAATCATATACTTTCTCCTTTTTTATACTCGGTAATCTTTTATTTATTAAAAAAGACCGACCTTAATGAAATTATTATAACAATTGATTAATCAATTGTATATAACAAAATATAATTACATATGTTCTGACAACAATTTGTCCAAAAGCATTCATTTTTGCTTATTCAACCAAATTTGTAATCCATATTCCTTTTTTTACAAGTATGTATCCGACAATCAGCTTTATTATATCAAGCGATTGCACAATAATAAATATCGGTAATATCGGAAGACTCGAAAATGTACAAACCAGCATCGCCACCGGAACCGAAACTGCCCAGGAAAATACACTGTCAAAAAAGAATGTCAATACGGTTTTTCCACCCGAGCGAAGTGTAAAATAAAGCGCATTCAGACAACTTTGGATTGGGAAAAAAACGGCTGTTACTATTATAAAGTTTGTTGCATAGTTCCTAACGTCTTCCGTGGTATTGTAGATTCTTGGAAATACTCCCGAAATGCTTATAAGAATTACCGTCAGGATAACACAGATTCCTCCCGCAAACCACATAAGCTTAATGGCAGATTTTCTTGCCTTTTCAAATTCCGATGCTCCAAGCATTTGCCCCGATATAATACCTATCGCACTTCCGAGAGCGACAAATACCACATTCAAAAGATTACATATGGCATTGGAAATATTTAGCCCCGCTACAACATCAAGTCCGCGTCTTGAATAAACCTGGGTAAGCATGGCAATTCCGCCTGCCCAGAAAAATTCATTGAAAAAGATCGGATAGCTTTTTATCAAAACCTTTTTCACCACTTCGCCGGGTATCTTTACTGTCTTGTAAACACCCTTTAAAAATGTATGTATATCACTCTTTGCATGTGACCAGATTATTACAACCGAAAGCTCGACAAATCTTGCAATAACTGTCGCTATGGCAGCTCCTCTTACGCCAAGCTTAGGGCATCCGAATTTGCCGTATATCAAAAGATAGTTGAGCACAACATCCGTAAGCACGGACATTATACCGGCAATCATGGGCTTCACACTGTCTCCCGTTTCCCTTAGAGAACTTGCATAAACCTGCGTTATCGCAAACGGGAAAAAGCTGATAAGCATTATATCCAGATACTGCTTTGCATAACCAAGCGTTAATTCAGGATCTATATCATTTCCCTCTCCGGTAAGATATCGTTTTATCAGAGCTGTGCCTGCAAATATAAACACTGCTATACCGCTTAATATGCAGAATAAAGCTATCCACCATTTGAGACGAAATATATTTTTTACACCTTCCTCGTCTCCATGTCCATAGTATTGGGCTCCATAGATTCCCGGCCCCGAAAGTCCACCGAAAACAGCAAGATTAAATACAAATATCAGCTGTCCCACAATCGAGACAGCCGTCATATTCTCCGTTCCGAGACTTCCTACCATTATATTGTCTACAAGCCCTACCGCATTGGTAATTCCGTTTTGAATCATCATAGGAATCGCAAGCGTAAAAACTTTTTTATAAATACTGTCCTGTTTCATTTTTTATTTCCTCTGTAAGTTTAACACTGTTTTTTTAAGTTCCATGTTATTATTATTCTTTACTTTTCTGTTTTTCCCTGCCTGCTATTTCTTGTTAAGTCTTACCACAACAAGCTCCGGATAATTGTTGATTCTAAGCGGTATAAGACTATTCCCAAGTCCCCTGCTTATAATCATGGTTGTGTTGCCGTAAATATGCTCTCCCTCATAAAGCTCCGGAAAGAATGTGAACTCCGGCGATACAAATCCTCCCTTTCCCGGAATAATAAACTGACCTCCATGTACATGCCCGGTAAGAACAAGATCAACACCGCAAGAAGAATAATTATCATAATACTTCGGTTCATGTGCAAGAAGGATTTTAAGGCTGTCATTCGGCAGATTTTCCGTAAGTTCCCTTAACCTCGAACCTCCGAGTTCATCATCCGCAAGACCGATAAGATAGAATCCATCGGATATTTCGACAACTTCATTATCTATAATATTTATTCCTGCTTCTTCTATATCCTTATAAAAGGCATTTATCTTCTCAGGTTTCTTTTTCTCAAGCCATTTTTCATGATTACCTGTTATGAAATAAACCGGTGCCAGCTCACTTATTTCCTTTAAAAAATTTAATGATCTATTATAGCTTGTGTGTGCGGAATCAATCGTATCTCCGGTCACAACAATTATGTCGGGATCTTCATTCTTAATTTTTACTATAAGAATTTTTTCATTAAAACCAAAAGATTGATTATGCAAATCGGAAACCTGAACTATGGTATAACCGTCAAGTGCTTCGTCTATCTTGTCATTTTGATAATTGTATTTCGTGATAACTATATGATGATTTTGATAATATCCCCATATAATAAGCACAATCCAGAGAATCAAAAAAACCGGTATCGTTATATAAAACTTTTTCTTTTTTGTCTTATGATGAAAAATATGCATCCCGAGAAATGCGCCTAAAGCTCCGCCGATAACCGCAACAAATATCAGCACACGCTCAGGTATGCGAAACTTATCCCTAATGGCTTTTTTCTTGTCTATACCATAGAGGATAAATGCTATTAAATTGATTATAACAAAATAAATGATAAGCATTCTCTTTTACCTTAATAACAATTCCTTTTTATCTACAAGTTTTGCCTGAACAAGATATCTTTTTATATCAATACTCGTACAGGTCGATAGCGTTATTATTCTATCATCGGTCGTAAGCTTTTCTACATCACGAAAATAACCGCTACCATAATTTTTTAGCATATCGATATATTCCTGATATCCTTTTTTTGTAGAAAAATCATAGGCATATAATATATGATCATCCGTAAATTCATAGGCTGCAAATATTTCATATGTAAGGAGCTCATCAGGTGTATAAATATATACATATTTATTGTTATCAAAAAATTCTTTGTCACTGAACATATGCAGGTCACGAAAACCATCACCGTTTTTCATATTGTGACCATAGATAATTGTATTGTAATCGTTAAAATCCTTACTGTTAAGTCGCTGTGTATAGATGCAGCCCGGGTAACCTGTACTTCCATCAAGATTATGCTCTAAGTAATAATCCTCCGGCTGTTCATCATCACTTTGCAATATCGGTTCGGCTATACGTGTTTCAGGAATCTCTATATATGCATATACATTTTTATCAATCTCCCAGTAGGACTTAAAATCAATAGGATTTTCTTCCTTTGGTTCCTCTGTGGTTGGTTCTTCGGTAGTAGTCTGCCCGGTAGTTATAATTTCTGTAGTATCCTTTTCGGTTTCTGAAGTCTCCTCAGTGACAGACTTCTTACCGCATGAAGATAAAACCAATATTAAAATTGATAAAAAATATATTAAATATCTTTTTAGTTTCATTTGCATTTTTCCTGCTCCGTTTCATACCAATCCTTTGACTATCTTTACAATCCTGCTTGTACCGAGCCTGTCGGCACCAAGCTTCATAAAATGCTCTGCGTCTTCCATAGATGAGATTCCTCCCGCAGCTTTAATTTTAACATCTGAACCGACATATTTTTTGAACAGTTCAATATCTTCAAAGGTTGCCCCCGCTGTTGAAAAACCGGTGGAAGTCTTGATATAATCCGCTCCGGATTCAGTTACTATCTCACACATCTTGATTTTTTCTTCTTCAGTCAAAAGACAGGTTTCTATTATTACTTTTAAAATGT
>DFDU01000065.1 GCA_002369325.1 Lachnospiraceae bacterium UBA3820
CAGCTTCTATACTTGCATTAAGTGAAAGCAGATTGGTCTGCGCTGCGATACTCTCGATGCTTTTTATGATATTCATGGAAGCATCAACCGAAGCCTCGATTTCCTGAGAAGCTGATGCAATTTCGGTTTGACGAAGAGCAACATCCTGCATCTCGCTTGCGGCATCATCTACGGTTTTCGTGATATCGGCAATCTTGTTTTTAAGACTTATGATATCAGGAGCAAGCTCTGATTCAAAACGTTCCTTTGCTTCCTTTTCTTCGGTTATATCAAGTATGGTTCCGGCAGCCATAAGCGGCTCCTTGCTTGGCGAGAATACAACATAGCTGGAAGCTCTGAACCATTTGTATTCACCGCTCTTGTGCTGTATACGGTATTCCATATCAAATACTGTATCACCTGTCGGATCGGCCATTTGCTTGGCCATAAGACCGGCTGCGCCCTCTACATCATCCGGATGTATCTTGGTTAACCATGATGACATAACATCAGGAAAATCAACCGAATTGCTGTATCCGAGAAGTTTTTTAAACTGATTTGAGAATACCATAGGTGTATTTGGATCATCGATGGCACCCTGAGACAGGTCAAGACTCCATGAACCTTCAAGCATCATTTTATCAACTGCATACTGTCTTCTTGTATCATGTTCAAGTTTGGCTTCCGTTTTCAGCTTATCGTCTATATCTATGAATGTTCCGATAAATACCTCCGGAATACCGTTCGGTCTTCTTAAGCATTCGCCTGTAGCGTGGAAGATATGGTATTCACCGTTTTTTAACTTAAGTCTGTATTTAATATCATAGGCCGCATTTGCGTTTGCAACAGCATTTCCGTATGCGGCAAAAACCTCCTCGCTATCGTCCGGGTGAATGAGAGAACCGAGTGAATCAATTGTGTCCGGTAGTTCGTTATAAGAATATCCGAGACTTCTTCTCATCTCATCTGTAAAATGAACGCTTACCTGATTTCCCTTCTCGTCAAAATATGACATCCAAACAGCAAGATGTGCATTATTGTTTATTGACTCGAGCATCTTGTAGTTTAAAGCCGACTCGGCTTTGTATTTTTCCAACTCGGCAGTGAGCTCTTGAAACTGATAATCGACTCCCTGCGAAAGATTTTGCTTTTTTCCGAACATCAATATCTCCTCCCTGAAAGAACGACATATTCTGCCCCATATATGCCGTTTTTGTGTTATAAATTTATTGCCAGTGTGCCGGTTTTAAAACAGACACGTTACTAAAATAGAATTATATCACAAGTATCAAAAAAATAAAAGCTTTTTAATGTTTTTTCGACAATTTCAACAATAAAAAAGCTCTCACATAAGTGAGAACTTTTTAAAAGACATTTTAACCTTCGACTATAGGCAATATTTGCGTAATCAGATTGTCCATATCTTCGAATACACCGGATTTGGTTGTTCCGAGATTGTTTACATTCTGGATATGTGACATAAGATTATCATAATTTTTATTTATTGCATCGTATGCACGGTTAATCTCTATGAAGTCATCGTCTACATTTTTGGCCGCCTCGGATATTTCATCCTGAACCGCATCGGCAGCGTTTGCGCTTTCGGTAATTAAAGCAAAGGTGTTGGTTGCTTTATCAACATCTTTCATGCTCTTATCGAGTGTTTCCATAGAAAGCTCGATATTATGTGAAAAGTTTGCTGTCTCATTTTTGGCATCTTTTAAGCTTCCCTGAATATCGGCAGAAAGGATATTTATCTGTTCGGCAAGATTCCTTACCTGTTCAGCTACGACAGCGAAGCCTTTTCCTGCTTCTCCGGCACGCGCTGCTTCTATTGACGCATTCAACGCGAGCATATTTGTCTGTCCGGCTACACTTATTATTTGCTGCATACAATTTTCGATAGAGTTAACGGCAATTTCAAATTTGCCAAAATCGGTCTGCATATCGCTAAAGGTGGATTTTACGGATTCGGAACTGCCCTTTAATCCTGAAACAGTATCCTTTGCATATTCAACTGAATTGACAATTCCTTCCTTAACATCATCAAATTTGGATACACTTTTTCGCATCTCCGTAAAAACGTCGGCAAAATTGTCAAGACGTTCCTTCATAATGGTGTTGTTATTCATAATGTCTATAAAAGAGTTTTCGAGACTGCGCATTTCTGACATGGAATCAACTTCATTTTCAGCGAGAACCTTTTCATAGTCACGAAGATTTTCAACGATATATTTAATCGGGTATGTATCTTTTTTTTCAGGTACTGCATTATATGCTGAATTGTTTTCGTATGAATTTTGAATCTGTCTTTTTTTCTTTCCAAACATATACAATGTACCTCCTTACTCAAACACGACACAGGTCATGGTCTGATTAACAAACTGGTTATTATAATGCTCGCCGTAGCCTACAAATCCGCAATATGAACTGCTAAGCTGTGACAGAGAGCGGTGATAATCATTCCAAATGCCGTTATCATTAAATAAAATATATCTAAACAGACAGTTAACGGAAAACATTGCGGAGATACTTGAAAAATCCGCTCTAATGGAATCAACGGTTTCCTGAGCCACCTGTCGGTAGTCTTTAAGCTCGAGCAATGTAAGGACGTCTGAGTCGTTTACCTGTCTGAAACAACATAGTCCGTTTCCTGAAACCTCTTTAATCGATATTATTCGTATGTCATCACCTACGATTTTACCGAAAGGATTTTTAAATGTCTGCGTTTGAATATCGGATTCCTTGATACCGAGTGTATTTATATATACATTTTTTGCAGGCTTTCCGTCAAGCTCGCCCATATAGTATTTTGACCTGTCGGTTTTCGAGGCAACAAAACGATACTGATCCATCGGCTTATAAATATTTTCTTTGTAAACCTTTACTTTTCCGCCTAGATTTTTAATAATCATATAAACCAAAGCATCCTCGTAGCAAATGCCGTTAGCGGACAGTTTTCCCGGAGCTCCGGTTCCTCCCATAAGCGATATACTGTTTTTCTTTAAAAGACTGTTCATTGAAGTTAAGGCAACGGCGTCATTGCCCGAACATAAATCTATAAGAACAGTATTGTCTCTGCCGGGTCTTATTTTGCTTATATCATCGGCAAGGTTTTTGATATGCTCTGCAGGTTTAACGGAAACATTAGGCAAAACATTTGCTGCGATTTCGACTCCTTCCGTAAATGCTGTTACCGAAACCCCTTCTTCACAAACGGACGTACTGTAGCTCATGGCTATACAGCCGATGCTTGGTACTCCCGGAAACATTTGTGCAAGTTCCTGAACATGCCTTTCGAAATTTTTTTCGGAAGAAAACATAATAAGTCCTTTTGGATTCACAATCCCTCTTACAGCTTCGGATAAGTTGCCTGTACTGCTCATTCCGAATATCTGTTTCATCGTAACACCCCCCTGTGTTTAACTAATTAATGTATAAAGTTAATTTTACTATAAGCAGGTAAAATATGTCAATAAAATCAGAGAATTGTTCATAATTTTAAAAAATAAAAAAACGGAGGCAATAAATCTTTCGACTTAAAGCCACCGTTATGTAATGTATTATAGGTTTTCTTCAAAAAATGACTGAAGCTTGTCAAACGGAATATATTCCTTGTCTCCGCCATCGTACAAATCAGTATGAACCGCATCAGGAATAATCATCAGTTCTTTGTTATCAGTATACTTACTGTCTGCTGTCATATCCGCAAATGCATCTTTTGAGAAATAGCAGGAATGAGCTTTTTCTCCGTGTACAAGAAGAACTGCGCTCCTTATTTCGTTGCTGTATTTAAGAATCGGCTGATTCATAAAAGACTCACATCCTATGACGTTCCAACCGCCGTTTGAATTAAGGCTTCTCTTGTGATAGCCTCTGCCGGTTTTATAATAATCGTAGTAATCTTTTACGAAGAAAGGTGCATCCTCAGGGAGAGGATCGACTACTCCGCCACCGAGCTTATAGTCATCTGCCTTAAGGTCTGCAAGTCTCTGAGCACACATGGCTGCTCTGTGCTGGTATCTTTCTTCCTCGCTATCTTCCGAGTCAAAATACCCCCTGGCATTTACTCTGGTCATATCATACATTGTCATAGCGACCGTAGCCTTGATTCTTGTGTCAAGAGCGGCTGCATTTATCGCCATTCCTCCCCATCCGCAGATACCTATGATTCCGATTTTGTCAGAATCCACTCTGTCGTTCAATGAGAGAAAATCAACCGCCGCCATGAAATCCTCGGTATTGATATCAGGAGAAGCCATATATCTGACATTGCCGCCGCTTTCTCCGGTAAATGAAGGATCAAATGCAATCGTAAGAAAGCCCCTTTCTGCCATAGTCTGTGCATACAATCCGCTGCATTGTTCCTTTACCGCACCGAATGGTCCACATACGGCAATTGCAGGAAGAATGCCACTTTTATCCCTGGGTACATACATGTCCGCCGCAAGTGTTATGCCGTATCGATTTACAAAGGTTACCTTGCTATGCTCAACCTTATCGCTTTTAGGAAATGTTTTATCCCACTCGGTTACCAGTTTGAGTTTTTCTTTTGTTATCATAGTATTTAACCTCCGAACATTAATTATTACTTCACATTTTAAAGCTTGTATATTTATTATATAAGCTTGACGAATTCTTTGCTAATGAATAAAATGAATATCGTGATATTCCAAAATGGAATACCAAAGAACGAAAGGAGGCTCCCATGGAAATCAAAAGTCTTCGATACTTCCTGGCTGTAGCGAGGGAAGAAAACATGACAAAGGCGGCAGACATACTTCATGTTACACAACCTACACTTTCAAAGACATTAAAATCACTTGAAGAAGAACTTGGAAAGAAGCTTTTCACACGCCATAGCTTCAGCATATCCCTGACTGATGAGGGCATGCTTCTTCGCGATCGTGCGGAGGATCTTATTGCGATGGCTGACCGGATAGAACAGGAATTCATTACCCTTGACGACATTACAGGAGGCGATATCTACTTTGGACTTGCCGAAAGCTATCAGATAAGGTATCTTTCAAGGGAAATCCGCAAACTAAAAAACAAATATCCCGGATTTACATACCACATTACCAGTGGAGACACTGAGCAGGTAACGGAAAAACTTGATAAAGGTC
>DFDU01000080.1 GCA_002369325.1 Lachnospiraceae bacterium UBA3820
GCCCATATTCCCTGAAATGATAATCTTATATTTTCAATCAAAGCTTTATTCCTTCCTTTCCTTTAATAGTATAATCCTTCTATATCCTCGCTATGCTTGGTTTTTGTTCCTTCTTCGACACTGCTTGCATACGGAAATGCCACATAATCCTCCATACTTATACCTGACTTAATCTCTATCGTTTCTCCCCACATAATCTTTCCGGTTTTAACATAAACCTTCTTAAGTTTTCCGTTTTCTTCCTTCATGACATAATAATTATCATTATCTCTCTTTACAAAAGCCAAAGGAAGATATATGGAGGATCCGGATTCCTCTTCATTGTTATGCAGAGTTATTTCCATATACATGCCCTGTTCAAGGTCTTCGGCATCATCTATTGTTATAACAATCGGATAATAGGTTTGGGTTACACCTCCGCCGTAATAATCTCCACTGCTTGCAGGAATAAGTATTTTGTCCGTTATTGTTCCGTTATAATACATGCCTGTATCATAACAATAAAGCTCAACAGAATCGCCCAATGATACTTTATTAAGCGACATCTCTCCTATTGATGCTTTAACCGTATAACCCGAAGTTCCGCTTAATACTATCATTGCTGTATTTTCAGCAAGTGCGTTTTCCTCATCTACTGCTGATTTTACCACTCCGTCAAAATTGGCAACAACCTGTCCCGTAGAGAGCTGATATTCCATTATCTCACACTCTACCTGTTGAAGCTGGTATTTTGTATTAAGATTTTTAATTTCATTTTGTTTATCTTTTATTGCCTTATTTAATTCATCTCTTGTATATGTCATTTCGAAGTCTTCCGACCCGGAATCCTCAGGAATTTCTTCCTGATTTTCGATACCGCTATCCGAAACCGGTGCTTCCGTACCTGTTTCTGCCGATAGAGCATCCGTTGAAGTGCTTATTGGATTTTCAGCGGTTGTTTCTTCCGTTATTGCTTCCGTTGTAGGTTCAGGCTCAGGTTGGGGCATTTCCTCTACAGGAACAATCTTATATAATTCTTCAAGCTGTCTTTCCGCGACCAGAACATCCGTCCTTGCAATCTCAACTTCTGTCTTCTTTGTCTGAAGCGAAAGGTTTTGAGCAGTCGTATCATATTCGATAATTACATCCCCCGCTTTAACCGAATCGCCTTCTTTTACATATATTTCCTTAATTTTTTGAGTTTTAATCGGATAGATTTTTTGTTCCATGTTTACGGAAACATTACCGCTTATCGTACTGCTGTTTCCAAAACAGCTTCCGTCCTGGCCAATTATACTTACAGGATAAACATCTATCGTTTTGCTGTTGGCATTTTTCTTTTTAAGGAAATGTAATATCACAACTACCGCACCGATAACAATAACTGATACTACCAATCCGATTATTATTTTTTTTCTGGTACTCATCGCTCCACCTCCTGTCCGCTTAATTCTTCTACGTCAGGAGTATATACTTCTTCATTTTTCTGCCCGGATATATCGTCATTTATTTTATTGCCAAAAGAATCAACGAGCTCACCGTCTATAATTTTAACCATTCTGTCCGCATATCCGGCTATCTCATCAGAGTGAGTTATCATAATTATAGTGGTTCCCCGTTCATGAAGCTCCCTGAAAAGCTTCATAACCTGAATTCCGGATTTTGAATCAAGTGCACCGGTAGGCTCATCAGCAAGAAGAATCTTCGGCTGGTTAACCATAGCTCTGGCTATCGCAACTCTTTGCTTCTGACCACCGGAAAGCTGAGTCGGCTTAAAATTTACTCTTTCGGAAAGCCCGACCATGTCAAGAGCCTCAAGGCACATCTTTTTTCTGTCCCTTTTCGGCACTTTTGCATACAACAACGGAAGTGCTACATTTTCAAGAGCGGACTGTCTTGGCATAAGATTAAAAGTCTGGAACACAAATCCTATCTGCTTATTTCTGACAAATGAAAGTTCTTTATCCCTAAGATTATTTATCTCCTGTCCGTCCAGCATATAAATCCCGGAAGTCGGCTTATCAATACAGCCTATGATATTCATAAGCGTTGATTTACCCGAACCGGATGGACCCATAATGGCAAGATATTCTCCTTCTTCCACGGAAAGATTGATATTTTTTAAAACCGGGACTTCCATATTGCCTTGAATATAATTTTTATATATATTTTTTATTTCAAGTAACATTATTGTGCCCCCTCTTCATCAGAGACGGTATCCTCTGATACATCTTCTTCCGGAGAAAATTGCATCACTCCGTCAGAGCCCGTAGCCACTCCATCCAAATATATTATATTTCCCTCTTCGTCATAGGAAATCATATTTCCGTTTTCATCATACATATTTCCTTCGTCATCAAATTTGATAAGGTTTCCGTTTGCGTCATACATGATTACATTACCATCCTCATCATACATGACTTCGCCGTCTCCTCCGCCTTCTTCCATGCCCTCATTACCGTAATCCTCATATTGCATTACATCTTCATAATTTCTGGTGGTTTTCATACCTTCTTTGATTCTTTCTTCCGGATATGCAATATAATCTTCATTTGAAAGACCCGAAACTATCAAATATCTCATTAGATCCTCATCATATTCTCCCAATTCAACTTTTCTTTTTTCTATTCTGCCTTTTGAGTTTTCAGCCCATACATATGCATTTCCGTCTTCCTGCACAATATAAAACTCACTTAACCATAATCCTTCCTTGATTTGTCCCTGACCGTAATCCGGCTCGATATAGACATGCTCACCAAGTATTAGACCATCCATATTTTCAAGTGATACATAAAACGGATAATTGCTTGCGGATTCTGCTCCTCCACCATCATAATAACCGTTATTGTTATTTGCTTCGGTATGTTCAAGGTCTATGCTTTGTATTGTTCCCTTCCATGAAAGAGTATCATCCAATCTTGAATGAACAATAACCGAATCACCTATTGACATACTTCTCACATTCATTTCGCTGGCTGTACCTTTAATTCTGTACTCACCGTTTGCCATAATTGTTATGTAAGCTTTATCCTCAGTTGTACTGTTATAGCTATATCCCGAGTCCGCCCCAAATTCTTCAGATGAACCTCCACCGGTTGCCACTGACTCATTTAGCTCCTTAACAACACCATCCATTGGCGATACAACCTTGTTATTATCAATCGCAGCCTGCTGTCTGTCTATCTCAAGTTGCTTTGAACTGGCATCATAATTTGATTGATTTACCTGAGCCTGAAGATTTTGTATATTTGCTGTATATTCTATCTTGCTTTCAGCCGGTGCCTCATCTCTTTCCTTTACAGCCTCCGCTATCTGTTGATTAAGCGTAGCTATACCGTTATTTATGTTTTGAAGTTCAAGCTGAAGCTGTCTTAATTTTAACTGCATCGACTCTGTATCATACTCAAACAAAAGGTCTCCCTTTTTGACTTCATCTCCTACTTTGACATAAAGTGTCTTAACCTTTTTGTCACTGTCAGGATTAACCTTTTTGGTTTCCTGAGTTTCGACAATACCCATATATCTGCTGTCAACCGACACCCCTGTTCCCATAATGTTTTCGACTGAGCTGACAAATACAAGCTCGTCCGAAACTTCATCATCATTTCCTTTTAAAAGAAAATACGCAGTCGCACCACCCGCTATGGCAAGTACAACTATAATTGCAATAATGATTTTGATTTTCTTCTTCATAACAAAACTCCTTATAATAACTGATTATTACATAAGCATTATATAAAATAGTAATTTATAAATATATAAGATAAAACCTTAAGATTTTATTAATTTTCATCTTTTATGTATTTTAACCATTCTTTTATATCCCTTTCATAGCCGTTATCTCCCGGTTCATAAAAAGTACTTCCGACAATTGCATCAGGAAGATATTGTTGTTTAACATAATGATTAGGATAATCATGTGCATATTTATATCCGACATTTCCAAGATTTTTGGAACCTGAATAATGGGCATCTCTTAAATGGTTCGGAACGGTCGCATTTCCTGTTTCCCTGACCGCTTTGTTTGCCGCAAATATGGCATTTACAATCGAATTACTCTTTGGTGCACATGCCACATATATAGCAGCATGAGCCAGTATAATCTGTGACTCGGGCATTCCAACTCTTTCAACAGCCTGAGCACATGCATTTGCCACAACGATAGCCTGAGGATCTGCATTTCCTACATCCTCACATGCACATATCATAATCCTTCTTGCTATAAATGTTACGCTCTCACCTGCATAAAGCATCTTGGAAAGATAGTATACTGCAGCATCCGGGTCAGAACCACGCATACTTTTTATAAATGCCGAAATGGTATCATAATGGTTATCGCCGTCCTTGTCGTACTTTATATTTCGTCTTTGAACACATTCTTCGGCAACACTTACATCAATAATTATTTTCCCTGTTTTTTTATCACGCTCTGTTGATAAAATTCCGAGTTCTACAGCATTAAGAGCCGTTCTTGCATCACCTTCGGAAACATCGGCGAGAAAACTCACTGCATCGTCGGTTATAATTGCATCATAAGAACCCATACCCTTTTCATCATCGGTTACGGCTCGTCTTATCAAAACTTCAATATTTTCTTTTGTCAGTGGTTTTAATTGAAATATCGTCGAACGCGATACAAGTGCACTGTTGACCTCAAAATAAGGATTTTCGGTAGTTGCACCGATAAGTATAACTGTTCCGTCTTCAACAAACGGCAAAAGATAATCCTGCTGAGCTTTGTTAAAACGGTGAATCTCATC
>DFDU01000053.1 GCA_002369325.1 Lachnospiraceae bacterium UBA3820
AGGAAGTCCCTCCTGATCTGCAGTAAATCTGATGGTCTGTCCCTCAAGGCCAAGACTGTTACCGTTTGCATCCTTCATATCCGCAAAATCGGTAGATACAGTAGCATCATTAGTAGCCGTATATGTCTTATCTCCACTCTTGATATTGGCACCAGTAAGGTATGCTGATGAAGCTATCTGCTTAACGGATACCGTATGAGTACCATTGGTGGTGCCCGAACCGGCTGTCACAGAAACTTTACTTTCATCACTAAGTGTAGTCTTTTTCTTGCTATAGGTACTTGGCATCCTGAAAGTGTTCAAATCATTCTTATAAAAATTATATAATTTTGTATTAAGATCCTGCCAGGCTTCTTTTTTCCATTCGGCTTTTTGTTTGTCTTTTATTGCCTGATTGACTTTTGTCGAACTTGCATTTACCAGCTCTTTAACCATGCTTTCAGTGTCAAGTCCTGATGCAAGACCGGTCATTCTTACTCTAGCCATGTAATCACTCCTTTCTTAATACAAAATTACCTCTTCTCGTCAACCATAAGACCCGCAAGTTCCCATGCCTTTGCAAGCATATCCAGAGCTTTTTCAGGCGGAATCTCACGTATAATCTCATCAGTATCGCTATCCCTTACCGTAATTGATATACGGTTTGTATCATCATGATACTTAAAGCTGCAGTTTGTATGTCTCATAGCAATCTTCTTGTTAAGACTGTCAACTGCCGATTTAATTTTTTCGGTAGGAATTTCTTTTCCGTCAGTTTGAACAGCAGCCTCATCCTGCCTTTTCTTTTCCTGCTCAGAATTCGAACTATATCCCATACCCTTTTCTTCAGCCTGCGGTATAGCATTTTCCACCTTAACCTGGCTACCGCCGGATGTCGATACAGTTATATCCGCACTTGGCTGGCTGGTTCTTGGTGTATAACCGCTTCCCACCGCACTTCTGATTCCTTCAATTGCCATTTCTTCCACCTCCATGTGTTTTTCTACGGTATTTTTAATATTTCCGTAGAGAACCTAAGCCCGAGAATATCCATAATCTCAGGCTAATCGTCAATACTGCTACATCTTATATCGTCAAGATATATATAAAAGTTTACACTTTTATTGCAAAATTGTCTATATTTTTTATCGCATTCGTTTTTAGCTTATAAAAATTTTTACAATAATTTTTTAAGGCTTTCAACATCAAGTGAGTTAACTGTTTCCTTATTAGCTTCCTGTATCTGTACATAGATTTCTTTTCTGTATACAGGTATGCTCTTTGGTGCGGAAATTCCTATCTTAATCTGCTCACCCTTTATCTCGAGTATGCTGATTTCGATGTCGTTACCTATCATGATGGATTCGCCCTGTTTTCTTGAAAGTGCCAGCATACTACTCACCTTCCTTTTTCTTAAGCTTTTCTACAAAATCATATACATTGAATCTTATATCGTAATCCTGATTTTCAACTATAACCTGCATAGCCTTTCCGTCCTTGGCATTTATTATAAACGGTGCTTTAAGGTTTGCAGTCACCTTAGTAATATCCGAAGGTATAGTCATACTTACAAGAATAAGCAAATCAGCATCTGCCGGGTTTCCTATTATCTTTGTAAGTTCGTCCTCGATAATCGGATTATACTCTCCGAGTATATCAAGCGGACTCACAACCGGAAGAGCCAAAAGCGGTTCATCCATAGATTGAAGCCAACTAATAGGAGATCTCTCCTCCTGATCCTTATCATATATTAAAGCAAATTTCTTGAAGTTTTCAAAGCCTATGATTCCCATAGGGAACTCGATAATCTTATCATCCTCAATATCAACAGTTCCAAAAAATTTAGTTTCTGCTACCATCCCATTATCCTCCTCGCATGTTATTATTACATACTTATATAATACAACTAATCCTACAGATAATCAAGCAAAGTCTTATCCATTACATTGCTCGTTGCGGCAAGTGCCGACTCATATACAAGGTTTGCTTCATTGAAATCGGTAACTATTTCTTCTGTTTCCATATCTTCATTTTGAGATTTAAGTTCTTTAAACGAAGCATACTGTTCTTCAACTCTTGTCTTTACCATGGAAAGCTTTGTCATACGGCTTCCTATATCGGACTGAACTGCCGATATTTCGGCAAGATAGTCCTGAAAATTAGTAATATTTCCGGAGAAGGTTTTTTGTAAGTTTTCTTTTTTTACAGCTATCTCTATATCAATCTCTTTAATCATTTTATTGATCTGTTCAACTGCCGCATCATCGGAAGAATATTGAGTATCTTCAAGCATCTTCTTAAGTTTTGCCTGAGAATCCTCAGCATCTTTTAAATCCTGAAGCGTATATATAAGATCGTTGATTCTGTTTCCGATTTTGGAAGAGATAAGGTCTTTTCCTTCAAGGTTGACCTTAATGCTCTGATTAAAGTTAACCTCATAATATATACCCTGTCCACCTTCAGGCTGTGTATAATCGACCGTCTTGACGGTTCCGTCCGGCTGATCGGTATACTGGGTACAGTCAAAATAATGTTCAGGTCTTAAATCATCCACGTCGAATTTAGTCTTGGCATACTTGACTTCTATATCTTCAGCCACCTTAAGGACATTATATACATCCTCACCGAAGATTATTTCTCCGGTTTCTTTAATTACATTTATCTCCCCGGGATTAACATCGTAATATGTATCGGACTGATCGGTCGGTTTAATATTTATGGTATATCCCGTAAGGTCTATATCATTTCCTGCCGCATCCTTCGCCGTAATGGATAAAACAGCATCACCCGCTTTATTGTTTTCTTCTATGCCTTCATATGCAAGATTAAGTCTGTATACCTGCTGCGGATCCGGCTGCTCGTAGGTTTTGGATCCGGACAAATAATCATCAACATCTTCAGCTTTAACCTCATTTACAACAACCTTCTTCGTATCAAGCTCTTTGCCGTTTATATGCTGGGTTATGTCATATGAATATTTTGTAACATCATCCGTCTTTGTAAATGTAAGCGGTCTGTCAGTCTTATATCCGGAAAATATATATCTTCCCGCATATGTGGAATTTCCTTCCTCATATATCATATCCTGAAGCTCTTTTAACGCATCTATGATTGCACTTCTGTCCGTCGTACCGAACGAATCGGTCGAGCCCTGTACGCAATATTCGTTTATATCCTTAATACGTTTTACGATATTATCAAGCGAAGTATTTGAAATCTCGTACCACGAATTGGCATCAGGTATATTTTTGTCTTTATATTGTTCAAGCTGGCTTACGGTAGTTCTTAACTTAAGAGCTCTGACAGCAACTACAGGATCCTCAGATGCCTGTGATATCTTCTTTCCGGAAGTCATCTGCTTGGTTCTTCTGTCTACCTCAGTCATACTTCTTTGAAGATTTCTGACCGAATTATTTGAAATCATCTGGTTGGTTATTCTCATTCCCATATTCTTACCTCCCGCTATCTGTGCATATCACGGTCCGCTTTCATTCTATCATCATATGGCCAAATCACTGCCAATCCGAATCTTCATGTTATCTGCCCGTATCGTTGATAAGCTTATCATATACCTCATTTAAAACCGATATAACCTTGGAAGCAAGATTATACAGATTTTCAAATTTTACCAGTTCAGATGCTTCTTCATTTGAATCAACGCCCGAAATGGAAAGTCTCTGGTTGCTTATAATGTATTTTATATCGTCCTGATTATTGGAAAATGCTGTCATCTTTGATATATCAACCGCAAGGTTTGTAGTTACCGCCTGCATATATTGCGACACGGAACCCTGCTGGAACATTTTTACATCCGTAAGTCCGTAAGTAATTGCATCAACTATAGGCCTTTGTTCTATATTTCCCTGCTCTATATCTTCCTTATATGATACAACAACCTTTGCCGGTGATTCCTGCCATGCGGAATTAAGTTCCCAATTGAGGGCTGTTAATTTATAATAGCTTGAATCCGTCGAGCTCACCGTGCCGGTTCCGAGCATTGTATCTTTCAAAATATAATCATTTCCGTAAGGATCAACTGCCGTGAACATATCAAGTCCGTCAACTCCGTCCGCATCAACACCGGATGTAGTAAGTTTATTCATATATTCCGAAAAGGTTCTTACCATCTCGTTTAATCTTGCCTGATAATACGGTATTCCTTTCGTTGAATTATATTCGCCAAGCTGTGCCACCGTTCCCACAACCGTATCAGGTACAACTGCGGCAACCTCGGCTCCGCTTCCATCCTTCATAGTCATATTCTGGAATGTGAAATTATTAAGATTATCGTTTTCATCATATTCGGCGGTCCATCCGTCGTACATATATTCCTTTCCGTTAAGGGTTATGGTTCCCTGTGCCGGAACAGTTAAATTATATACATTAATTGCCTTTGGAAGTTCGACCGTAACGCTTGCCGGAGAATCTGTCTTTGAAGTAATACTACCCTTGAAAATCTCTCCGTTGTTACCGTCTCTGATGTTTATAAGTCCGTTAAGCTTACCTGTCGTTCTTGTAATCTGAAATTTTTCACCCGGAGTGCTGTCTGCATTTTTCCAGGCTATATCAACAAGACCTTCTACGTCACTCTGATTAACTCTTTCTTCACGTGGAACAACCATAAGTTCATGGTATCCCATCTCATCAACCAATATGTTTCCGTTTATTCTGATGCTCATGGCTGATGCATCGGATTCAACAGCATCAAGGCCCGTTCCGAACATTATCGAACGTTCCTCAACGTCCACATCAACATATTCAGCAAGCGTATCTATACATACGCCTCTTTGGTCACGTAAATCGTTGGCGCTTCCGCCTCTTAATTCTATCGTGATTATCTGCTGCGAAAGCTCATATATCTGTTTGGCAAGCGAATTGATCTCGCTTACGCCAAGCTCTATCTCATCATTTATTGATTTTTGTGAATTCTGGAAATTTGTCGCAAGCTCATTTATCATATCCGTAAATGAGTCAACCGTATTTGTAAATCCGATTCTTGCCGTATAATCCGAAGGATTATCCGATAAATCCTGAAGTGAATCCGAAAATCTGTTAAGCCATTCGGAATATCCCGCATTTCCGGTCATTTCATTCATATATGTTTCAAGCTGACTTAAGTCATCTCTTTGTATTTCATATTGAGCACTCTTGGAAGTTGTATTCCAATACTTGCTGTCATAATAATTATTTCTTAATCTTTCAACCGAATGAGCTGTTACACCGGTACCCATCATACCGTATGATTGCGACATTCTGAGAGCCTTAGATGCCGATGCCGATACCTGCTGCCTGGAATAGCCTTTGGTATTTGCATTGGATACGTTATGTGAAGTTGTATTAAGGGCTGTCTGGAAATAGTTAAGTCCCGACAGGCCTGTATTAAGTCCCAAAAATGTTGATGGCATCTAAATCACTCCTTACCGTATTAACACACACGTTATTTTAAAATTTATGCTCCGAGCGTATTAATCAAATGTTCTATCATCTCTGCTACAGTTGTTATATATCTTGACGCTGCATTGTAGGCATGCTGGAATTTTATAAGATTTGACAATTCCTCATCCGATGATACGCCTACTACCTGCTGCCTTAAATTATCAAGGTCATTTACCGTTTGCTGCTGTGTTTCCGCCATTGCGTTATAAGTATAACCTCTGTCCGAAAGCTCATCTATCGCACCGGCGAAATAATCTTTAAAGTTACACTCAACAAGTGAGTTCGGGCTGACCGTTGCAAACTTCTTATCCCAAAGATGCAAAAGGCTATCAGCCACATCCTGTGCCTCTTCTCCTGAAGTCCTCGAAAGAGGAAGCAATGAAGGATTCTGTGCAAGCTCCATATTTACTTCCATATTTCCTACTGTATAAAGTGAATAGAAACTGTCCGGATCCTCTTCATTATATACTTTATAGGTTCCTGTCGTACCGTCATCAAGCGTTAACACCTGCTCGGTATATCTTGGCTGATTTATTCTTACAAATAATTCGGTTCCGGCATATTCATTGTTCATACCCATACCGATGCCGGCCGCTTCTTCATCAAGAACCTTTAATTTTGTTCCGTCCGCAAGGGTAACTTCCTTGTTAGGACAAAGTATATCATTCATACCGGTTGCCATGGCATTTATAAGTACGTCAAACTGTGCCATAAGATTGGTTACGGTATATGGTTCAATGTAAGTGTTGAAATAATTCAAATCCACAAGGTACTGCTGATGATCCGACTCGTACTGTGCCATATCCGCCTGATATTCCAAAGGATCTGTGTAGTTTTCCTCAAGAGGCTTATCCGGTCTTTGCGGTACATCCGTATATTTACTTACAAAATATCCTCTTGACATCAAAAGTCCCTTTAGCGAACCTATATCGGTATTATTGTTTGCACTCGGAACTCTTTCAATATGGAACAACGCATTGTTTGTTGTTCCGTCTTTGTTATCATCTGCCCAGACAGGCATAAGAAAGTCTGTTGCGTCGGAGGTAAAATCATAATTATTTTGATAAAATTTATTTTCGGTTACCTTAACCGCCTCAAGGTCATAGGTTTTACCTCTTGTAACAAGACATCTTCCCTC
>DFDU01000097.1 GCA_002369325.1 Lachnospiraceae bacterium UBA3820
TCAGATATGATGTTATCAAGGAATACGCTCCACAGATGATGGGAGAGGATGAGATAAAGAAATTCCTAAATGATAATTTTGCTGAGGTTATAGCAAGCAAGAACAAAGGGCAGATTATGAAAGAGGTTATGCCTGCACTCAAGGGAAAGGCTGACGGAAAGCTTATAAACAATATTGTGGCAGAGCTTTGTAAATAATTTATTGGAGAGTCGATAATATCAAGTGTATTATCGACTTTTTTTAAAAAAGAATACTTCGGAGTGTGCTATTGTATTTAATATTATTATTGTATAAAATATTAACATACAAATACTTGTAATATATGTGTGTGTATGTTAAAATGACATTAAAGAAAAAACTGTTAACAGGGTGATATTATGGATAAAACAAAGGAATTGTATGATTATCTCGATAGCAGACTTAAGATTTATTTAGACGAATTAAATCAGGTAGAGAATAAGCTTGGAAAAATCAGTGATATTTCAAGCAGCATTGTTGTGAAAAAAATAAATGGGATAAAATATTATTATGAGCAGTGGAGAAACGGTGATGATATAAAATGCAGGTCACTTGGGAAGGTTAAACCAAGTGCTGTTTATGAAACTGAGATTGAGATTCAGAAAAAAAGAGAGTTAAATGAAAAAGTAAATGAATTAAAGTTTTTGATAGATAGTATCATTAGAGAAAAAGATGAGTTATATAAACAGTTATTAAAAAAGTCTTTTGCAGATAAGTTCACATTTGAGGTGTTTTGGAAGAATGAGCTTTCGGCAAGAGTTTCGGCTAATAATTCAAAAGTTCATGTATCAAGATATATTTTGCATCCGGTAAGACAAATATTTTCAAGTGATAATATATCAAGAAATCAATTAAATGAGGTTTTAAAGCTTAGATGTCTTGAAGAGGGAAGAGTAGATATACAGAGCAAGCTTAAGGCATGGGGACTTAATGAGTATAATCCTCTGGAAATAGTTAAAAAAACACATGGAGTATCTTTTAATGATTATATATGGATACGTTTTCCGGGAGAAAATATTACTGCCGAAGATGTATTGGTAAGATAGTTACTGTCAGGGGGGCTTTTATGTTTGATGTGCATGTTGATGAACAGTATATTGTATTTCAGGAAGGAACATCTGAGGGCACACAAAAAAAGTATAAAAAGGACGGATACTGGTATAAACTTGATTCACAGGGGAAAGAAGGTCTTTGTGAATATCTGACTTCGAAGCTTCTAACATTTTCAAGTCTTGAAGAAAATGAGTATATTATTTATGAGCAGGGTTTGATAAATGGATTTAACGGATGTAGAAGTAAGGATTTTTTGCATAAAGATGAAGAATTAATTACATTATACAGATTATATTACAATGAATATGGACAGGATCTTGCTAAGGTTCTTGCAAAATTTGAAACTATGGAAAAACGGATTGAGTATACTTTGGATTTTGTACGTAAAAGTACGGGATATGATATATATGATTATCTGAAAAAAACATTTATGCTTGATATGATAATATTAAATGAGGACAGACATGTAAATAATCTTGCGTTATTATCTTATGATGATGGTTTTAAATCAGCCCCTATATTTGACAACGGTAAGTCGCTTCTTACAGCCAATTTTTCATATAATAAAAATTTTTCCATTGCAGAAAATGTAAAAAGAGTAACGGCAAGACCATTTAGTGGCTCACATCAGGCGATGTATGATTACTTTGGAGAAGGATTTAAGCTTGATTTTGAAGCAGCAATAAAGTGGCTTAATGATGAGCCGAAATCTTTAGAACGGGATATTCTTGTTTATCAGTTAAAAAGGTATTACTGTTAGTTATAAGATGATTGGTTAAATATAAATTTTTCTTGACATTTTAACTTTAAACTATTAATATATTAGAGATGAAGCAAAGGCGCTTCGAGTTTAACGCTCGAAGTGCCTTTTTCTATTTTAATTAAAAATCGTAGGGAGGGACCAATGATGGTTAAGTATGTATTTGTAACAGGTGGAGTAGTATCAGGCCTTGGCAAGGGAATAACTGCAGCTTCTTTAGGCAGACTTCTTAAAGCGAGAGGCTATAGGGTTACAATGCAGAAGTTTGACCCTTATATAAACGTTGATCCCGGAACTATGAATCCCATACAGCATGGAGAGGTTTTCGTTACCGATGACGGAACGGAGACCGATCTTGATCTTGGTCATTACGAAAGATTCATTAATGAAAATCTGAATCACAATTCCAACATCACAACAGGAAAAATATACTGGTCGGTATTAAACAAGGAAAGACGCGGGGAATACGGTGGCGGAACCGTACAGGTTATACCGCATATTACCAATGAAATAAAAGACCATATATATACCGACGATTGTTCTGATTATACAATATCCATAATTGAGGTCGGAGGTACGGTCGGAGACATCGAAAGTCAGCCTTTCCTTGAGGCGATAAGGCAGTTTCAGGCGGAAGTCGGAAGAGAGAATGCGATTATGATTCAGGTAACGCTTATTCCTTATCTTAAGGCGTCCGGAGAAATGAAAACAAAGCCGACACAGGCAAGTGTAAAAGCCTTACAGAGTATGGGAATCTGGCCTGACATACTGGTATGTCGTTCCGATTATCCGATTGATGACAATATGCGTGAAAAGATAGCACTTTTTTGTAATGTCAAAAAGGAACACGTACTGCAGAATCTTGATGCACCATCACTATATGAGGTTCCGCTTATGCTTGAAAAGGAAAAGCTTGCTCAGGCGGTTTGCGAATGTCTAAAGCTTCCGTGTCCCGAACCGGATCTTGAAAACTGGAAAGATATGCTAAAAAGGCTTAATCATCCGGAACATAAGGTTACGATATCGATAGTTGGAAAATATGTTGCTTTGCATGATGCATATTTAAGTGTTGTAGAAAGTTTAAAGCATGCAGGAACAGCAAATCATACAGAGGTAAATATAAGGTGGATAGATGCGGAAAAGCTTACTATAGAAAATATGGAAGAATATCTGCATGATACGGACGGAATTATTGTTCCGGGAGGCTTTGGCCCGAGAGGAACGGAAGGAAAGATACTTGCAATAAAATATGCAAGGGAAAAGAAGATTCCATACCTTGGCATTTGTCTTGGAATGCAGCTTGCAATTATTGAGTTTGCACGAAATGTTATCGGTATTAAAGATGCCGCAAGTATAGAACTGGAACCTGAAACAAAGAACCCCGTTATAGCTCTGATGCCTGAGCAAAACGGAGTTGTAAATATAGGAGGAACACTTAGACTGGGTGCTTATCCTTGTATTTTGAAGGAAGGAACCAAGGCGGCTAAGCTATACGGGAAGCTTGAAATATCGGAAAGACACAGACACAGATATGAGGTTAATAATGATTACAGAGAAAAGCTTACCGAAAACGGTATGACACTATCGGGGCTTTCACCTAACGGTAGAATAGTGGAAATGATAGAGCTTTCTGACCATCCGTACTTTGTGGCAACGCAGGCACATCCGGAATTTAAATCAAGACCGGATGCACCGCACCCGTTATTTTACGGACTTATCGAAGCAGCACTTGCTCATAGATTATAAAAAAGAAAACAAGGAACAGGAGGAATAATATGAACCAGCAAATATTAAATAACGGATTATATAACCCGGTATTTGAACATGATAACTGTGGAATAGGCGCAATAGTAAATATTAACGGCGTTAAGTCACATGATGTTGTTAAGGATGCCTTAAGTATAGTTGAAAACCTCGAACACCGCGCAGGTAAGGACGCAGAAGGAAAGACAGGTGACGGTGTCGGAATTCTTACTCAGATTTCACATAAGTTTTTCAAGAAGATGTGTAAGGAAAACGGAATAGAACTCGGAAATGAAAGAGAATATGCGGTAGGCATGTTCTTCTTCCCACAAAATGAGCTTCAAAGAAGCCGGGCTAAGAAGATGTTTGAGATTATCGTAGCAAAGGATAAGCTTGAATTCTTAGGCTGGAGAAAGGTCAGTGTAGTACCTTCGGTATTGGGAAGCAGAGCGAGAGAATGTATGCCATCCATATATCAGGCATTTATAAAAAGACCGCAAACACCTATGACTGACCTTGAATTTGACAGAAAGCTTTATGTTATAAGAAGAGAGTTTGAACAGAGTAATGACAATACCTATGTTCCTTCACTTTCGTGCAGAACAATAGTTTATAAGGGAATGTTTCTTGTAGGCCAGTTAAGAACCTTCTTCACCGATTTGCAGGATGAGGATTATGATTCCGCAATTGCCATGGTACATTCAAGATTTTCAACCAACACAAATCCAAGCTGGGAGAGAGCACATCCTAACAGATTTATAGTTCACAATGGTGAGATAAATACAATAAAAGGTAATGCAGATAAGATGCTTGCAAGAGAAGAAACCATGCATTCGGATTATTTTTCCGCAGACGATATGACAAAGGTATTACCGGTTATATCACAAAGCGGTTCCGATTCAGCCATGCTTGATAATACTTTGGAATTTTTGGTTATGAGCGGTATGGATCTTCCGCTTGCTGCCATGATCATGATTCCTGAGCCGTGGGCACATAATGATACCCTGACTGAAGAAGAAAGAGATTTTTATCAATATTATGCAACTATGCTTGAGCCTTGGGACGGTCCGGCATCCATACTTTTCTCTGACGGAGATGTTATGGGTGCAATCCTTGACAGAAACGGTTTAAGACCTTCAAGATATTATATAATGGACGACGGAAGGCTAATCCTTTCATCGGAAGTCGGAGTACTTCCTCTTAATGAAAAACACATTTTAAAGAAGGAAAGACTTCATCCTGGAAAGATGCTCCTTGTTGATACTGTTAATAAAGAAATTCTTTCCGATGAGGATATAAAGGAAAAATATGCACAAAAAGAGCCTTACGGAGAGTGGCTTGACAGTAATCTTTTAGAGCTTCATGATATAAAAATTCCTAATGAAAAGGTTATTTCATATACCGATGAAGAAAGAGAAAGACTCCAAAAAGCATTCGGATATACTTATGAGGATTATCAGGAAGGCATAAGAAATATGGCTTTGAACGGAGCCGAGGCAATAGGCGCGATGGGTGTTGATACACCTATAGCTGCTTTGTCAAAAGAATATCAGCCGCTGTTTTATTATTTCAAACAGCTTTTTGCACAGGTTACCAATCCTCCTATAGATGCGGAACGTGAGAAGATAGTAACATCAACTACGGTTTATGTAGGTAAAAACGGTAACCTCCTTGAAGAAAAGCCTGAAAATTGTCAGGTGCTTAAGATTCATAATCCTATACTTACGGATCTTGATTTACTTAAAATTGAAAAAATGCATAAGGATGGCTTTAAGGTATCAAAGGTTTCGA
>DFDU01000033.1 GCA_002369325.1 Lachnospiraceae bacterium UBA3820
CAAGTCCTGCGATCATACGAAGTGTAGTAGACTTACCACATCCTGAAGGACCTACGAAGATGATAAATTCCTTATCTTCAATCTCAAGATTAAAGTCCTTAACGGCATTGAAACCGTTTGGGTAAATCTTATAAATATTCTTAAGTGATAAACTAGCCATTTAAATTTTCCTCCTTAGATTAGCTAAATTTTCTGACTCACGATATACCGATTTTACAACAGTTCGCCAATAAAAACCATATAACTATTTAACAAATAAGTTTTAAAATTATTGTGTAATTTGTATATTGATTATTTTTCGACATTTATTTTAGATATTTTTTACAATAATTTCACCTTGTCAACTAGGTAAGTTTTGTGAAACCTTCACCAAAAGCTTCACTTACATCGCTAATGAAACAGAGGGATTTCGAGTCAATTCGACCTGCCATCTGCTTGATTTTTACAAGTTCTCTGCCCGAAACGACGCACATTATCATTTTTCGTTCTTCGTTTGTGTATCCTCCTACCACATTTATATATGTCACACCACGTTCAAGCGAATTTACTATATAATCCGAAAGCTCCCTGTGAGCGGATGAAATGATAAAAATAAGCTTCGAACGTTTAAATCCCTTTATAATATTGTCCGACATATGAGTTTCTATTATAAGTGCAATTATGGCATATATACCCTTTACAATTCCGAAAAAGCTTATTGCACATATTATTATAATTCCATCAATAAAAAGCATCATTTCCGGTATCGTAACATATCTGAATTTGCGGCTGAGCATTGTCGAGACCATGTCCACACCACCCGAGGAGGCATCCGAAGCAAGGATAAGCCCAAGGCCCGTTCCCATGAAAAAAGCTCCGATAACAACATTAACCGGAAAGCTGTCGGTTCTTATGTTAATATTCGGAACAAATGCAAGGAACAAAGAAAGCATAGTCGTTCCATAAACGGTTTTTACAAATGTTGATTTCTCAAACGTTTTATAACCTATTACAAAAAGCGGTACATTCACTGCAGTATTTACAAGCCACATCGGGATACCGAGAGTATTATTTAATATAACTGCTATACCCGTAACGCCACCGACCACGATTCCAAGCTCATTAAAATATATAACCAAAGCAACAGACATAAGAAGCGCGCCTGCTGTAATCATCATATATTGCTTTATATTAATTTTATTGATATTAAAAAAACTCCTCATAACACCTTATTATGAAGAGTTTTTTTACATTTATTCATATTTAAAGAGCCATTTTTTCAGCATGTTTTACTGTCCGTCATTATCAGCCGAGCCGATGATAATAACTATATCATAAGCATTTGTATCTACCGACACTCCTTCAGTAACATTTCCTACTTCATAGCTTGCACCGTTAAAATATTGAACAAGATCCTGACCTACGCCTTCTTCTTTTGCTACAATTCTTGTTGTTTCCTGAAGCGTTGAGAAATCGGAAGCCGTTGTCTCGGTATATCCGTATTCATTAAGCTTTCCGCACCATCTTCCCGCAAGCCCGCTTACATCGGTACTGTTTAACACGAGAATATTTTTGTTGTAAGAAGTTCCGTCTGCCGGCGCAGGTGCTTCGGTAACAACCTCCTCAGTTGCCTCGGTTGCCGTTTCATAAAGCAAATCATCATGTGCTTCGGCTTCGGTAAGAACATTATCGCTTACCGTTGTCGTAGGAGTTTTCTCCTTCTTATCTGTTTTTGCTACCTTTATAACAAAGAAAATTCCAAATCCTATAATAACGATTCCAAGCAATATAACTACAGCTTTAAGCAATATGGAAAAGAATAATCCTGCTGCACTTTGTTTCTTCATGGGAATTTACCTCCGTAAATTTCTGTATTTTGTAGTATAACAAAGAAGTTTGTATTTTTCAACTGTTTTGGTATATAATGAGTGCATGTAAAGTGCAAATCAGGCCGTCTGCACCAAAGATGCCTGTATTTAAGATTAAAAAACAAAAAGGAGTCCGTAATGAAAACTGCCATAATAACAGGGGCCTCACGCGGCATCGGGCGCGCCTGTGCCATAGAGCTTTCAAAAGATTATGATTTAATAGCCATATGCTGTGAAAAAAATACCGATATGCTAAACGAAACCGCAAAAGCGATTGCCGAAAACAAATGCGATGTCATGACATTTACCGGAGATATATCAAATTACGAATTTGTTTCCGATATGGTAAATTCCGTTATTGAAAAATGCGGACATATAGATACGCTTATAAACAATGCCGGCATAGCTTTAATAGGTCTTTTTACCGATACAAGTCCGAATGACTGGAAAAAGGTTATTGACAACAATCTTACTTCGGTATATAACACCTGTCACACGGTAGTTCCTCATATGATACACGAAAAAAGCGGAAAAATCATAAATGTTTCATCCGTTTGGGGCCTGGTAGGTGCATCCTGTGAGGTTGCATACTCCGCTTCAAAGGGTGCCATCATCAATTTCACAAAGGCCCTTGCCAAGGAGCTTGCGCCAAGCGGAATATCCGTAAATGCGGCTGCCTTCGGTGCTGTAGATACCGATATGAATGCCTGTCTTACCGATGAAGATAAAGCAGCCCTTTGCGAAGAAATTCCTTACGGCCGCATGGCCACAATCACCGAAGCCGGTCAATTCATAAGAAAGCTGATCGAAATGCCCGGGTATTTCACCGGCGAAGTTGTCAAATTTGACGGCGCATGGATTTAAACTTCTGTTTACCGCAATAACATCGGTATCATATTGTGCCGTTTTTTCGCTACTGACATGAATGCTTCTGCTGACAGATTTAATATATGTCTTATATGACGTAAGTAAAACACAGTGGGTAGCTATAACGTATCGTCAATTTGCTAAATCAGTACACTCAATTCTTGTTATTTGCTTTGAAATTGATAAACTCGCTTTCGCTCAAACATATCAATTTCAAAGCAAATACCTGCGAATTCTCGTTGCTGATTTAACGCAAATCGGATAATGTTATAGCTACCCACTGTGTTTTATTTACGTCATATCTAATTTCTTGATTCTGTCAGCAGAATTCTTCATATAGATAGCTACATGCCCCAACGGATCAACATAGTTTACAGGATTATTCTCTGCATATGCATAGCGGTTAAGGCTTTGTGGATTTGTTATATCACCAAGGTATGTATCAGGCGTGTTAAATCTTCATACAGAAGTGTCATAGTATCTTGACCTTAGGTATTCTAAGCCTGTTATCTTTTTTATTTTTCATAAATCAAAAAAACAAAATAATAATCAAATAAAAATCATCTTATTTTTAATAAATTTCAACATACAAATTTTTTTCATCAAAAACGTAAAAAACTTTTTTGATGGCGTTAATTATTTCAGAATTATTACGTAAGTAATATAAATACTCAATCAGTTTATTTTTTTCATTAGTTTTAGCAAAACATTTTTTTCTTAAATTATATATCTGTTGAGGTATGTCCTTTATTTCTTTTCCAGTTTTTTTTATAATAAATTCATCAAAATCATATTCATCAGAAATAAAAAACTCAAATTGATAAAGTTCCATTCGTTTATTATCCTTAATATAATATGGGACAATTATACAATTATTAATTTCTATTTTGTTATTGTAATCCAATCCTAAAATATTTATTAAATCCATCAATCTAATATAAATTTCATTTTGAATAATAATATATTCTGTTATTTCTTTTATATTTGTTATTTTAATCATTTTTCACCTCAGTTTGATATATATGGATTAATTATGCTATTATCAGGTATCCACATATCTGGATTAATATTATCACTAATCTGAACAATTTCCTTAGTAATATTATCAATAATAACATATGAACCTTGTTTAGTATAAAAAACTGTTGCTTTATTACCTGTTGCTTTATTTATACTTTCTCTTATAGTGTATGGATTATCAACAGTATCTTTTA
This sequence comes from Lachnospiraceae bacterium UBA3820, assembly GCA_002369325.1. Lineage (GTDB taxonomy): Bacteria > Bacillota > Clostridia > Lachnospirales > Lachnospiraceae > Coprococcus_C. The sequence continues at coordinate 3,929 of DFDU01000033.1, forward strand.
TCAAATCCTCAGTCCATCCTCTATTTTGCATTTGATTTAGTAGTTTTTGATATGATTTAGTAGTACTTCCAAAAACCAAATCCGAACTATTAATTGAATCATCCACACCATCATTTACCATACCTGTATAACTACTTATGGAATTAGTACGTGGATATTCTACGGCATATTGTTGTGGCTGATATGATACTGCCCCTGTTATTACAGAATAAACGCTTATAGTATTAAATGTTTCTTCTGCACTATCATATACATCTTTACTAACACCTAAACCATCCCTAAGATAATTTTTTCCTGTATATTCTTCGACAGCATCAGATGTATTCATGAGCATTCCTGCACTGCTTGTAGCCTGAATGCCATAACCTATTGCATTGCCTGTGTAATTTACTATTGCAGGATATGCATATCCTGCCGTCTCAGCAAACATAGGCATCTGACTGTATATCATTGACGATGTATACTGACCGGCATATGGAGCAACTATAAAAGACAATCCGTTTATACCAACCATTGTCGATTTGTCATAAATTATTTCTTGTTTTCTTAAACTTTCTGATTTATCACATAAATCTTTCTTTTGCTGTTCAAGCTTAAGTATATCATCTATTAAACGATTTCCATACGCTTTCCTATTAAATTTTATTCCTATATCTCTTGTACCGCCATGTGTAAATAAATCAAGTCCCGGAATGTAATTATCATTTTGATACATCAAGTTGTATTGAGTCACATCAAACATTTGGCGCTTTACAATATCAGATATTTGGTCTTTTACTTTATCATTCTTTAAACCTACTGAATAAGAACTACCCTTACTTGCTGCTGTATATCCGGCCCAAAAAGCAACTCCTGCTGCGGCAGGACCTCCAGCCGCAATTACACCTGCAGCAATAGCCGCTCCACCTACTGCACTTATTATTTCGCCCGCATGCTCTTTTACCTTTTTACCAAGCTTCTTCAACCACTTAGGTAAATGTCCCGACGGATCAACATAGTTTACAGGATTATTTTCTACATAAGCATAGCGGTTAAAACTTTGTGGATTTGTTATATCCCCAAGGTATGTATCAGGCGTGTTAAATCTTCCTACTTCACTGTCATAGTATCTTGCCCTCAGGTACTCCAATCCTGTTACGGGACTTGTCTCTTCTGCATTATAGCCATAAAAGCTTTCGTAGGCATTTGAACCATAGGTTACATTTCCGTATCCGTCATATGTATATGATGCTTTTAATTCTGACTTTTCATCTATTAGCTGTGCTACCGAACCACGACCGTCATATATATAATAATTATATAACGGCGCAGCTATCTACCCATTATCAGATTCAGCAAATACACTTCCTGCTGTATAACTTGTGAATGGTGGTGCTAAGGTATTGACAATTATGCGTCAATATTATATTTTTCTCATAGTTCCATCATATCTGCCTCAAATGATTTATAATCATTTTCACCTTTATCCTAGTCTATAATTTACTCTTTCACTTATGGTCATACGTCGTGTCCGCATCTTGCTTATCATAATCATTGCTTACCAATACCCCCTTTTGAATAATTGAATATCAGAAACATACTGGCGAACATAATCAGCAGGCACTGCAATATTCCTTTTTCATAATGGCAGTAAGCTCCAGTCTCTGTTGCTTTTACGATTTCTTTCATAATCATTCAAATATTAAAAACTATATTTGATTTTCACTTATTAATTCGTCAATTGCATCTTTAAGCCATTCCCAAATATTATCATAACTCTTACGTTCTTCAAATCCAGCACTTGCGTAATCATGAATAATAAACACAGTATCTCCTTTTCCATATTCAA
>DFDU01000102.1 GCA_002369325.1 Lachnospiraceae bacterium UBA3820
GTCTTACCTGAACCTGTAGGACCGGTGAAAAGGATAAGTCCTCTTGGTTCATCAATAAGCTTCTGAACCGACTTAGGAATTCCAAGCTCATCAAAGCTCGGTATTCTGTTCTGGAGGATTCTGAAAGATGCAGCAATATTATTTCTCTGATGATAAATATTTGTACGAAGTCTTGTTCCATCAGGCATAATAAGTGCAAAGTCAAGATCCTTACCGTCAGTAATCTTTGAACGCTGCTCATCATTAAGGCATGAGAAAATCATATCAATTGCCTCACCCTGTGGCGGAGCCGGCTCAAGTATGATAAGTTCACCATACTTTCTTATAGCATGATTTGTTCCGACAGTAACGTGGATATCAGATGCTCCTTCCCTTTTTGCATAATCAACTAATTCTACAAATGTCATTTTCAAACCCCTTTCTGTGCTTATTTTTCGCACTAAAAACATTATATATTATTAACTACATTTATTTAATCAATTATCTTATCTCTTCGCCCGGTTTTTTCTTTCTTTTCTTGTCTTCATACATAAGTTCATCCGACTTCTTGCTTATTGCAGAAAGATCATAAGGCTTTTGTTCGTAAACCATACCGACTGCTACCACACAATTAATTCCGTCATCAATAGTGTTGAGTCTGGCAAGCTCGGCTTCCCATCTTTCCATAAGCTTATTTGCCTCAGCCTCGGTTACATTGCAGGCAACCATGAGATATTCATCTCCACCCATACGATAAGCATGCACCTGATTATTTGTTACCTTACGCATACTGTCGGCAGCCTTGATAAGAAGCTTATCACCTGCTTCATGTCCCATCGTATCATTAATCTTTTTAAGATTGTTAACATCAAAGTTAAAATATGCTATGGAATCAAGATTAGGATATACCTCCGAAACCATCGAGAGGTACTTGCCCTTATTAAAGAGACCTGTCATACCGTCATGCTCACTCTCATATATAAGATTCTCACGCATTATACCATTTTCAAGATAAAGCTTAATAACATTTGTTACAACAGATTCCTGCATTGACTTAATGTCAGTATTAGGCCAAATGCCAAGATATAAAGCATATTTTTGTCCGGATACATCCCCCTGACATAAGCATCTGAAAACCGAATCATCATTACTTCCGGTCATACGGAAAATGTTACTTATGCCCTCATCAAATTCCGACATTGAAAGATCCTGCTGCTGTGGATTAGTGAAAACCTTACCGGTTCCGGAATTAAGCTCAATACGGTCATTTGAAAACTGTTTGCCTATCTTCGAATAAGTTGTAATATCTATATTTCCTTCATGCTGGATCATAAACAAAACCTTGTTTGTTACATAATAATCCGCAAGCATAGGAAGAAGCTCATAATATGAATTTGAAAGCTTTTCCAAAACTGCTGCCTGGAACTTGGAAAGCTTTTTAAAGAAGCTTATATATTTTGTTATGTCACGGTTAAGCTCCATATATTCCGTTATATCATTGAGCTTATGTATTTGATAGGTTTTTTCCTCTTTAACAAAAAGGCTTGATTCTATCCTGTAATACTTTTTAAGTGCCGAATCGATGCTTTCCCATGCTACGATTCCGCTCTCCAAAGTAAGCTCGGGACGTTCTTCATACCAGCCAAATATATCTTCACCAAATGATCCGACCAAATCCGAACCGTATCTTTCCTTTACCAAACCGTCAACATAAGCAATCTTGCTTGACTCGGCTTCCATGATTACACATCCGCCATACCTTTTATCGGCAAGTTCTATAATCTCATTTGAAAAATCCATAAGTAAAATACCCCTTCCTTTTACTCAAATGTAAGTAAATCGGCGAGTCCTGTCATATCAAAGACTTCCATGACATCACCCGGCACATTTCTCAAAACAAGAGTACCCTGATTGGCATCCATAGTTTTCTGTGCATTAACAACTATTCTCAATCCCGAACTTGCCATGTATCCGCAATTTTGCATATCTATAACAAGCTCCTTTAAGTCAGGAGTAAGAATTGTCTCCATCTCTTTGGCAAACTCGGTAGCCGCATTGGTATCAAGTCTTCCGTCAAGCAATACTTCAGTCTTATTACCTTCAACAATTTTTTCAATCTTCATATCAAACCCCTTTTCCCTTGTTTTATGTAAACAAGTTAAATTAAGTGTCACAAATAGTTTTTTCACTTACCTACTAATTATCCTATAAATTCCAACTTTTTTCAAGTATAACTATATTTTCATTATCATATTTATATTCCCGGGAATCCATAAGATTTTTGGTCATATATATACCCATTCCGCCGACGCCCCGGTCCTTAATCTTAAGCGTAATATCCGGATCCTCCTTCGCAAACGGATCAAACTTAAGTCCCTTATCTCTAAGCTCAATCCTTGCATTTCCTTTGGTATCATCGCATTTTGCCTGAATATTTATACTGCACGGCTTTTCCTTCGCATCGGCATATCCGTAATTCGCGATATTTACAAAAAGTTCTTCTACGGAAAGCTGACATGCTTTTATAATCTTCATACCGGCTCCTGCCGCGGATAAGACCTCTTCAATGGTATCGAGCACTAGATCAAGATTGCCCAGATCAGCTTCTATATCAAGTTGTTTCTCCAGCGTATCTGCCATATTATTTCCTTTCATCAATCAATTCACTTTTACCATCTTCTTTTCTTTCACCCGGCTTGCTGTCTCTTATAATATCCGTTACCTCATAAACAAATACTCCGTTCGCTTTACCCTTAAGAGGAATAACTCCGATTTCATTTACTTCTATTCTGCCCTTAAGTCTCTCATAAAGAGTATCGCTTATAAGTACCTGACCCTTCTTGGCATTAGCTTCAAGTCTTGCGGAGGTATTGACCGTATCTCCGATAGCTGTAAAGTCCATTCTGAATTCACAGCCGACATTTCCGACAACCGCAGGTCCGCAGTGAACACCCACACCAAAGCCTACGCTTCTTCCATATTTCTCCAAAAGCTCTTTTTCAAGAGCATTTCCGCCATCAACTATATCCTTGGCTGCACAAACGGCCTTGAATTCATAATCATCCAGATCAAAAGGTGAATTAAATACCGCCATTGTTGCATCACCGACAAATTTATCAAGCGTTCCGCTGTTCTTAAATATTGCCTGAGTCGTAAGATTAAGATATTCATTTAAGATTGCCACAACCTGTTCAGGCTCAAGCGCCTCCGACATGGTCGTAAATCCTCTTATATCTACAAATAAAACCGCTATATCTCTGTTCTCTCCACCAAGCTTAATTGTAAAATCGCCCTTCTTTGCAATCTCGTCAACAACCTGCGGGGCAACATATTTTTTGAATGCCTTAATAACCTTCTTACGTTTTCTCTTTTCAAAAAGATAATTGTAAGCAAGTGCATAAACATAAGAAACCACACAAACAAGCGGCATATATACAAGATTTATCGCAGTTCCGTGATTATTAAGCCATACACAGAAAAATACCTCTGCTCCGATTCCGAGAACAAGAATTATAAATGACTGCCATACCTTACATTTTCTAAAAAGAATATGCATAAGTCCGGCAATAAGTCCAAATACAAGGCCGAACAATAAAGGATTACCGTTTACGGAAAATCTTCCTTGAATATATGACTGAAGTATGTTGGCATGAACCTCCACACCATACATCTGTCTGCTTTTATTATTAGGAACCGCAAAGTTATCCTGCATTCCCGGCGCATAAGCACCTACAAGAATTATGCTGCCCTTAAATGCACGGGAATCAACCCTGCCGTTTAATACATCTACAAAAGAAATATATTCATAATCACCGGGTTTACCGGAATAGTTTATCAAAGAACGTCCGTATTTATCGGTAGGGATATCTTTTTCGGCAATATTATTTATCTCACAATACTTCTTATAAATCAGATGCGAAAACATATATTGCTCTTCTCCGTCCACAACCTCCGACGGAAGAATACGTCTTACGATTCCGTCCGAATCCTGTGCTACATTACTGTAACCGACAGCGGCAGCTTCACCAAGCTCCTCATAAGGATAAACTACCGATTCAACGGGAGCGACCATAAGTCCCTGTTCATTTTTTACTTTTCTTTCTTCGTAAACAAGATTGCTTACGACAACTACATTTTTGCTCTCAAGAGCCGCATCGGCAAATGCTATATCTCCCTCGTCAACATGTCCGGAAAAAACAATATCGAATGCTATAATAGCAGGTTTTGAATCTTCATTAGAATTAAGAACTTCGATTAAATCAGCATATTGCTGTCTTGACCAGGTCTGAATCGGTCCAAGCTCTTCGAGGGTTCTCTCATCAATACCGATTATTTTAATTCGACTGTCGATACCTCTCGGAATCTGATACAGACCATCTCTTACCATATAGTCAAAGGAAGCAAACCGATTGGTTTTTGTAAGAATGAATACAAGAAATACCGCAACCACCGCCTCCAATATTATCTGTAACCACTTTTTCATACCTAAAATCCCCCATTGCCAATCTTATGCTCTCGTAACATAAACCATAGTTATATCATCTGCCTGTTCTGCCTTGCCTGCATAAGTATCAAGCTCGTTGTACATATCGTCAACAAACTTATCTACATCTTCTGCATCCGCATTAAATTTATTAAGTGCATCCCTAAGACGCTCTACACCATACAATTCTTCTGCTTCGTTTATTGCTTCATTTACCCCATCGGTATAAAGATAGAAGCTGTCACCCGGAGCAAGCTCCATACTCTGTTCCTTGTACGGAACACCACCCATTAGACCGAAAACAAGATTTCTCTTTGCCGTAATCATCTCCCATTCTCCGTCCTTTTTGCAGATAAACGGAAGATCATGACCTGCATTAATAAATTTCATTTCGTTGGTTTCAAGATCAAGAACACATAAAAATACCGTAACAAACATACCTTCCTTATTCTTATAACAAAGCTGGTCATTTGTTCTTGAAGCAACCTCGGCAAGAGGAAGACCAAGTGTCGTATAATTCTTTATATGAACCTTTGCCATACTCATAAACATCGCAGCCGGAACACCTTTACCGGATACATCGGCAATAAGGAAGCAAAGGTGCGTGTCATCGACCATAAATACATCATAAAAATCTCCGCCCATTTCCTTGGCAGGACGGGCGCACGCTTTAATCTTTATATGATCAAGTTTATTAAATTCGGCAAAGTCATGCTCAAGTATTCCGTCCTGAATCCTTGTTGCAATCTCAAGCTCAGACTCGATACGCTGCTGCTTTCTGACAAGATTTGTGGTCTTATTATAAAGCATCGTCATAAATGAGCCGTATATCTTTCGGTTTGACTGACCGATTTCATCAAATAATTTCTTGGAAATATTAGCACATCTGACATCAGTTACCGCCCTTACGGTAGCGCCTCTTGGTGCATCATTCATAAGGCCGAGTTCTCCGATAAAATCGCCCTCTCCGAGCGAAGCATTGATACGGTCGCCGTTTGCATTAAATACATCACAGGTTCCATCAAGAATAATATACATACCGTCTTCACAATCCGCACCGCAGACAACGATATCATCGCCTGCGGTTATGGTTATTTCCTGCATTGCTTCAAGGAAAAGTCGTACTCCCTCGGGAATCTCCCCTTCCTCACTTATTCCAAAGAAATCTCTTATTGTCGAAAGTTTTCTTAATACCTGTGCATCCATCATATATCCTCTTATACTTATAATAAAACCAATCAGCTAAAGCATCTCATTAATCTTAAAGTTCATTAATGATAAATTATTTCTTTTCAGTAAATATGCAATCCATTGAACCATCTACGCAGAATTTATTACCTCCGTAATATACGGTTGAATCACCGCTTACGGTCCACTTTCCACCTTCAAGATTATACACCTGACCTGCCTCAAGTGTGATTTTTGCTCCTGCCGGAATTATATTATTCTCAAGCCATGCAGCCTTTAATACTATGCTTAAGCTTGCTGTATTTCCTGCCTTATCTTCCGCAACTATATTAAACTTTGATGTTGTATTATTGGCATCAAGCGATATCTTTGCTGTCTTTTCATTAAAGTCAACTGTCTCACCGTTAATGGTAATCGTCATAAGATTCTCATCAAAAATTGTGAAATCAAGCGTATCCGCGAAAATACTCAAACCATTCTTTATGTCTATCGACTTTGTCTTGAGGGTTTTGTTATTTGTAATCGTTCCTGTTTTGCTTGCTTCAGGAGTCAGCTTATCTATCTTATACTTTTCATTAAACGCAATCGCACCGGTAAGCGCACCGTCATCTCTCATAAGATAAATCTTATCCATACCCTCAGTATAGGTTACAGAAGCTTTATACTTTCCATCTGCGGCATTGGATATCTTAAATCCTTCAGGCGCAACAAGTTCTACATCTGTTGTATAAAAACCATTTTTACCCGGTGTTCCCGAAACTGTAAATGCAGTCTCAGGCGCGGTAAGATAACTTAATTTAAATGTACCTTCTTCAGTTACTGCCGTAAAATTATCTGTTGCGGGAATTCTCACCTGAACTATATATTCACCTTCGGCATTTGGCTTCTCTGAAACATATGTATCATCCGACGCGCCCACTCTCTTATAAAAGAATTGTGCATCTCCGTTAGAATTAGTTGTAAGCACAGGCTCAATTATCTGACCGACATATTCGGCACCGACACTTACTGTTGCTGTTGCAACATCCTTACGGTATTCAACCGTTATAGTGGCCTGAACACTGTTTCCTGCTATATCTTCGGCAAAAATCTCGAAATTCTCGGTTTTTCCGGCCTCAGGAACAAGCTCTATTGCTGCCACGCCGCCAACTATATCAACAGCCCCGCCGTTTACGATTACTGTTGTAAGATTATCATCCGATATTGAGAAGCCAAGCTTCTTAGCATGAACTTCGAGACCATCCTTTATATCAAATTTATTTTCATTCTCATCTATAGCCGTTGAAAACTGCGGCTTACTCATATCGATGTTAAAGCTTACAGGTATCGGATTGGTATATAAGCCTATAGCATCCATGAGATAAACACTTTCAATATCAGGAGAATATTTAAGTGAATCCGTAAAGGTTCCGTTTACGTCCGCCGAAATCTTATAACCTGTTGCAGGAATAAGAGTTATATCGCTGGTGTAATAACCGTTCTTTCCCTCTGTAGCACTTACGGTAAAAGGCTCGTCAGGAGTAACAGCAGGAAGATATTCCAATGTAACCTTCCATGTAGAAGTATTATTTGCTACATCCGTTGCAACGATGGTATGAGTTTTCTTGCCCGGTACCAAGCTTGTTAATTCAACCTCCGCAGTTCCCATATCTCCGTCAACATATATATCATTTCCATCTACAGTTACAGTCTTAAGAGTTCTTGCATAAGTTCCTATTACATCTTGTACAACAAATCTTACATATCTTGCTTTTATCGTAACTCCATCTTCGATATCAACCGAAATGGCTTTATCATCCTGATCAAATGCTGTATCCTGCAATATAACAGGTCCTGTCTGATCGATATAGAAAGAACCGTCATAAAGACCATGCGCGCCGTTTGGATCGGACTTTCCACCCTCCCCATCTTTATATACGCCTGAAACTCCGTAATAAAAACCGTCTTCAGTAATGGTATATTTTGTATCAAACGGTACGGTTTCTCCGTCATCCGGTGATATCGTATATCCGTCAGGTGCAATCAAGGTTACAGGTTCATTATAAAAATCGCTGTAAACAGGAGTCTGCTCAATCGTACAATAAACTAAACCCATAGGGATGCCGCTTATTCTGAATGCCTGTCTGGTAGATACATCTCTGTATGTTGATGTCTCAGGAATATCTACGTGCATAACATATGTTCCGATTTTTGTCGGAGGAGTTGTATAAGCATCGCCAACCTCTACGTCACCCCAGCTATCCGAAGCATTTTTGAAGGTAACCTTCGGTGTACCGTCAGAAGTAGTCGTTATATAAGAGCTGTAATTATAATTTTTTCCATATACAAAATCCGTGTAAATAGTAAATCCGACCGAAACAGTCGGTTCATCCTTCATAGCCCATGAAGCCTTTTTGTCAGTAATTATTTCACCTAATATTTGCTTGGATGTATCTCCGACTTTTAAGCTGAATGTTGCTCCGTCAGAATTAATAATGGTATTGGCATTTGCAGTAAAAGGGGCTCCTATACTTGTCCCCGTATCCAAATCATATCCGTCAAATGTAAGGCTGTCCGTTACCTTTACTGTAGTTGAATTTGTAAATCCCTTATTCCATATAATTTTAGTTGCGGACAGTTCTCCGGAACCTGCATTATAACCTTCTGTCGGTGTAACGAAGGTTCCCACATTGACTGTACTGTTTAAAATTTGTACCTTGCCGGTACAATCAAGTGTATCATTTACAGTAAGACTTCCTCCGGCTCGTACATCCACAAGGCCGGTTCCGGTAATATTTTCACAGATTAATTCACCTGCGTCAACATACACTCCGGCGGTATTTGTTATTGTTCCTGTACATGTAAGCTTAGCGGGTCCGCCGTTATGAGCAGTAGTTGTAATTTTACCCGTAATACTGCCGACCGTCATTGTACCTCTGTTATTAAATATATTGGTATTGTTAATAGAACCTGCCGTAACGGTTGATGTCGTATCTGCTTCAAATGTTGCATTTGTTCCGCTGTTTTTTATTTGTTTGGTACAATTCAAAATTCCTGCTTCGGTAAATTTGCTGAAATTATCAATTTCCAAAGTTGTTATGGAAGATGTGCTTGTGGCTGTAAATGCTTCAGTTTCGTTATGAAGTGTACCGCTACAGGTAAGAGAGCCTTCTATCTTGATTGTCGTACCCGAGTAATTGCGCATCGCAGAACATGTTATACTTGATCCGTTTGCAGTTTCAAAAAGTGCTCCGGTACTATTAGTAATTGTTCCGGTACAATTAAATGTACCAGTTCCGCTAAACATTCCGCTGTTATTAAAATAACCGCAGCTTGTGGTTGTTGAAGCATTTGAATAAAATTCGGCCGAGGAATTATTTTCCAATGCACGGGAACAAGTCAGTGTTCCAAGATTATTTACACATCCGGAATTATTCAAATCCATACATTTTAATGTTCCGTTCGCTCTTACAACTACACCGGGTGCGGAACCGGCACCCATCATACTATTATTATTTATTATATTTATTTCTGCATTGGAAGTTGTACCGGTTTCGAAATTAATATTACATCCGCTACCTATGGTTAATGAACCAAGAGTACCTGTTGCATTCGATTTTACGTTAATTGAAACCGTACCGGAAATAGACACGTTCAGATCCGATGATACTTCAACAGTCTCATCAACACCATTTCTGCCTTCGTCTATCTGTAAAGTATTACCTGTCCAGTCAATCTGAACATTTCCACTTATTTCTTTATTTTGTGCGGCAAGTGTTTTTACATTTACACTAAACATTCCCGCAATTAAAACGCTCGAAAGCAAAACACTTGTGCATTTTTTTATTTTCTTATAAATTTTTCCGTTTTTCATAAATCCACGCTCCCTTACTTCCACTCAATCGTGATATCCTCGGTTATCGGTGTCGTAAAATCAAACTGCCAAGTGCCTTTTTCTGCCGGCTTAAGCTTTGGAACAACCGCCTTTTTTCCTCTCTCAACGGTTTGTGTTCCGAATACGTTTCCGTTATATACAAATGTTACCGTAAACGGTCCTTTGCTTAAGAGTTCTTCCAGTTCTTCCTGTGAGATTGAAAGTTCTCTGTCATCTTTAGCCATTCCGAGAAGTATTTCAAGGATGTAATTCGGTACTTCCTCATATTCTATGTCTTGCGTTTCAAAAACATAATCTGTGGTCTTTCCATCCTCGTAAATAAGTGTCTCCTTACCGCCTTCTACCTCAACAGTCTTTGTTGAAATCGTCCCGTCCTTATACTTAAGGTGAGTAACAACCTTACCCTGGAATACAGTAATCTTTGTATACTTTACTCCGTCTTCTTCATATACATATACACGGTAAATAGTTCCTCGAACCGACATTGTCGAGTTCGGTGTATTTATTTCATAAGAAGAATCCTCGGAAAGCTTGTTTTGAATATCATTTGTTATTCCGCCTTTTTCAAGCTCAATGGTTGTTTTACTGTTCCGGCTGGTTCCCGATGCTTTAAGAACAAGTTCGGTATGCTCTTCCAGATATATGTACTTGTCATTGTCTGCCTGAAGGACCATTTCGCCGGTATCAAGAGCAACTCTGTCTCCCGATTCAAGCACCATGTTGTTATACGGTTCAAGCTCACCTAAATCTTTTCTGGTAACACTTGCATTTCCCGCAACCTCATAAACCTTCAGAAGTCTATACTCCGGTTTTTTATTTTTGAATATAAAGATTATAGTAATAAGAATTACTAGAACTACTGCCCCAACGATTGCACCTATGATCACCCTTTTTTTCATAGATTTTACAACCCCTTCCCATATGTAATTGTGGTAACCCTTTTTTTAGATAATTACCATTCAAAATAGCATTTTTTAAATAGATTTGTCAAGTACTTTTTTAAAATTTTATGAATTTTTTTGAATAAGCATATATAATGCATTAATTCTGATTAATTCAATCGGATTTTCGTTTATACGACAAAAAAACACCTGCTCGTTCGGGCATATGCTCAAATTAAAAGACGCATATCTCCGGCAGGTGCTTTCTTAATTTCTTAATTTCTTCATATTTAAATTATCTTATAAGTGTCATCGGATTAATCGGAGTACCATCCTTGGTTACGGAAAAATATAAATGGGTTCCTTCCTTGGTATAGTAGCTTGATACAGGACCTATTTCGGCGATATTTTGTCCGAGTGAAACCGTATCTCCTACAGATACGCACACATTCATAAGCTGTCCGTATGTTGCTTCATATCCGTTACCCATATCAATTTTTACAACCGTTCCGAATTCTTTTGTGTCCTCAACTGCAGTCACGATACCTTCATAAGCTGCGAGTACATTTGTTCCTTCGTCACCTTCTATCAGCATACCTCTGTTACATCTGTATGCATCGAGAGTTTGAAAATAAACAGTCGTTTCCATACTAAAAGGTAAGATAACGTTTCCGAGTACCGGCCATGCCAGCGACTGTTCCCCATCATAGGAAAGTTCTGCCTGAAGCTCTACCCCGTCAGCAACGATTGTTCCGCTGCTTGTTACGCCTATAGCCTCATCCCCCTCAGCGACATCCTTGTCATTGTTTTCCGACAAAACATTATCATCATCGGCTTTCTTACCGTTATTTGTATCTGTTTTTTTATCTTCCTTATCCACATCCTTTTTATCCGAAACGACTTTAGCCTCCTTAGTAGCATCGGTTTCTCCGGCAACCTCTTTTTTAGGCTCTGCATTTGTTGCAACTGAATTATAATCAGTATTTATATCTGTTCCGTCATCCGCATCACTTAAGACAGGCTGATTTAAATCAATTGCCTGTTTACCGCCAAGATTTTCCTTATTTGTTCTGTAATTATACGCAACTATAAGTGCAATCAGCGCAAATACTCCTACGCTTAATGCAATGTAAAATCCTTTTGACCTGAAAAAATCCGCCATTTTATTCATAAAAAATATGCCTCCTAATATTTTAGTTATGATAAAAATCATCACCTTGATAATTTCAATCAATCTGCTAAAAATATTATGGGCATATATTATTTTATTTATTCAATAATTTTCCCAATCGTTGACATTACCGCTTTTTCATATCTCGGCATGTCTTTTGAATAGCTCTTTTTCCCCCATTTTTCTATATATTTTTCCTTTGTAAAAAATTCATATGTAAGATTATCCTCACGAATAACCGTTTCAGTTCCCATTTTATAATAGATCTCGGTTCTTATTGCAACAGCCTGCGCAGCAAGCATTTCTTCATTATTCTCCGGTCCTGCTATCCCTGGAAGCACCCTGACGATATATTTTTCAACATCAATCAGCTCATTTTTCCCGTTTATGCTAATCAGCACTTCCCTTCCGGTATTTACATTGTCAATGCCTGCTTTATCATTTTCCCGTTTTCCGTTTATCGCCATGGTAATAAAATACGGCATCATAACCATAATAGCGATCATCGCAATTATGATAGTCAACTTTTCACCCATAAGAAATCCGTCTATGTACAAACCCTTTTATATATTCTATGCCAATAACGGTCTAAAGATGACTTCAAATATCATTAATCTATTCATCATCTCCAAGAAATACAATCTTAAGCTTTCCCGGCTTTGAAATGATAAGCTCATCACCTTTTATCGACAAATAAAGCGGTTCCTTTATCACATCATAAATCATAGTATATGTACCGTCTTTATTGGGTACTAACTTTCCCTCGTAAATATCCTCACCATTTATTGTAAACCAAAATGTCCTTCCATCCTCGGAATGAAACTGAGGGATACAATTTCTATCCTCCCAAATTTCCCTTTTGATAGATTCTCCTGAACCTTCAATAGAATAATATGACCATTCGCCCGTTATCGGAACGTCAGCAGTTTTTTTTTCCTCAAGGCAAGCTGTCGTTCCAAGGGATAGAAGAATTATTAACAAAAGTAATATTAATTTTTTAATTACTACATTATCATAAATCTCTTTATTCATAATTTCTCCGATATATAAGACAACTGCTACTCATGCAAAACATAATCCGTATCTTCGTCTATTATTGCAAGCATATATTTTGCTGAAACTTCATCAAACTGTGTACCGGCATTTTTTTCTATCTCCTTACGAACCTTATCCTGCGGAAGATAATTCCTGTAGCTTCTGTTCGATGTCATGGCATCATAACTGTCAGCTACGGCAATGATACGTGCTTCCAACGGAATGTCCTCTCCCGATTTATGATCCGGATATCCCATTCCGTCATATCTTTCATGATGCCATCTTGCACCTGTTGCAAGATCCGGACGGCTTTTAATCTCTGCAAGTATTTCAAAACCGGTCAACGGGTGTGTCTTTATAACATCATATTCCTCGTCCGTAAGACGGCTCGGCTTATTTATAATCTCGTTTGGCACGCCGATTTTTCCTATATCATGCAAAAGTCCCATATAATATATATCTTCACACTGCTTATCCGTAAGTCCCATTTTTTCTGCTATCATCTTTGAATATTTGGCAACCCTTACCGAATGGCCTCTCGTATATTCGTCCTTTGCATCAATTGTATGTGCAAGTGCTTCCATGACCTCAACCGAAAGAGCTTTTACCTCATCATGAGCTGTTATCGCTCTGTTTTTATATTCAATGTTGCGTACAATAACATAAAAAGATATTATAAGCACCGCAATAATAAACATGGATGGATAAATAAGGAAGCTCAGGCTCGTATAAGCAGACATAGACAAGTCAAACAATATATTTTCAAAATGCTCTTTATCTACTACGGATAACAATTTATCATAATCTATTCTTATAAATTCTCTTAAAAAATCTTCTTCATAATATATTGTAAAATATGTACGTACTGTAATAATTATATTGAATACATAAGTCAGCACCGGGAGGATAAAAAAAATCTTCGTATCCGTAAATTGCTTTGTATTTTTATGCTTTGAAAGCGGAACCACTGCAAGAAAATAAAACAAAACATGTAAAAGCACAAATCCCGCCCAGAAATAATTAACATTCATCAGCAATGTTGCAATTGTCATAACTGCAGTATTTGGCAAAAGCTGCAATGAACATAAGTATATAAACATTGCGATAGCAGGTGTATTCGCTTTTACAAGTTTAATATAAAAGAACATCATTATCATCTGGAAAACCAATTGGAGTCCGACAACAAAAATGGCCTGCATCACGGTTTCTTTCTTATCGGGACTGCTATCGCTTTCAATAACAAATTCCGTCAATACAAAAACTATACCCTGTCCAACCGCCGGAGACAAAATAAATGCAAAAAGCATTTTAGGAATATTAATTTTATCAAAAAAACATTTTCCGGTTATAAGCACAAAAAATACTGCACTTAAAAAGTAAGGTACCAGTGATACTGTTATTTCCATTATTATTAACTCCTCCGATTAGCCGTCATAAGATACATCATCAATTATAATATCTAAAAAACACAAAGTAAACAAAAAATTAAAACACAGCAGGCAGATATAACGTGTCATCAATTTGCTAAATCAGAGCACTCAATTCTTGCTATTTGCATGAAATTGATAAACTCGCTAACGCTCAAACATATCAATTTCAAAAGCAAATATCTTCGAATTTTCGCTTCTGATTTAACGCAAATCGGACAATGTTATATCTACCTGCTGCGTTTTGTTTACGTCATATATAATTTTATAATCCTGCCGGGCGGATACACATGATATACATAGGCAGTATAAAAGACAGGGTACATATCAATTATGTCTGTTATTGTACCCTGTCTTTTATACTGTCTGTATGTTATGTGTATCCGCCCACCATTGTGTGCAAAACACGTATATTACAGCTTGACTTCTACCTTTTCGAGCTTCCAGATTTCCTGTGCATACTCTTCGATAGTTCTGTCTGATGAGAACTTACCTGCGCATGCAGTGTTTAAGATAGCCATCTTAGCCCAGTTACTCTTATCCTTGTATGCCATATTAACCCTCTGCTGAGCTTCCTTGTAAGAATCAAAATCCTTTAATGTAAAGTAAACATCTTTCTGGATAAGAGAATCATATAAAGGTCTGAATAATTCTTTGTCGTTCTTTGAATAAGTTCCGTCGATAAGCTGGTCAAGAACCTTCTTTACATCAGGATTTGAGTTATAAACATCAAGCGGATGATAACCACCCTCGCGCTCGTATCTCATAACCTCTTCTGCTGATAAACCGAAGATAAATGCATTCTCTGCACCAACCTCTTCAACTATCTCAACATTAGCACCGTCCATTGTACCGAGAGTAGGTGCACCGTTTAACATAAACTTCATGTTACCTGTACCTGAAGCCTCTCTTGAAGCTGTTGAAATCTGCTCTGAAACATCCGCTGCCGCAAATATAATCTCGCCGTTTGAAACTCTGTAGTTCTCGATGAATACAACCTTAATCTTTCCGTTGATATCCTTATCATTATTGATAACATCAGCAACGGAATTGATAAGCTTGATAGTAAGCTTGGCTGTCTTGTAACCTGCTGCCGCCTTTGCACCAAAGATAAATGTTGTTGGCTCAAAGTCCATCTTCGGATTAGCCTTTAACTGATTGTAAAGGTACATAATATGAAGGATGTTAAGCTGCTGTCTCTTATACTCATGAAGTCTCTTAACCTGAACATCGAAGATAGAATTAGGATCTACTTCAATTCCATTATGCTCCTTGATGTACTCTGCAAGACGAACCTTATTCTTATACTTAATATCCATGAATTCTTTCTGTGACTTCTTCTCGGTTGCACACTTCTTGATCTTTGAAATCTGGCTTAAGTCAGTAATCCAACCGTCACCGATTTTCTTTGTTACCCAATCTGCAAGAAGCGGATTACCATGGAGAAGGAATCTTCTTTGAGTTATACCGTTAGTCTTATTGTTAAACTGCTCAGGTCTCATCTCATAGAAATCTTTAAGCTCTCTCTTCTTAAGAATCTCAGTATGAAGCTTTGCAACGCCATTTACAGAGTAGCTGCCTGCTATTGCAAGGTGAGCCATCTTTACCTGACCATCATAAAGGATAGCCATACTCTTAATCTTTTCTTCATTTCCAGGATACTTTGAAGCGATAAGAGCCATATATCTTCTGTTAATCTCATCAACTATCTGATAGATTCTCGGCAGAAGTCTCTGGAATAAGTCGATAGGCCACTTCTCAAGAGCCTCAGCCATAATTGTGTGGTTTGTATAAGCACATGTTCTGCAAGTGATATCCCATGCCTCGTCCCACTCAAGACCTTCTTCATCTACAAGTATTCTCATAAGCTCTGCAACAGCTACTGTAGGATGAGTATCATTCATCTGGAAAGTAACCTTTTCAGGAAGCTTTCTTATATCATCATTGTTCTCCTTAAACTTAAGGATTGCTCTTTGTACTGAAGCTGAGATAAAGAAATACTGCTGCTTTAATCTAAGCTCCTTACCTGAATAATGGTTGTCATTAGGATAAAGCACCTCAACAAGAGTTCTTGCAAGGTTAGCCTCCTCAACCGCATTCTGGTATTCACCCTTATCAAATGAATCAAGGTTGAATTCCTGAGCTGCCTCTGCATCCCAGATTCTAAGTGTATTTACAACATTGTTACCATATCCGATTACAGGCATATCGTAAGGAATTGCACGGATTAACTGATAACCGTCCTGAACATATACGTTCTTTCCGTTCTTGTTTTCAACTCTTACATAACCGCCGAACTTGATATCAACCGCATACTCCGAACGCTTGATTTCGAACGGATTGCCTTCCTTAAGCCAGTCATCCGGCTTCTCAATCTGATAACCGTCTTCAATAGCCTGCTTAAACATACCGTAACGATATCTGATACCGCATCCGTAAGCAGGATAGTTAAGTGTAGCAAGAGAATCGAGGAAACATGCTGCAAGTCTTCCAAGACCACCGTTACCAAGTGCCGCATCCGGTTCCTCATCCTCTATACAGTTAAGGTCAAATCCGAGTTCATCCAAAGCTTCCTTTACCTGATCATAAAAAGTAAGGTTTATAAGATTGTTACCAAGAGCTCTACCCATCAAAAACTCCATAGACATATAATAAACCGTCTTAACATTTTTCTTGGAGTACTCTTTCTGAGTTGCTATCCATCTGTCAATGATATCACCCTTGATTGCATATGCAACTGCCTGGAATATCATCTGAGGTGTCGCTTCATCTATAGTCTTTCTATAGAGTATTCTGACATTGTTAATTACCTCTTTCTTAAATTCTTCCTTGTCAAATTCTGCTATCTTCTTACTTGCTGCCATATATATCCTCCTTTATAACATCCTGCCTTACGGCCTGATTTTATTTCATAACTTCTACACCGAAGTTAACTTTCTCTCCATTTATGCTCCAGTCCTTAACAACGCCTGCCGTCTTACCGAACTCAAACTCATTTGCAAGAACGACATTTTTGATTGCCTCTTCATTATTCTTAATGATTTCGGTAATCTTGTCATTTCCTTCCACATAAAGTCGTATCTTATCGGTAACATCAAAGTCGGCATCCTTACGCATTGTCTGAACCTTGGAAATGATTTCTCTTACAAATCCTTCCTCTATAAGCTCAGGAGTAAGTGTAGTGTCAAGAACGACTGTTACATAATTATCACCGTCAGTTACATAACCCTCCATCTGAGCAATATCTATAAGCAGGTCTTCCTCAGCAAGTGAGATTTCAGTACCGTTTACTTCAAACTTAATTGCTCCGTTTGCCTTAAGGTCTGCCATAGCAGCATTGCCATCAACATTTGAAAGATACTCTTTTATGCCACCGAGCTGTTTGCCGTACTTTGGTCCGACAGTCTTAAGCTGTGGCTTGAAGTTGTAGCTTGAGAACTCGGATACATCCTCCTTAAACTCAGCATTCTTAACATTGAGCTCTTCCTTGATGATATCTACAAAGTAGCTTGAAAGCTCCTTCTTAGCCTTAATATACATATTTCCGATAGGCTGACGGCTCTTGATATTAGCTGTATTTCTTGCCGCACGACCAAATACAACAACCTTAAGTACTTCATCCATGCTTGCTTCAAGCTCTTCATCTATGAAGTCTGCATTTACTTCAGGGAAGTCGCAAAGATGAATGGACATAGGTGCAGTCTTGTCAAAATTCACAACAAGGTTCTGATATATATCCTCTGTAATAAACGGTACCATAGGGGCTGCTGCCTTACAAAGCGTAACAAGTGCAGTATAAAGAGTCATATACGCATTTATCTTATCCTGTGGCATATCCTTTGCCCAATAACGCTCACGGCAACGTCTTACATACCAGTTACTCAAATCATCAACAAATTCCGAAAGAGCCTTGGTTGCCTCAGGTATCTTATAAGCACCGAGACTGTCATCAACGATCTTAACCATAGAGTTAAGCTTTGATAAAAGCCACTTATCCATTACGGAAAGCTTATCATACTCCAGGCTGTATTTTGTAGGATCAAACTGGTCTATCTCTGCATAAAGTACATAGAATGCATATGTGTTCCAGAGGGTTCCCATGAACTTTCTCTGTCCCTCTACTATAGCATCCTCATGGAATCTGTTAGGAAGCCATG
>DFDU01000047.1 GCA_002369325.1 Lachnospiraceae bacterium UBA3820
AAGGCATCCAGAAAATTGATATACCCGGGTTTGCCGTTCAGGATGGTCACCGGCAGCTCCGATCCGTCTGCCATGTAGATCCGCGACGGTTTCTGATTGGGGTTACAGCCGTATTTCAATTCCATTTCATTCATTTCTCATTTCTCCTTGTGTTATATTTTCGTTTATAGTTCCAGTTCTTTATAGCTGCCGTCAAAACTCTGCTGGTCATTTATACATTCTTGTTGACAATCTTCGTCCGATACTCCCCTGTTGCAATATCGATATACCGCACAAACAGAGAAACCTTATTATCCTCATTAAGACTGTTCCAGAGTAGCTCAGTGAACGCATCCATGTCATCCGGTATCTCCACTTCCTTCGGCTCGCCGTAGAAGCTGGGCAGCGGATTTCCGTCATGCATATAGGTATGGATAAAATGTCCCTCACCCGCTACAGGATTTTCATAAGCAAATGTGTATCTGTTACATGCTGCAGGATTTCCGTTATTGCTCTTTAAAATTGACATCGCATAATTGAACTTTCCGCCTTCCACATGCATAACTCCCGAAATTCTCGGAGTATAATTCGGACCGTCCGGCTCAAATTCGCGACAGCGAAGTGACTGTTCAAATGTGTTTTGCTTGTCCATTCCTTCATAAATTGTATCTGTCTGATCACCATTCGTTACGATTGTTTTATTTCCTAGAACTCTTACAGGTGCATATATTATAAGGCTTGGATCCTCAAGCTTTGAAGGATCGAATGCTTCGGTACGGATACCCTCTCCTTCCTCTACAAATACGCGGTTTCTGCTGTTTGAGCTTCTTCCCATAATAAAGTAAGCTGTTACAGCCTTCTTGCCATCCTCCGAAACACCTATAACGATGCCTCTTCCCGGATAAGCATTACTGTTAAGTTCCTTTGCGAGTGATAATTTTTCCATAAAAACCTCCATCTTTCTTCTGTGTATTTTGTCAGCATTTATGCTGCTTTTACCATTTTCATTCCTAAAGATATATCCTTTATTTTGTATAACTTATTTTTTCTTTACTACTTCCCGGTATCCATGATGTCTCCGCCCAGGTCATTGGTTACATCTCCGCTCTGGTCAAGCCCTATCTTATCGCCGAGAAATACCGGATCAAATTTAAACAACGACCAGACAAAATCTTTATCTATTGCAAATATCTCTCTTATGTCTCTTTTTATCTGATTATGATATTTGAAATCATCCGTAGCCACGCCGTATGCGTCAAGTCCGAGTTTTCTTGCTATATATACCGAACGGTATAAATGATATTTTTGTGTTATAATGATAACCTTTTTTGCACCGAAAACCTCTTTGGCTCGGTACATGGTATCATAAGTGGAAAAGCCGGCATGATCCATAAATACATCTTCAGAAGGAATGCCCTTTGTAATCACATAGTCCTTCATAACCTGAACTTCATTATAATACTTTCCGCCGTGGTCGCCGCTCATAATAACCTTCGGAGCCACGCCCGTATTGTAAACCTCGACCGACTTATCAAGTCTGTCCGCAAGCATTAGACTCGGTGTATTTCCATGTTTTACGGAAGCTCCGAGCACAATTATGCAATCCACATTCTCAAGCTCTGCCGCCTCGTTTATACTTATTATTCTGTTCTTGGTACTTAATCTTACATATGCATTTACACCTATCGTAAATACAACAAATACAAGCGCAATCGCGCCGATCACAATACATGTTATCTTAAAAATCTTTTTCAAAGTCTTCATACTAATTCCTATTTATAACATGTCAGGGGATGTTTCCTTCTGACAC
Organism: Lachnospiraceae bacterium UBA3820; assembly: GCA_002369325.1. Lineage (GTDB taxonomy): Bacteria > Bacillota > Clostridia > Lachnospirales > Lachnospiraceae > Coprococcus_C. The sequence continues at coordinate 1,790 of DFDU01000047.1, forward strand.
ACTTTTCATTATCTGATATGATACGAAATTATATTTGTAACGGGTTATAACAGTATTTTGTCCGATTTGTGTAAAATCAGCCATGAAGCATCGCATATATTTGCTCAGAAACCGAACTGTCTGAGCAAAGCGAGTTTTCGGTTTCGTGCAAATATAAAGATGTTGAATGCCCTGATTTCACAAATCGCTGACAAGCTGTTAAAACTCGTTGCATATTATATTTCGTATCTTCAAAAATCATAAATATGTGTCAGAAGGAAGCCTCCCCCTGACACATTATTTTTTTATTTCTTGTCTGTATAATCGTATTTGAATATCATCACTGATAATGGCGGTACATTTACACAAATCGAATTTTTCATTCTGTCACACGGCTGTGGAAGCGCTGTAACGGTTCCGTTTAAATATCCGTGTCCTCCGAATTTTTCATCATCCGAGTTGAGGATTTCCTCATACTTGGTAAGACAAGGCGCACCGATCATGTAATTATTTCTCTCAACCGGTACGAAGTTGCAGATAAATAAGAGCTGATCCTTCTCTGTCTTTCCTCTTCTCATAAATGCCACGATACCGTCCTTGGCATCATCAACCTTTATCCATTCAAATCCCATAACCTCGTTATCGTTGTAATAAAGTGCATCATACTTTGTGTACATATGATTTAATGCAGCCACAAAATCTTTCATCTTGCTGTGAAGCGGCTGGTCGAGAAGATACCAGTCAAGACTTCTTGCCTCACTCCACTCGCGAAGCTGTGCAAATTCCTGTCCCATGAAAAGAAGTTTCTTGCCCGGATGTCCAAGCATGAATCCGTATGCGGTACGAAGGTTTGCAAACTTATCAAATTCAAAGCCCGGCATCTTATTAATCATCGAACACTTAAGGTGAACCACCTCATCATGTGAGATAACAAGCACGTAGTTTTCAGCATAAGTATATGATAAACTAAATGTAAGCTTGTTGTGATTAAATGATCTGAAATAAGGATCCAGCTTCATATACTCAAGAAAGTCATTCATCCAGCCCATATTCCACTTAAATAAAAATCCAAGTCCCTTAAGCGATGCCGGTGCGGTAACACCTGCCCATGCAGTCGACTCCTCGGCGATAAGATAGGCTCCCGGATTTCTCTCTTCCATAACGGAATTGATATTTTGAAGAAGCTTTATCGCATCGTAGTTTTCATTTCCACCATCCTTATTAGGAAGCCACTGTCCGCTCTGCTTACCGTAATCAAGATAAAGCATTGAAGCAACAGCGTCAACTCTGAGTGCGTCCACGTGGAATTTCTCGACCCAGAAAAGTGCGTTCGCCGTAAGGAAGTTGCTTACCTCTTTTCTGCCGTAGTCAAATATATAGGTACCCCAGTCAGGGTGTTCTCCTCTTCTTGAATCCGGATGCTCATATAATGGCATACCGTCAAACCTTCCGAGTCCGTGTGCATCTCTCGGAAAATGTGCCGGAACCCAGTCAAGGATTACTCCGATTCCCTTACTGTGCATATAGTCGACAAAATACATGAAGTCCGAAGGCTCACCGTATCTTGATGTAGGTGCATAATAATTTGTTACCTGATATCCCCAGGAACCGTCAAACGGATATTCCGCAATTCCCATAAGCTCGATGTGAGTATATCCCATCTCCTCAACATAATCACCGAGCATCTTTGCAAGCTCGCGGTAATTGTAAAATCCAAAATCCGAATCCTCAATCTTTTTCTTCCACGATCCAAGATGTACCTCATAAATGGACATCGGACTCTTCATTCTGTCAAGTCTTGTAAACTTGTTTCTGTCCTCCATCCACTTTGTATCAGTCCACTTGTACTTATTTAAATCAGCGACAATGTTTGCATTGTCCGGTCTCATCTGATTGTAATTTCCGTATGGGTCAGCCTTGTAGAGGATATCTCCGTTTCTTGTAAGTATCTGGAATTTATATACGGCTCCCTCTTTTACATCCGGAATAAACAACTCATGAATTCCCGATACCGAATGAAGCTGCATGGGATTTAAATTTCCGTCCCACATGTTAAAGTCACCGACAACGCTTACACGTCTTGCATTTGGTGCCCATACGGCAAAAAATGTTCCTTCAACGCCGTCAATTTTCATCGGATGAGCTCCGAGCTTTTCATATATGTCATAGTTCTTTCCTTCATTGAAAAGATAAGTGTCATAGTCGGTTACAAGTCCGTTAAAAGCATATGCATCCGCCGTTCTTACGGTTGTACCGTCCTCGTAGTTAGTTTCGATTCTATACTTAGTACCCGTATATTTTTTCTTCGGAAAATATGCTCCGTAGAAACCTTCGGCAAGCTTGATCATCTCCACCGGATTCTTGCCGGTTGCAGAGGTTACAAATACGGATTTCGCATGAGGTCTGTAAGCTGTTATAACCTGTCCTTCTCCGTAATCATGTATACCAAGAATATGCTTCGGTGCATTTATCTCGCCCTTTACGAGTTCATCGTAAAGTACCCAGTTTACCCAATTCTCCAATCTTTCATTCATTTGAAATACCCTCCGTAAATATAATTATTTATACCTTTTACCTATCATAACCAAAACATTTCACGCTCATTAATCAGAATCTATGCGGTCTTCCCAGAAACATTATAAACCATCTTACGATGATCATAAGTATAGCCAAAACCGCCACAAACATGAGATACGATATAGCCATCCACCTTGCGTAATCGGTCGGGATTATCTGAAGCAGGATATCTCCGTCACTGAAATATCCATAGTTTCCCCTGAACACCATATCCCTTGCAGCCGAGAAAAACTCTCTGTCAGACCTTAAAAACAGCAATGCATTTACAGCCGTAAAAAATACGGACAATGCACTTCCGTACACAAACGGCATAAACATTCTGCGCTTTGACAAAACCACAAAGCAGTATACTATACCGGCAAGGCATGCTATCGACACAAGCCACGCCCGTCTGTATCGCCATTTTATATGATTTAATCTGTCCGTATTATGCTTATCCAATTCATATCCGACAAGCTCATACTTTCCTTTAAAAAATGCCTTGAAATCTTCCGAAAGCTTATCAAAATTTGCCTTTCTCTCAAAGTTCTCAAGCTGTACATTCTCCGACGGTACATCCTGCTCAAGACATTTTTCATATATGGTCTTATTCATGCAAAGGATACAGAATGCAAAATTCACAATAAACAATGCAACGCAAATCGTCGCCCAAAATGATATCTTTCTGTATCTTTCCATAACATTCTTCTTTTCATCCAAAATATAGGTTCTGCCGGTCGGCAAAACATCTCATATATTTTACCATTTATTTATTTATCTGTAAAGGAAACTTTACTTTTTTTGCCCTCGGATTTATCTGTATTTTTCTTGCCATATACCTATATTTCGTGATATAATTTTCACATATCTTTTTAGGTGGTGAAACTATGGCAGTGTCCGGAAAGACAAACGAAAATGTTGTTGCAACCTGTGTCCTTGATACGGCTGCACCGTATAAGATACTTGACTTCGATCAGGGCTTATGTATTATGACAGGATATTCTCCGAGAGAACTGTCCTCAAAGATCAATACTCTTGATAAGCTTCTTTATGTGGAAGATTTTTCGGAAGCGATAAAGTCGATCAATTATCAGCTCAGTATATCAAATCTTATTTCATTTCAAAACAGAATAGTTACCAAGACCGGTGAAGTCTTAACCATTCTCTGCAATGGACAGGCGTTTTCCTTAAACGACGGCAGAGATGTGCTTCAATGCGTTTTCACGGATATCACCCACCTCGAAAATGCCGCAAACGAAACAGAAAAGGCAAAGACAGACCTTGAGATTTTTGCAAATACCGTTCCGAGCGGATTAAGCAAGCACCTTTTGGATAATAATTTAAGCCTCATCTGGGCAAATAATTATTTTTACAATATGTGCGGCTATACTCAGGAAGCCTACAGAGAAAAATTCGGACGCAGCATGCTCTCTCTTATTTTAAGCGAGGACCTTGCAACAGTCATAGATGCGCTCGCGGATTTGAAGGAAGAAAACAAATCCCAGATTGTCAATTTCAGGATCAAATGTGCCGATGACAGCATCAAATGGGTAAACGCCGTGTTTGCAAGTTCAGGCGAAACCGTTGAAAACTTTCCTGTTATAAATATAGTTTTATCGGATATCACAAGTCTTAAGGAAGCAGAAATGAAGGCTGCGTTGGAAGAGCAAAAATATCTTATCATTTCCGACATCTCGGAAGAGCTCCCTTATGAATACGACATAGCAACCGATACCATCAAGTTTGCGGATAAATTTAATCACATTTTTGAAGGAAATTCGGTTATAGAAAAACCTGCGATAAATATGCTTCTTTCCGGACTTGCATCCTCGGACAGCAAAAATGCCATCGAGGAGCTTTTCTATCTTGCAAAAATAGGAACCGAATATCACGCCTCCGAGTTTAAATTAAATACAAAAAACGGCGGTTACCAATGGTACTTCACTTCCTTCTCGACCATATACAACGAGCTTGAGGAGCCTGTAAGAGCCATCGGTCTTTTGCGTAATATCCACGCCCAGAAAGTGGAGCAGCAAAAGCTTATCGAAAAATCGGAAACAGACCAGATGACCGGTCTTCTTAATAAGGTCACTGCTGAAAATAAAATCAAATCGGCATTAAGAGAATTAAACGGAAATACTTATAACGTATTTATGCTTGTCGATATAGATGATTTCAAGAGCATAAATGATACATTCGGACACCTTGCCGGAGATGATGTTATCATTTCCATCGCCCAGATCATCAAAGAATCAGCCGGTGAATACGGCTTCGGCGGTCGTCTCGGCGGAGATGAATTTTGTCTTTTCTTAAGCAACGTTCTTGATATGAAGCTTGCCATAGAAAAGGCCGAGCATGTACTGGACAGAATACGAAAGCAATATCCTGGAACGGATGATTTACCAAAGGTAACCTTGAGTATAGGTATCGCTTCCACAAATGAGCAGCTTCCTATGACCGTTCTTATGGAAAATGCCGACACTGCTCTTTACCGGGTTAAGCTCAATGGCAAAAACGGTTATTACTGCTACGAGGAGCACATGGAACGCGCACAGTACATTAACGACCGTGAGACACAGCTTCCAAAGAGCACCATCAATGAAATCATGTCAACACTTTTCACGGGAAGCAATACATATACCTGTATAGAACGTTCATTAAAACTTATCGGTGCTTCCTATCCTATTGATAAAATCTGTATTTACGAATACGGCTTTAACCGGAATTTTGTAGACTGTACCCATCAATGGTGTGCCGAAGGCATAAAAAATGATATCACAAGAAAGCAGCATACTCCTTCCACTTCATTTGAGGAAATCAATTCAATGGGAAATGACGGAATAGCTTATTCCTCCGACACCTCATTGCTTAAGCTTAACAGTTCCAGCATGAATCCTTCCCTCGAAGGGATCAAGAAGCTGGTTCAGTCCGAGATTACTTCAAACGGAAAAATTATCGGATATATTTGCTTTTATATAATGGATGTAAACAAAAACTGGTCATCGGAAATTCTTTCGACCTTCAAGCTTTTATTCAAGCTTCTGGCTGAGGCTATCTGTACAAAGCAAAGCCAAAAGGCGATAGATTTCCTTCGTGACGACACGGCACACGCGTTTGATATTGTTCAAAGCCCGATGATCATAATAGACAAGGATACCTATGATGTGGTTTATTGCAATGATATAAGCCACGACTACTATCCTGAGGTTTCCGTAGGCTCCAAATGTTATATGTGCATTTCCCAGAAAAATTCGCCTTGCGATGATTGTCCGATGTACAAAAGCAGCGGCAAGCCGTTAACTATAGTTAAACACAATAAAACCTTTGACGAAAACCTTGATGCGAAATTTATACCTATCAAATGGAGCATGGGTAAAAATACATTTCTCATGTCCGTGGCTGCTCATAAGCAGACCAAGGCAGAACGACTTAAGCTTGAGCTTGAGCAGAACCTGAATATAGAAAAGAAGATTGCGGAGGCCTCCTACAAGGATATCGTTACCGGTCACGGCAACTTCGAAAAATTCAAACTCGAGGCTCAGGAAATACTTAACAAAAACAAAGAATCCAATTTTGTATTATGCTATTTCAACGTAAAAAGCTTCAAGTATATCAATGAAGCATACGGCTATCAAACAGGTGATGCAACCTTGAAATGTATTGCTGATATACTTAGTAAAAACATCGGAGAAAACGAAGCATTTTCCCGTGTTATAAACGATACCTTTATCGTACTTTTGCAATATAGCGATAATGCAAGTTTTATGCGCGCATTCGACAGCATCAAAAATGAGGTTCATGATGCCTGCAGGCTTATTCAGGATAAGTTCTCGGTCGAGTTAATAACGGGTATTCTTATAATCGACGACAGTATGCATGATTATGATATAATGCATCTCGTGGATCGTGCGATTATGACCGAAAAATCCATCGACGAAAAATCCGGTATCAGCTATGCCTACTATGATGACGAATACCATAAGCGTATACTCAATGCCGCTCAAATCGAAAACAGCATGTATGACGCTTTGGAAAATGGTGAATTCTGTGCTTATGCACAGCCTAAATACGATATCAGCACCAATACACTTATCGGCGGTGAGCTTCTTGTAAGATGGCTTTCTCCGACAAGAGGTTTTCTCGAGCCGGGAAGCTTTATTCCTACGTTTGAGAAAAACGGATTTATATATAATATTGACTTCTTTATGCTTGAGGAGGCCTGCAAATCCATAAGAAAATTTCTTGATGAGGACATCAGACCGCTTCCGTTCTCGGTTAACCTTTCAAGGGCGACAGTGGCACACGACGATTTACTTGTCCGCATCCAGAATACCGTTGATAAATATTTCATTCCTCATCACTACATTGAGTTTGAAATTACGGAAAGCATATTTGCAGAGCATTATGATGAAATGATAAGTGTTTTAAAACAGCTTAAGGATATGGACTTTCTCATCAATATGGATGATTTCGGTTCCGGATATTCATCTCTTACATTGCTCAAGGATTTGCCGGTTGATATCATTAAGCTTGATCACGATTTCTTATCACGCTCTGCTTCCAACGACCAGCGTGCCGTAAGAATTCTTCAGGGAATAATCGATATGGCTCATGCCATGGATATTAAGATTGTAAGTGAAGGTATCGAAACGGACGAACAGCTCGATATGCTCAAGTCCATCAATTGCGAAATCGGACAGGGCTTCCTTTTTGCAAAGCCGATGCCGATAGATGATTACAACAAGCTTATAATCGAAAGCTCCGGCGAAGAAAGATAATTGTAATAAGCTTTTTATCGAAAGTTTCGGTGAAATTTCACTTGACATGCGCTGTACTTTTTGATATTCTAACTATTGCGTGTTTGAATGGCACAAGTAAAAAATTCCAATTGGTCCGATATATCTGGTGGTGTGGGTATGTCGTACGTGTCTTGACCAAATTGAAATTTATATACATACTGTTAACTATTTTTATTTATTATGGAGGTGTCTGATTTGGCTAATATCAAATCTGCTAAGAAGAGAATTAAAGTTATCGAGACTAAGACTTTAAGAAACAAAGCTATCAAGTCTAAGGTTAAGACTATGATTAAAAAGGTTGAGGCAGCTATCGCAGCAAAGGATAAGGCAGCAGCTGAGGAAGCACTTAAGGTTGCAACTTCAGAGATAAGCAAAGCAGCTTCAAAGGGAATCTACCACAAGAACAATGCTTCAAGAAAGATTTCCAGATTATCTGTAGCAGTTAATCGTCTTTAATATTTATAAAAACGGCAAGCCGATGGCTTGCCGTTTTTATTATCTTTTTTTAGTTTGCGTTGCAAACGTTTTTTAGTTCATCTCGTTGTTTCGTCTCATCCGTTATTTCAAAAGATTAAGAATAAGTACTTCTACAGCCAGATCCTTTTTCATCCTTCCGCTTTTTATGCTGCTGTCAGCATCCACACACATATTTACACTGTCAATAAGCATCTTTGTATTATAATTCTTACATAAGGCCATATATTTTTTTGCAATCCATTCCTGTGATTTCAATGCTGCGGCAACCTTCTTTACATCATTGCCGCTTTCCAGGGCCTCGGCAGTCTTTAAAAGTCTGCTGTATTGTTTTGTTGTAAGTGCCAATATGCTCATGGCATCTGTTTTTAAATATTTTAAATCATCATACAGTTTAAGCACGCGTGCTTTATTTTTCTTAGATATCTCATCTATCATTTCGAATATCTTATCTTCAACAACATCAGAGCTTAAGATATTCACATCGTTAAGCGTTATTTTTTTACTTTCATAACCATATGCTTTAAGCTTTTCAACCTCGGTATAAATCCGATTCATATTGCTGCCGGCATTTTCAAGAAGCCTTAAAACTGCTCCGTCCTCTATGGATATTTCGTCTTCCCTGAAAAGTCCCTGCACCCATCTGATCAAGGTTCTTGAATCGGGCGAATCAAACCTCGCTATAATTCCTTTTTTGGCAAACGCATTATAAAGCTTAAGCTTTCCGTCCGTCTTACTCTCAACAAATATAACGATTGTCGTTTCAGGTATATCGCATATAGCCTCGATAAAGCTGTCATCCGTTTTCTTCGCAAAGAACCCGCTTTCTTCTATGACAACAACTCTTCTTTCCGCGAAAAAGGGCATAGTCTGGGCAATGGATATAATTTCATTTTCCGATATGCTTTCATCACGAAAAAGCGAATAATTCATGGTATCCGTTTTGTCTATAAGTGCATTTACAAGCTTGTCTCTGTATTGAAGAATCAAATACTTTTCCTCACCCGTAAGAAGATACAGATTACCGAAGCTTCCGCTTTCAATATGTGAATTAATTATCTGCATTCCGTTATTAACTTCTTTTTCCTTCTTTGCAGCCATAACATTTTTCCTAACCAATATATTTTTATCACTTCATATTACCCAATAAAAATACTATATCATACTTCGTCAAGTATCAAGAAAAATATTGTATGGAGTACAATAAAACGAAATGTATCTTATTGCCTCGTCAGGTTATATTTTTTTAAATTTAGTCAATCACTGCCTCACACCACTCCGTGGATGTGTCCTCTCCCGCAATCTCTATGGCAAGATGAGAGAACCATGAATCCTTCGCTGCCCCGTGCCAATGCTTTACATTTGCCGGGATATTGATTACCTTACCCGGAGTCATTTCAACCGCTTCTTTTCCTTCTTCCTGATAATAACCTCTTCCGCCTACACAAATAAGCATCTGACCGCCGCCGCTCTTTGCATGATGGATATGCCAGTGATTTCTGCATCCCGGCTCAAAGGTT
>DFDU01000022.1 GCA_002369325.1 Lachnospiraceae bacterium UBA3820
TACCCTGCGGTGGCATTCCCATCGGCGGCTGTCCCTGTGGCATCATACCCTGTGGTGGCATTCCCATTGGTGGCTGAGAATTTTGCATATTATTAATAACGCCAAGCTTATTAACCTTGACACTCTTGGTCTGGCCGATATTTCCACCTGCATCCACACTTGTAAGACCTTTATCCTTACTTATGAAGAGCCCCATTTTCTCCAGCTCATCGTCTATGTAATTTTTTAATTTGATAGTTGAAAAATCTTTAGTATTGATAACCGTCAATAATTTTGCGACATAGTTATCAGTATCGATCTCATCAAAAGACATTCTTGAAATTACATTTCTGAAGAAATCAGGAATATCAGAAAGTGCGATAGCTTCCTGCTTTACAGGTACGAGTATACACTTTACTCTTAAGGTTTCCTGATTTACATATATATTATTGAAATCTTTAACCACATAACTTACCGGGATACCCTGTGCGCCTATATCAAATACAGCTACAAGTTCTCCAAGCAGACATAAAACTTCTCTTTTTTGCAGTGCTTTTGAGAAGAGCATTTCAAGACTGAAGTTTTCTCTTACATATGTTGTAATGACTCTCTTTCCATCCTGATTACTGAATTGAAACGGCAAAATGTTACTTAATTGAGTAACCTTATCTGCTATTCTCTCATCATACTCCTCGTTCCCGAGAAGTTCGTATCTGATAACATCACACTCATTTTCTCTTGTTACGGATAAATCAAGTTTTTTCATTATGCAACCCTCCAACTTATTGTATTTTATCTGATTTTAAATAAAAATTCTTCGTCCCCAAGCTTTATTATTGAATCATGTGTAAGTATTTCTTCTTTACCTTCCTCTACTTCCTTGTCATTAATGTAGGTGTGGTTTGTTGACTTATTATCCTTTATATAGCAGACGCCATCTTTTTGGGTGATAACAGCATGCTGTCTGCTTATAGCTCCGTTTCCGCTAACAGAATAGTCAACTCCTCTGGAAGCTTTACCGATTTTAAACACCTGCTTGTTAAGCATTATTCTTTCTTCGGTATTTACTCTTATAAGATAAGGCATAGCCTTTGGCGCATTGAGAAGTGTATTGATTTTGACCGGCTCAGGTTCTTTAACCTCCTCTGCCTCTTCAGCTTCTTCCTTAGCAGCTTCGGCCTTCTTCTCTGCTTTTTTCTCTGCCTTCTTATCTGCTTTCTTATCCGGCTCTTCCTCTGAAAGTTCCTCAGTCTCAGCTTCCTGCTCTGCTATACTTTGAATAATTGCCGCTCTGTTTACTTTAACGACATTTTTCTTAGGTGCAGGTGCTTTACTTTCTTCAAGCATTTCCTCCAGATCAGCTAATGTCTTTATTTTCTTTGGATCATCAACTGTGGTCTTTGCGACAGGTACACCGCCGACCAACTCCTGAATTTTACTTTTAATCGCATCAAGATCTTCAACCTTCTTGGTAACCGGTCTCGGTCTTTCGACAACCGGTTCTGATACAGGTTCAAGCTTTGGCTCCGGCGTGGCAACAGGCTCAGGCGTCTTAATCGACAAATCAATCGGTTCGGCAACAGGTGTTGTCTCCGGAATAGGATCAATATTTATCTCAGGTATGGTACCAAGCTCCTCAGGTTCAAGTTTTACTGTCTTTATTTCATCTGCATCTTCAATTTTTACTGTTTGTACATCATCCATATCTTCTACCTTGACAGTTTGGATGTTAACAGTTTGAAGATCATCAATGTTTTCTATATCATTTTTGGATTCACTTTCAGTCTCTTCAGCTATAGGCTTCATGCCCGTAGGAAGGATGCTGTCAAGCTCTTCATCAGAATCAATCTCCTCCTCTTCAGGTTCTTCCTCATCGAGATTGATTTCAGGAAGCGGAATATCATCGGCATCATTCATAAAGTCTGTAACATTTGTCTTTTCAACAGGTTCCGTCTCGGAAATATCTTCCTCAGGTTCTGTATTAACAACCTCAACACCATCTGTCTCGATGGTTCCTGCCTCGTCATACTCTATGCCCGCTTCTTCCATAAGAGCCTCAGCAAGTCCAACCAAGCCTCTTAAATTGAAATTGTCACTATTTATATATGTAAGGAGTTTTCCGACGAAGTTTAAATCTTCATCAACATTATATTTCATATTTGCGAGAATCTGTCTTAAGAATCCCTTAAATTCCACTGATAAGGAGCCTTTGTTTTCTACCGGAACACAGATAAAGAATATGTTATTATTTTCTCCGACATAAACATATTCCCTGTTTAGAAGTATATATGAAAGATGTATAGCCTGTTCTTTAACGGAAATAAGGTTAACTGCTACATTTCTGACTATAAAAAGTGCCTGTGCGCTACTTACCTCTTTTGACATAAGTTCAGTTAATGATACCTTATCCGTGATATCATAGGTAAGATAATCATAATCGTCATCCTCTTCATATATAATGTCAACAAGCTCTTTTACGTCATTTTCTTCGCAATAATCCAAAACGTCTTCATCAAGCTCTGTTTCTTCACCCATAGTATAAGTCAGGTATTTTTCCTGCCCTATATTTCTAGCCTTAAAATAAAACGTCCTCATAATGTCCTCCTTCTCTCGATTAGTATTATCTATAAATAAATCGTTATTGTTCCTGATCTTCTTTTTCTTCCTCTCCTTCTGCAGGAACTCCGTTCGGACCACCGATAATCTGAGTATCCACATGTTCCTCATAGTTTTCGGTAAATACATGTGAGCCCTCTTCCTCATTATCAACATGATAATAATAATATCCATGTTCCTGCGGATAAAGAACCGCATTTATACATGCAAGTCCCGGATTACATATAGGGCCTGCAGGAAGTCCTTCATATTTGTATGTGTTATAAGGTGAATCAAGTTCCAGATCCTCATAATATACCTGACTCTGATCGTACATACCGTCAGTCAAAGGATAAAGCACGGTAGGACACATCTGAAGCGGCATACCGGCAGCAAGACGATTATTTATTACTCCTGCAATTATAGCTCTTTCTTCATCAATCTTAGCTTCACGCTCTATAATGGATGCCCTTGTAATAACCTCATAAGAGTTATATCCAAGCTCTTCGGCTCTTAATTGTAAATCCATGGTGTAATTATTTTCAAACGTCTCAAGCATCCACTTAACAAGTGATTCCGGCGTTGTATATTCATAAATATCATAGGTTGCAGGGAAAATGTATCCCTGAAGTCTGTATTTTACATTCGCTCCTGCCGGAACATCGGCAAGATATGGGAAATCCTCAGTTGTAACAGAATTAACAGCATTCAGGAATTCCTGTGCGGTACATATACCCTGCTTTTCGCATCTTGCCGCAATCTGTTCTATGGTAAATCCCTCAGGTATTACAAGCGTATCTATCTTCTCATCCGCCTCAACAACAGGGCTCATGGTCACAATCATATCAAGTGTACTCATACCTGTATTGAGTGTATAAGTTCCGCTCTGGATACGATAGCTCGACTCCTGAAGTCTTTTTACAAAAGCTCTTTCAAAGTGTATAAGACCTTTATCTTTTAAAATCTTAGCAATGGTTTTCGCCGCTGCCCCTTCCGGAATCTCAACAACCACATCTTCTCCAACGGTTGAAACAGTTCCCTTGTATTCGTCCTGGTATATCTTGTACCAGCCTTTTCCGTAATCATAAATTATTGTTGAAAGTGCGCATACGGCAACAATCAAAATAATGCTTTTTATAAACCTTGCCACAACTATTACCTCTTTATCTTTTTAAAAAATTACATACTTGACGTAATTTTACATTAACGCTATTATATTAACATCTTTTAGAGAAAATATCAAGAAAGGATGATGAATTTGGCAAATCCAATTATTACTATGACTATGGCCGACGGGAGTGTAATGAAATTCGAGCTTTATCCGGACATAGCACCAAACACAGTAAAGAACTTTATTTCTCTTGTAAAGAAAGGTTTTTATGACGGGTTAATCTTTCACAGAGTAATCGAAGGCTTTATGATCCAAGGCGGAGATCCTGACGGAAACGGAACAGGTGGTCCGGGTTATTCCATTAAAGGTGAGTTCTCCGATAATGGTTTTGAAAATAATTTAAAGCACGAACCGGGTGTTCTTTCAATGGCTCGTTCCATGATGCCCGACTCTGCAGGTTCACAGTTTTTTATAATGCATAAGACTTCACCTCATCTTGACGGTGCATATGCTGCCTTCGGAAAAATCACCGAGGGACTCGATGTTGTAAACAAAATCGCTACAACACCAACCGGCTGGGCCGACAGACCTCTCGAGGATCAGGTCATCAAATCGGTAACTGTCGACACCATGGGCGTTGAATATGATGAACCTGAGAAGTGCTAACTCGCACCACAAACCACTGCCCTCGCAGTATGACAGGTGTAAAGGCTTATTCTGATGGAACACAATTTAATATTTCTTTTTTATGACGTAAATAAAACATAAGGGGTAGTTACAAAATGTCATCAATTTGCTAAATCAGCGCGCTCGCCTTCTTTATGTTTGCACGAAACCAATAACTCGCTAACGCTCAAACAGATTGGTTTCTGAGCAAACCTATGCGAAGGTTCACTGCTGATTTAACGCAAATCGGACAAAATTTGTAACTACCCCTTATGCTTTATTTTACGTCATATTCAAGTTTATTAATTCCGTCAGAATAAGCCTTCATACCTGTAGCTCAAAACAGCACTGAAAGTGCTGCTTGAGCTGCTGTGTCCGGGCGGTTCATAAATACCGGGACAATATAACAGACGGTTGATAAAACATGTGCATTGTTTTCGTCAAATCAGCAATGAGAATTTTGAGAGATTCGCTCAGAAACCGAACTGTCTGAGCGTAGCGAGTTTTCGGTTTCGTGCGAATATAAAAAATTCGAATGCGCTGATTTAGAAAAAAATGTTGTGATATCAACCGTCTGTTATATTTGTCCGGTATATGAACCGACCGGAAGTCTGTCAAACTGCGGTGGCAGTGTTATTATTTGAGTTCGTTGACCGAAGACGACAATCTTTCAATGCTTGACTTCATATTGCCCGAAAGCTGTACATTCTTTCTTGCCATCTCGTGTGCCTGACTGCTGGTGGCACTAACCTCCTCACTGATTGCGGAAATTGTTTCCACGCTTGATACAAGCTCTGCATTAACCGAAAGAAGGTTTTCTATAGACTCGGATTCCTGTTTTGCGCTGTCCGCTACAACAGAAATCGTATCCTTGATCTCTTCAAATGTCATTCTTGTGCTTGCGATAAGGCTGTTCTGGTTTGTTACCGCTTCAATAGCATTGCTCACTGCCTCGCTCGCATCATTTGCTCCTATCTGAAGTTTTCCGAGCAGGTCTCCTATGCTGTCCGTTGCTTCGGCAGTCTGTCTTGCGAGATTACCTATCTCATCGGCAACAACCGCAAAGCCACGTCCGGTTTCTCCGGCACGAGCCGCCTCTATGGACGCATTTAAAGCAAGAAGATTGGTCTGTGTCGCAATATCCTGAATAATCTGTATGATGTTGAGCGCCTGATTTGCGCTGTCAACAAGTCCGGTCATCTCATCATTAAGATTTTTGTTGATTCCTTCAACATATGTCGCACTTTCGGTAAGTGAATCCATGTTATTTACACCGGTCTCAATATTTTTGTAACTGTCACCTATCATAGCCTGCATATTTTCAGCGGCAGAATTAACTTCTTCTATAATGTTTTGAATCTGCTCAGTCTGTGAAAGCTGTGCCTGAATCGAATCCGAAGTATGAGTTGTACCGGTTGTTATCTCTTCCATACTGTCGGCTGTCATATTTGACGAAGCTGAAACCTCGTTTACCATGGACAGAACGGACTGAGTTTCCTTTGTTACACTATCAGCAACCCGAAGAATGTGATTAAGCGTGTTTTCTGCCTGTTTCTCCTGCTCATAGACCTTACTCATACGTGCATCATTAATTTTCTTTTGAAGCTTCGTGGAGCTGTAAAGGAATATCATAAATATAGCAATGGCAAGTATCTGTATCTCGTAATCCGCTATATCATCCGCACTTGTTTTTCCTTCACCTATAGCCTTATATGCAACCGCTACTGCATTTACCAATATGGCAAATACTGTCGAAAATGCAAGAAGCTTCGGATCGGCACATACGATAAGATAACTCATAGGAATGATTATATACATGCTGACCATGGCTGTATCTCCCGTAAATAAAACCATGGAATACATAGCAATATATCCAAGCGTAGCTATATACCTGCAAGCGTCACTTTCAGGATTCGCTTTATAACTTATCCATGCAATTAACATAGGTGCTACAATCAAAGCCGCCAGCATTCCATAGTATGCTATGGTACGTTCCCCTTTTATGACTTCAAGAAGATACGCCGCAAGAATGAGCACATCCGGAGTTGAAATAGCTACAAGCAACGCCTTACTTACTTTACTTTTCTCATTTTCCATACCTTTTCTCCCTTCGTAAAAAACTATTTTATATCATCTCTCCTAAATTTAATGCAATTGTAAAATGTATCTGAATCATTTATTTAATCTGAATTTTATGTATCATTTTTCGCTATTTTCAAAATAATAAAACCGTGCGGCCGACTTTGTTATGCTCCCACAAGCGTTACCTCAACAGTTAACTCAGCCCAGGCTACCTTGCGGCACACAAAAGGTCCTGCTTAGTGCTGCTTCGTTCCCGACCTGACACGGTTCACAGGTTTCTGTCGCGCAAGACCCAAACATCAACGCCACTTATCGAGGGCAGCCTCACAAGATAACATACCTAGGTCAACCATCACCCCTGCTATAGCGGATTGCAGGTTCAGGGCACCGCTAACTCCCCGGCTGCACGGAAATTTTATAACAAATTTAATCTGTTTTTATCATTTATCGGCAATCGTCAGTTAACGCAAGGAATGATAAAACATCTATATAAGTATATAGAAAAAACGGCTCTAAGTCAAGGGAAATATATCCTTCCGGATGTCTCATTACCATATTTTCCAATTCATAGGTTCTATTGTTCTGACTTTTTCTTATCAGACCTCAGCCTGGCAAAGAAATCCTTCAAAAGCGTCGAGCATTCTTCCTCCAATACTCCTCTTTTTACTTCAACCTGATGGTTAAATTCTTTAATATCCAAAAGATTAAGTATCGAGCCGGCGCATCCTGCTTTAGGATTCATACAGCCTATAACGCATCTCGGTATACGTGCCTGTACAATTGCACCGGCGCACATCTGGCACGGTTCCAAAGATACATACATTGTGCAATTCTCCAGTCTCCAGTCTCCTATAACCTTTGAAGCTTTTTTTATGGCCAGTATTTCCGCATGTGCAAGCGTTGTTTTGTCAGCGTTGCGCCTGTTATAGCCCCTCGCTATTATTTTTCCCTCATATACTATCACGCAGCCTATGGGAACATCCCCTCCGTCAGCTGCTTTTTTCGCAAGTCTAATCGCCTGCTTCATGTACTTTAAATCTTCTTCCATAGTTTCACCTGAATTATTTGTTTTTATCTTGAATATAGTTTGTTGATTTTAATTTTTTTACATTATATAATAGTTTTATGATATAAATCAAATTACGGATCATTTTTTAATCCGGATAAGGAGTATGCCATGGGACCGTCAGTTTTACGCACCGAAAATCTTATATTGCAGGTTGAAACCGAAGCAAGCGCCGGAGCGGTTTTGGATCTTTATAAAAGAAACAGGGGGATTTTTGACAGGTTTGAGCCTACCCGTCCCAAGGATTTTTTTACGAAGGATTTTCACTATCAGCATCTTATAAGGGAATATAAAGGTTATACGGATGGTGATTTTTTAAGATATTTTATTTATACTCCTTCCTCCCATGCCAAAGGAAAAATCATCGGTTCAGTTAATTTTAACATAAAAAACAGCAACCTCGGTCCCTATGCCGAAATAGGCTACAAGCTCGATTTACTTTATCAAAACAGAGGCCTGGCATACGAGGCATGTTACAACGGAATCAAAGTTATGGAAGAATATTACGGAATACATTTGTTTGCGGCTCACATTGCTCCGAATAATTATCCTTCCATAAGGCTCGCCCAAAATCTAGGTTTCTTTTTAAACTCTCCGGAGTCACTAAAGGCAAATGTAAACGGGTACGACATGTTACTTGACCTTTACATCCTTGATACTTCCGACACCCAGTAGCCAAATTTTCCGGTAATCAGTTTTTCTCTTTTTACCGGAATAAATTGTCCGAATCCAAACATATTGGCAATGTATCTTTCTTTATTTGTAAAAACTCCCGGAACTCCAATAACAACCTTTTCTTTTTCATCGTCAATTTTAATTTTTCCAAGCATTATATATCTGTATTGATAAAAACCATGTGACAGAAAACTGTTTGTTCCAAGTTTCCAATTGCTCATATGAAGCTTTCCGATATCCTGCGGATTTATTTTTACGCACTCCGTAATTTGGCTGTCGGCAAACATTGCAAGCTTCGGGTAGGTATCAAGCATCCTGTCACATGCATCCTGATAAGCATTTTTCAACTCGATTGTCGGAATTTCTTTTACTTCCTGAATCTTTTCATTTTTTGAAATAATTATATTTTTCGGTGAAATGTTTTTATTGTCCCAAATGCCCATCAGCTGTTCACCGTCATCACATAGAAAAAACAGCCCCGAATATTCATCAAGCGGCACTCCGTTATCCAAAGGATTATCCCAGGATACGAACATGCGCTTCATAATCGTGTCTCTTTCCTTTGCACAAAAATTTATATCCGTGAAATATCTTCCCGCATTTCCATGCAGAAGATATATTTTACAGCAACATTCATTCTTCTTATACAACTTCAATCCTATCTGGATTCTTGCCTGATTTTCACTTCCGTTCGATACACATTGTATCTTGATAAAGCCTGCGTTTTCGCATCTTCTGTCATCTCTGTAACGGTATATATATGATACACATCTTCCCTTTCGCATACTTTTTCCTCACTTTTTTCTTAACATATGTATAATATATGCGAAGGCTTGACCATTTATTCCGACATACTTTTTTATGAAAGTATATTGCTTAAATCTGCAAATTGTTCAAGAGTAAGTGCCTCTCCTCTTATATTTTCATTTATTCCAAGTTTCTTCAAAGCTTCTACAACCTGCTCTTTTGTAAAGCTTAGTTCCGGCGAATTATTTATACCGTTTTGAAGTGTCTTACGCCTTTGATTGAACGATGCCCTGATAAGCTTAAACATAAGCCTTTCATCCTTTACTTCTACAGGAGGTTTATCCCAATTGGTAAGTCTTATAACTGCCGATCCGACGTTAGGTCGCGGCATAAAACAATTTGGCGGTACATTTGCTGCAATGTACGGCTCGGCATAATATTGCACCGCAAGTGAAAGAGCACCGTAATCTTTGCTTCCGGGACCTGCCTGCATGCGGCTCGCCACTTCCTTTTGAACCATAACCGTTATGGATTTTGCAGGTATGTGGTTTTCCAAAAGCCCCATAATTATCGGTGTTGTTATATAATACGGAAGATTGGCAACAACCTTAAGCGTTCCTTTTTCTTTCTTAATAAGTTCCTCTATATCAAGTTTTAATATATCCTCATTTATAACTGTTACATTGTCATACTCCGACAATGTATAATCAAGTATCGGCAAAAGATTTTTATCTATCTCAACAGCATAAACTTTACCCGCCGATTCTGCCAGATATTGTGTCATCGTTCCGATTCCGGGACCGATTTCGAGCACGATATCATCCTTGGTAATATCTGCTGCTTTTATTATCTTTTCTATAACATGTCCGTCAATAAGAAAATTTTGTCCGAACCTTTTTTGAAACGCAAAATTATATTTCTTTATGACTTCTATCGTAACCTGAGGGTTGCTTAATTTTTCCATATACTTTCCCCTTTAAATGTTATCTTTTATCCTATATAATTTTTTTGCATTTTCCCATGTTTTTTCGTACACTTCTTCAACAGGCATTTCCTTTATCTTTGCAATAGCCTCTGCCACATATTTAAGATTAGTCGAATCGTTTCTCTTTCCCCGGAACGGTTGAGGAGAAAGATACGGACTGTCCGTTTCGAGGACCAAAGATGCAAGAGGTGTATGCTTCACGGTATCTTTCAGCTTTCTTCCGTTGTCAAATGTGAGAACTCCGCCCACGCCTATATAACAACCCATTTTTCTGAAAACAATTGCCGAATGTTCCGTATACGAATAGCAGTGAACCACTCCACCCACTTCTTTTACTTTTTCCTGTTCCATTATACATATGGTATCATCAACGGCATCCCTGCTGTGGACCACAACCGGAAGCTTCAACTCGCGAGCCAATCTTATTTGTTTTCTAAACCATTTTTCCTGAAGTTTCTTATCAGTATCTTCATAATGATAATCAAGACCTATCTCTCCTATAGCAACAACCCGGTCGGATGACTTAGCCATATTTCTGATTGCGTCTATGGCTTTTTCGTCATCGCCAAATTCCTCGAGGCAATTGACATCCGACGGATGAACCCCGACCGCTCCATAAAAGAAATCATATTTTTTTATCAGATTCAATGTGTTTTGAGAGCTTTTCAAATCAGAGCCTATGTTGGTAACCGCATATATGCCGTTTTCCTTTAAACCGGTGATTACTTTTTCTCTGTCTTCATCAAAAGCCTTATCATCATAATGTGCATGCGTTTCAAAAATTTTTACCATATTTCCACTCTCCTACCAAAATGAGAAGCTTACGCTTTTCCTTCATAATCATTTAAAATCATAATTCCCAAAAAAGTTCTTTGTTATTATAATGTAATTTTATATTTTCAGCAAATTATTTTACCGGTTATGCAAAAACCGCAAATCAAACCGGAACTATTTAAACGACTCTTGTATCTGAGCAAGGAATTTTTCCGCCAGAGGAGTAAATGAAGCAGATTTATTCCATATAAGAAATAATTCTGACGTCTGTTTCGGTGACAAAGGGCGAAAAGCAAGTCCACTCTCCTTTGAACAATCGATCAGGTGCTCGAATGTAAGCAATATTCCAAGTCCTTCTTTTGCAAACATGGAACCGTTATATGATAGACGAAAGGTTCCTTGCAGATGAAGTTTATCAAATTCATCTCCTGCCCACTGAGGAATTTCATTGTTCCAGCTCTGTTCGGAACAAAAAATCGGCTGACCGATTAAATCTTTGACCTTAATGTTTTTCTTTTCGGCAAGAAAGTAATCTGCAGGCATGACAGCTCCCCATATATCCGCTTCCGGAAATTTTACGTAGTCGTATTTGACGGAGTTTGGTCTTTCACAGATGACTGCGAAATCAAGCAGACCTTTATCAAGTTTTTCCGTTAC
>DFDU01000034.1:0-3921 GCA_002369325.1 Lachnospiraceae bacterium UBA3820
CGCTTGCATGTGCATATGCAAGAGCGCGAGGCGCAGACCGTATGTCATCATTCGGAGACTTTATCGCACTTTCGGATGTGTGTGATGTGGATACTGCCAAGCTTATCAAGAGAGAGGTTTCAGACGGTGTTATCGCTCCGGGATATACAGATGAGGCGCTTGAGATATTGAAGGCTAAGAAGAAGGGTAACTATAACGTTATTCAGATAGATGAAAATTATGTTCCTGCCGAGATTGAGAAAAAGCAGGTATACGGAATTACATTTGAGCAGGGAAGAAATGAGCTTGAGGCAAACGGCGACCTTCTTTCAAATGTGGTTACCAAGAATAAGGACATACCTGACTGGGCACTTATGGATATGAAGATTTCACTTATAATTTTAAAGTATACTCAGTCAAATTCTGTTTGCTACGTAAAGAACGGACAGGCAATCGGTATCGGTGCGGGACAGCAGTCAAGAATTCATTGTACAAGACTTGCGGGACAGAAGGCTGATAACTGGTTCTTACGTCAGTCACCACAGGTACTCGGTTTACAGTTTATCGATACTTTGGGACGTGCCGACAGAGACAATGCAATCGACGTATATATAGGCGATGAGTATGAGGATGTGCTTCGCGAAGGCGAGTGGCAGAAGAGATTCAAGGTTAAGCCTGAGGTTTTCACAAGAGAAGAAAAGCGTGCATGGCTTGATAAGAATCAGGATGTAATCCTTGGTTCGGATGCATTCTTCCCATTTTCGGATAACATCGAAAGAGCAAAGAAGAGCGGCGTAAAATATATCGCTCAGCCGGGCGGATCGGTAAGAGATGATCTTGTAATCGAGTGCGCAGACAAATACGATATGGCTATGGCATTTACAGGAATCAGACTTTTCCATCACTAAAATATAAGAATTGCACTTTTGTCGATACAAAAGTGCAATTTTTGCACTATATATCAGGAGGAGGGTAAGCTATGAAAAAAACAACCAAAACAAAGCTTATAGCGGCGGCGTTGACAAGTGGCGTTTTTTTGGCAGGTTTCACAAGCTGCAGGTCGCATAAGAACGACAAGACGACAGCTGCTCCGCCCACAACCGAGGACTATAACATAAATGTGCCTCAGACAGAGTACGGACCGCCGGAGGATTTTGACGAGACGACAACCGAAGCATACGATCCGTCAAACGATGTGCCACAGGATGTATACGGACCGCCGGAGGATTTTGAGTAGAACGTCTAATCGGACTATATAAAGAACGACTGAAGATTGAGTGGGGTAATTTGCATGCTAAATGTCGATACAAAGTATAAACACATGGAACAGCTTGCTGAGTACAGGGAAGGTCTGAAGATAAAGCCTTTGCTTAAGAATCTTTTTTTGGAGCTTACGTTAAGATGCAATGAGCACTGTCTTCATTGCGGAAGCTCCTGCGGAGATAAAAAAAGTGAAGAACTTTCGACTGAACAATACAAAAGATTTCTGGATGAGATAAGGGAAGACTTTGGCACGAAGGGATTTATGCTTTGTATTACCGGTGGTGAGCCGCTTCTCAGGAAGGATTTTTTCGAGATTATGAGCTATGCTCATATGCTTGGATTTAAGTGGGGAATGACGAGTAACGGTACTCTTATCACTCCTGAGATTGCGCAAAAGCTATACGAGGCAGGCATGGGTACGATATCCGTCAGCATAGACGGATTGGAGAAAACGCATGATGCCTTCAGACAGACCGTGGGTGGATATAAGAAGGCCATGGAGGGAATACAAAACCTCATTGACATCGGCAAATTTAAAACCATACAGGTTACAACCGTCGTGACGCATCAAAATATCGGTGAGCTCGAACAACTATATGAAATCCTTGACAAGATGGACATTGATTCCTGGAGAGTCATAAATATCGAGCCGATGGGTCGTGCGAAACTTCATCCCGAGCTGATACTTACAAAAGAAGATTATCAATATATGATGGATTTTATAAGAAGCAAAAGAATGCACGGAGAGCCGGTTGAATACGGCTGCAGTCATTACCTTGGTGCTGAGTATGAGCATGAGATAAGAGACTGGTATTTCTTATGCTCAGCGGGGTTATATGTCGCAAGTATAACTGCCTGTGGCGATATAATCGCATGCCTTGATATCGAGAGAAGACAGGAGCTTACGCAGGGAAATATTTTAAAAGACAGATTTAAGGACGTTTGGGAAAATAAATTCAAGGATTTTAGAATTGATTTAAGTGACAGATGCAAAAAATGTCAGGGATGTAGTGAAAAAGAAAGATGCCACGGAGACTCATATCACAGCTGGGATTTTGAGAAAAATGAACCGATATTGTGTTTTAGGGATATATTGTTTTAATCTTTAATACGGTTCTGATATGGGTAATATAAAGTACCCGCATAGCACGTTGGACTTGACGCTATGCTCAGCACTTTATATTACCCATGTCAGAACCTTGTTTATTGCCTTGAAAAACTGTTATTTATTCTTTGACAATGTAGGTTTTATGGGGTATAATTGTTGCATTGAAAATTTGGAATAATATGGTGAATGATATTACGGCAGGTACGAAAAATGCTTCATTCATCGATATTTAGAAAGGAATTAAGAAATGGCAGAGAAGAAAAATATTCTTAGTTACGAAGGTCTTAAAGAGTTAGAAGATGAGTTGCAGGATCTTAAAGTCAATAAAAGACAGGAGGTTGCCCAGAAGTTAAAGGAAGCTAGAGCACAGGGTGACTTATCGGAGAACGCTGAGTACGATGCAGCAAAGGACGAGCAGCGTGACATAGAGGCAAGAATCGAAGAGATAGAAAAAATCCTCAAAAATGCGGAGGTATTTGATGAGGACGAGTCTGAAGCAGGTACGGTAAACTTCGGTGCCAAGGTTGTGCTTCACGACATGGATATGGATGAAATCGTAGAATACAAGATAGTAGGTTCAACAGAGGCAAACTTCCTTAAAGGAAAGATTTCAAATGAGTCACCTCTCGGTGAAGCTATCATGAGAAAGAAAATCGGTGATGTAGTAACTATCGAAGCACCGGATGGCGAATTCAAATACAAGATACTTGATATCAGAAAGAAGTAAAATAAGTTAGGAAAAAAGATATGGCAGAGAATCAAAATAAGAACAATAATGAACAGCCTAAAGAGCAGGATATAAACCAGCTCTTAAAGGTAAGAAGAGATAAGCTCGCAGAGCTTCAGGCAGCAGGAAAGGATCCTTTTGTGATAACTAAGTATGATGTGACTCATCATACATCTGATTGTGTGGCTTTATATGAAAAGTTAGAAAGCGAGCTGCTTGCAGGCAGAACACCTGTAGATGTGACAGGACTTCCTGAAGAGGAAGCAAGACCGTTAAGAAAGAAAGATTATGAAGAACGCCGCGCTATAATGGATGCATCACCTATAGAGGTAAGTGTGGCAGGTCGTCTCATGAGCAAGCGTATCATGGGTAAGGCTTCATTTTCCAATATACAGGATAAGTCGGGCAATATACAGATATATGTTGCAAGAGACAATATAGGCGAAGAAAACTATGCAGACTATAAGAAGTATGATGTAGGTGATATCGTCGGTATAAAGGGATATGTATTCAGAACCATGACAGGTGAGATTTCAATTCATGTAAATGAAGTAACACTTCTTACCAAGTCGCTTCAGATACTTCCGGAGAAGTATCACGGTCTTACCAATACCGACATGAGATATCGTCAAAGATATACAGACCTTATCATGAATGCTGATGTAAAGGATACATTTATCAAGCGTTCAAAGATAATCGCAGCTATAAGAAAATTCCTTGCGGGCAAGGACTTCATGGAAGTTGAAACACCTATGCTTGTTTCAAATGCGGGCGGTGCTGCGGCAAGACCTTTCGAGACACATTTCAACGCTCTCGGCGAGGACTTGAAGCTTCGTATATCACT
>DFDU01000034.1:4013-4177 GCA_002369325.1 Lachnospiraceae bacterium UBA3820
GGACTTGAAAGAGTATACGAAATCGGCCGAGTATTCAGAAATGAAGGACTTGATACAAGACATAACCCTGAGTTCACTCTCATGGAACTTTATCAGGCATATACAGATTACAACGGTATGATGGACCTCACCGAGGAAATGTATCGCTATATAGCACAGGAAGT
>DFDU01000107.1 GCA_002369325.1 Lachnospiraceae bacterium UBA3820
AAAAACATAATCTGTAGAAATATGAATAATCTTGGCACCGACCTGCCTTGCGGCAATACTTAAATTTTTCGGCCCTATTGCGTTAATTTTATAAGCAAGCTCCTTCTGAGTTTCACAAAGATCAACATTTGTATGTGCAGCACAATTAATAATTACATCAGGAGTGTTTTCCTTAACGAATCGTACAACCTTTTCAATGTCCGTTATGTCAAGATCACCGACATCCGTGTTAAGCAATTCAACATCATCATTTTTATACTCCTGATTTACAGCTTTACCGAGCTGACCGTTACAGCCGGTCACCAATATCTTTTTCATTATACTCCTCCAAACAAATCAATGTATTTTAATTATGCCCTGACTTTTTTATGATCTTCATGAGCTCTTTGTTCTTTTTTTTCTTTTGCTTTCTCATTTTGGATTTCTTCTTTAAGCTCTTCTTTTTTTTCTTCCGTAGCAAGCTCTTCCTCAATGACATCGCACTTTATAGCTTCATCTTCACTATATTCATTAAATACAAGTTCCTCATCATCCTTAAATGCATCCGTGCTGTCTCGCTTCAAAAGTACAATAAATGTCTGAAACAAAAGCTTAATATCAAGCCACATACTGTATTCTTCAATATACATCAAATCCAGCATAAGCTTGTCCTTGGGTGATGTATTATATTTTCCCGCTATCTGTGCATGTCCGGTTATTCCGGCCTTAACTCTTAATCTGTATTCAAATGCCGGAAGAATATCAGTGTAGTTAAATATATTGGCAAGCATCTCAGGTCTTGGTCCCACGACGCTCATATCACCCTTTAATACATTATAAAACTGAGGAATCTCATCTATCCTGTATTTTCGAAGGATACGTCCGACCCTGGTTACTCTCTCATCATCCTCGATAACGGAATAATTTTCAACATCTTCCCTCATTGTTCTCAGCTTATATATTGAAAATATCTTACCGTTCCTTGTTGCTCTGTTTTGTTTAAATATAATACTTCCGTGATCTTCAATCTTTATACTGATAGCCGCTATAAGCAAAAGCGGTGATGTAATAATAAGTGCTATAACAGAAATAATAATATCCTCAATACGCTTAAGTGCCCTTTGTTCAAGCGTGAGTCCTTTTGAATAGTTTCCGTACATTGAAACATCATCCAATAAGATATGATGTGAGTTTTTTTCAACAACATCATGCATATCAGGATTGAAATATACATTTTTCATATTCTGATAACAAAATTCTATTATCTCTGTTCTTTCCTTTGTAGGAACATCATATATAAAAATAGTTTCGTTTTCGCTTATATATTTTTTTAATTCCTTATCTCTGTAATCGGCGATAACATTGATTTTGTACTGGAGCTTGTATTTTCTGATTCCTCGAATAACCTCATTTAAGCTTCTTTGTGATGAAGTTATCACAACACATTTTTCCGGATCATAAATGCAAAAGTAAAGCTTGTTTCCACCATATGCAAAAATCCAAATTACAATATACTGAAGAACAAGTACCGGAAAAAGCAATAACGGTTCTTCAACAACAAAGGATTTGTTATTTGTCGCATTTGTGTTCATGATAGATAACATAAACAAGGTTATGATATCCGTAAAAATACATGCCAGAAACAAAGAATGAACTATAGGTCTGCTCTTTCTTTTACCTATATCATATCTACCATATATATTTGCAAACATATATGAAACAACCACATAGGTTGCAATTGTTACAGCCGATGTTCTGGACAAATTAAGCAACTGCCAGTTTGATTTCGAATACAAACCGTAAAAAATCCAAAACAGTGTAAAATATAATGCTGTTTTAATCACAAATATTATGGTTGTCTCCAGTTTTCTAAGTTTTCTTTTCATTATTGCTCGTAGCCTTTTTCCTTAATTACATTTGCAACTTTGTACGCATACTCATTGCATAACTCATCTGTTTCCGCCTCTACCATAACACGTATAAGCGGCTCTGTTCCACTTTCTCTAAGAAGAATTCTTCCGTTATCCCCAAGCTTCTCTTCTACTTCCTTAACAGCAGCAAGAACGTCCTTATCCGAAGTAACCTCCGGCTTACTCTTTACTCTGATATTTACCAAAAGCTGAGGATATATTTTAAGACCTCTTGAAAGTTCAGACATCTTACATTTATTTTCAACCATTACTTCCATGAGCTTAAGAGATGTAAGTACACCGTCACCGGTTCTTGCATTCTTTGCAAATATTATATGTCCGCTTTGTTCCCCGCCGAGCATATAACCCTTTTCCATCATACACTCATATACATACTTATCTCCTACAGCTGTTTTTTCGTAATTGATTCCTTCTGCGTCAAATGCTTTATAAAGTCCCAAATTAGACATTACGGTCGTTACAACGGTATTTCCTGCAAGATTACCCTTATCTCTTAAATACTTTCCGCAAATGTAAAGTATATGATCACCGTCAACAAGGTCACCGTTTTCATCTACCGCAAGACATCTGTCCGCATCTCCGTCATAAGCAAAACCCACATCAAGCCCGTTTTCTTTAACAAATTTTTGAAGATTTTCAATATGAGTCGAACCGCAATTATCATTAATATTTATACCGTCAGGTTCGTTACTTATTACATAGGTCTTTGCACCCAAAGCATCAAATACAGCCTTTGCAATGGTTGAAGCTGCTCCGTTTGAGCAATCAAGACCTACTTTAATATTTTTAAAAGCCCTTGTAGGAAGGGTCATAAGATAACCGATATATCTGTTTCTTCCCATGGAATAGTCGGTTGTTCTACCTATTTTTTCTTTTGTCGCCAAAGGGATTTCCGGTATTTCACCATCAATATATTTTTCTATTTCCTCTTCAACAGCCGCATCAATTTTAGCTCCGCGTGAATTAATAAGCTTAATTCCATTATCGTAAAACGGATTATGACTTGCTGAAATCATGATACCGCAGTCAAATTCATCCGAACGGACAATATAGGAAACACTCGGTGTAGGAGTTACATGCATAAGATATACATCTGCCCCGCTTGCCGTAAGTCCTGCAACCAAAGAATATTCGAACATATAACTGGAACGTCTAGTATCCTTGCCAATAACGATCCTTGCCCTGTCCTCTCCCTTTTTATCTTTGCCAAAATAATATCCAAGGTATCTTCCAACCTTAAATGCATGTTCAACAGTCAAATCAATATTTGCTTCTCCCCTGAAGCCGTCAGTCCCGAAATACTTACCCATATTAGCAAAGAACTCCTTTCGACATAAAAAATCATAATAATTATACGCTAAAATTTTCCAAAAGTAAAGAAAAAGCCCATTAATGACATTATATGTTATTAATGGAGCTTTCATACACTATTTATCCCAGCCGTCTTCAAAATCATCACCGTAGTCGGCAAAGGAGCTCTCATCCGAATCATCCGGTATTCCGTCATTATCCATATCATCCTCAGGATAAAATTCTTCAATCGCCTCCTCAAGGTAATACTCTCCGTCAAGGCAGATTTTCAACGCTTTCTGATGATTGATTATTTCTACCTCTTTATGTGCACCACCGAATTCTCCGTCAAGTGTCCACTTGATTTCATCGTCCGATTTAACCACTACCTTTGAAGCCTTGGTCATATAAATCAATGGATTATCATCCTTTATGTTATTGGTAAGTACCTGAGTAAGAAGTCTTTGAACATCTGAAACCTTTTCCGGTTTTTTAACAAAAAGGCAATCAAATTTTCCATCATCCAGAACTACATGTTTAGTGCCCCTTAATTTGAAGCCTCCGACAGACAATGAATTTGTTACCATACCAAATATAAATTCGCCTGAAATAGTTTCCTTATCAAATTCAACACTCAAATTATATACTTTAATATTTGCAAGATCTCTCAGACCTTCAACAAGATAAGCCGAATGCCCCATAACCTTTTTAAGTGACTGGTTAGTGCTGTAGGAAACCTCGGTAAAAACTCCAAACGATGCAATATAAATAAAATATTTGTCTGCAAATTGTCCGACATCCAAAAATCTCGGTGTTCCGTTTACTATATCCTTTGCTGCTTTAACCTTATTACTCGGTATATCCACTGTTCTTGCAAAATCATTGGTCGAGCCGCATGGAATATATCCAAGCGGAATTTTCTTCTCGCCCATAAGCATATATCCGCTTACGGTATTTTCAAGTGTTCCGTCTCCTCCGGCACATACGATCAAATCATAATCTGCACCATCAGCCACAACCTTTCTTTCGGCATCGGTCGGACCGGTAGTAGGATAAGTTACAACCTCATATCCGGCCTCGGAAAATACCATAATTATTTCAAACAAAGAATCCTTTATAGCTGTTTTACCAGCATTGGGATTAATTATGAACAGAAGTCTTTTTTTCAAGATATGCCTCCAATCCCCTCTTACGAAGCTTACAAGCCGGGCAATTACCGCAACCGTCTCCCATTATACCGTTATAACATGTAAGAGTCTTATTTCTTACAAGTTCAAAACCTCCGAGTTTATCAGCAATCTCCCAGGTTTCTTCCTTGTCTATCCACATAAGCGGTGTAATAATATTAAAATCAAATTCCATAGCAAGATTAAGCGTAACATTCATGGACTTGATAAAAACATCCCTGCAATCCGGATAGCCCGAAAAATCACTCTGCGATACACCTGTTATTATATCACTTACTTTTCTTTGTTTAGCAAAAATTGACGCAAAAAGAATAAAAACCATATTTCTTCCATCGACAAAGGAATTAGGCGGAGTTCCGTCATCAGGTGCGGATGTATCAACATCTATATCAGTCCTTGTAAGTGAATTTGGAGCTAATTGATTAAGTAAATCCATATCAAGTATATGATGCTCCACATCAAGCTCTTTACATATTTCCGTAGCGCAATCAAGCTCCTTTTTATGTCTTTGATTATAATCAAACGATACTGCATATACCTTTTTATAGTTTTTCTTTGCCCATAATAGGCATGTTGTACTGTCCTGTCCTCCGCTGAAAATAACAACTGCTTCATCCTTATTTCTCATATCTTTATCCTTTCACATAACGACCAATATTAATCTACAGTCAATTGAAATTTATTTTAAAAGCAACATAAGCCTGTTTTGCAATGCTGCATCGGTAAGGAATTGTCCGCTGAAGGTCGTGGTAATTGTTTTGGAGCTTCTGTTTTTGATTCCTCTTGCAGTCATGCAGCTGTGACAGCCCTCTATAATAACGGCTACATCCTCCGAACCCGTTACTTTTTTCATTATATATGCAATATCGGTTCCGATTCTTTCCTGAAGCTGAAGTCTTCTTGCAACCATATCGGCGATTCTTGCTATCTTACTTAATCCAAGCACCTTATCCTTGGGAATATAAGCAACGGAAACATTCATATCATACATAAGCGCCATATGATGCTCGCAATAGCTGAATACCTCAATGTCCTTAACAAAAACCATTTCCTTACAATCACTTTCGGGCTTTTCAAAGTATTTGGCAAACATGTCGGCTATTTCATCATTGGTATAATTCATACCTTCGAAAACCTCTTCATACATGCGTGCAACCCTGTCCGGAGTTTCCTTCAATCCCTCTCTATCCGGGTCATCACCCAACGCTTTTATTATACCCTTTATATGTTCTCTTATAGCATCCTTGTCAATTGCCATTTTATACTCCTTTCTTATCTGGGCTCCAGATATATTTATGTATCTGAAGCTGAAGCCTGACTGAATTCATTTTATGCTCTATCATATAATTTACAATTTCTTCATTGCTAATCCTTCCGAACGAAGAACTAATATATACCTGAAGCCTTTCATCAAGCTTATATCTATTTATTATCTCTCTTGTTTTTTCCAAATCCTTAATATCCGAAACAACAAATTTCACTGTATCAATATTTCTTAATAGATTATAATTTTCAAGAAACATTTTATCTTCCATACCGCTTCCCGGAAGCTTATAATCAACGGTAAATGTAACATTATTACCTATGTTTATGAAATCTGTCAAGTCCACCGCTCCGTTTGTTTCTATCTCCGTTCTAAGCGTTATATCCTTTGATAAAAGCGTTATCAATCTTTTTATGTCAGGCTGCAAAAGAGGTTCTCCACCCGTAAGTGTAACATTTCTTACTCCGGTATCCTTTATATATTCATATATTTCTTCTTCGCTCAAAATGACAAATGGCGTTTTTTCTTCGTTTGCCCATCTGGTATCACAATAGGAGCAATTTAAATTACAACCTGCAAATCTTATAAAGCATGCCAGTTCACCTGCACATCGTGCCTCTCCGTTAATACTGACAAACTTCTCAACAACCCTATATCTACCCATAACAGTTTTCCTTTTTTATAATATTTCTCAGTCAGCTCTGTAGCTTGCACAATTTTTTCTTGTTTCATATACGGTAGACTCAATTACCCTATATCCCTTGCCACTCATAAGTTCGTAAAAGTATTTTGCAAGGTTTTCGGCAGTAGGTCTTATATTCAACTCAACTATTCTGAAATCTTCTTCCTTAAGGGCTTCCATTGTTTTTTCCTTAAGACTGCCCTTTTCAATTATAAGGCTGTGATCAAGTTCATCCGTAAGTTCTCTCAAATCCTTCTTTAATTGTGAAAAATCAACTATCATTCCTCTTGTCTGCTCATCTTCATTAAGTATATCACTTCCGACAATTATCTCGACACTCCAATGATGTCCGTGAATATTGGAGCATTTTCCGTTATAGCCTTTAAGAAAATGAGCGCTGTCAAAGCCCGATGCGGTTTTTAAAGTATACATGCTTACCTCCGATTAAAATTATCATATATTAATTCCAAACTTCATCATTATAAGAAACAAAAATACCATAGGAATCCCAAGACTCCTATGGCACATATCCATCAGTTTTTAGTCCTGGTTTTTTTTATAGACAGGATGGTACAAACGAACTGTCTTATCAAATTATCTTTTATTATTAAATGTTAAGGAATTTCTTAACCTCATCAAGCATAGCATCCTTTTCGCATACAGTATTATGACGAACAGGAGCTGTTCTTATATCCTCTATAGCCTGAGGAACCTTAACACCGGAAAGACGATTAAGCTCATCTACAAGCTCAAAATCAGTCTTCTTATCATACTCATTATCAATTGCATTCATAACGCTTCTTGTAAACTTGTAAGGACTTGCCGTTGATGCAATAACTGTTGGCGTATTATCACCTGTCTGTGCCACATACTTATCATAAACTGTTGCGGCAACGGCTGTATGAGTATCCATAATATATGAATCGCTTTCGTAAACCTTCTTAATAGTATTTGCAGTTTCTTCTTCCGATGCATAATTTCCGTAGAAGTCGGAAAGCTCTTTCTTCATATCGTCTGTTATTGTATATTCACCCTTACCTGATAGTGCATTCATAAGCTCCTTATTCTTAACTGCATCATTTCCTGCTATTCTGTAAATAAGTCTTTCAAGATTGCTTGAAATAAGTATATCCATCGAAGGTGATGAAGTTAATATAAATTCTCTGTTTCTGTTATAGTTACCTGTTGCAAAGAAATCATAAAGAACCTTATTCTCATTTGAAGCGCATATAAATTTATTTATAGGAAGTCCCATCTGCTTAGCATAATAAGCCGCAAGAATATTTCCGAAGTTTCCTGTCGGTACCACAACATTAATCTTTTCGCCGGCCTTAATCTTTCCGTCTCTTACAAGTCTTGTATATGCATATACATAATAAACCATCTGTGGAACGAGTCTGCCGATATTTATTGAATTTGCAGATGAAAATTGATAGCCTTTTTCATTAAGATATTTATTAAGTTCTGCATCCGAGAACATTTTCTTAACGCCGGTCTGCGCATCATCAAAATTACCCTTGATTCCTACCACAAATGTATTATCACCCTTTTGTGTAACCATCTGCTTCTCCTGTATCGGACTAACTCCGTTCTTAGGATAAAATACTATAATCTTTGTTCCCGGAACATCCGCAAAGCCTGCAAGAGCAGCTTTTCCGGTATCACCTGATGTAGCTGTAAGAATAACTATTTCATTATGAACATTATTCTTTTTTGCAGATGTTGTAAGAAGATAAGGCAGAATTGAAAGAGCCATATCCTTAAATGCTATTGTTGAACCATGGAAAAGCTCAAGATAATATGCACCGGCCTTATTTACCAAAGGTGCTATCTCTTTAGTATCAAATTTATCATCATAAGCACTGTTAATACAATGTCTTAATTCTTCCTCCGTAAAATCCGTAAGCATAAGCTTCATTACATTATAAGCCACTTCACGATAGTCCATTGAGGAAAGCTCCTCTAAAGTAACATCAAAAGCAGGAATATAATCCGGCACAAATAAACCGCCTTCATCAGCAAGTCCCTTTAAAATAGCCATCGATGCAGTTGCAGTTTCATTGGAATTTCTGGTACTTTTATATATAAGCTCCATTTCAAAATCTCCTCACAAAATTCTTCTATGATTAACACTAATTATTAACGACATATGGAATAATAACATAATAAACAGCTAAAAACAAGAAAAATATAGGATGATTATTTCATATGCTAAATCTAAAAGAGATGAAATATATTTTATATATCTCATCTCTTAAAAGCCTCACTATATCATAATTATTTAACCAGATAAACCGAACCGTACTGCTTACCGAAGGCTCTTGCCTCATCATGGCTGTTAAAGTAGATATCTACATGATTACCCTTTATGGCACCACCGACATCTTCTACGGTATATATCTGACCATTTATCATAAGCTTTGTTCCGAACGGATATCTGGATGTATCTGCCGCAATCGTTCTTCCCGCAGTTGCCGTAGAACCGCTGGCGGTAATAGGATTATCAGGATTGCTCCACTTGCCGCAACATATGGAACAAGGACAATATCCCGTAAGTGTGAATTCACCAAGATATTCATATTCACCATTTTCATCCGCATATGTAATCTCTGAAAGAGGATTCGTAGCTGATGATGCGGTTACAAAGACAGGCATCTGTTGCTCAGTTGTTTCCACATATGTATTATAATCTGCGGCAGACGCATGCTCCGCCGTAAGTGCCTCCAAAGCCGCCTGATCCTTTTTCTCCTGACTTCTTGCTGCCAATATATCGTCAACCTGCTTTTCGGTTTTTTCAAGCTGGGCAAGTTCTTCCGTCTCATAATTAAAATTAACCATATCTACATATGTGATGCCCTTAGCCTCAAATGTTGCTCCGGCAAACGGCTTCTTACCCGACGAAACATCGGACAACGACATAATAACACCAACCGACTGATTGGATTCATCAATCTTGTTTACCAATGTAACGGCAGATAATATTCCCAAAGCTGCAACAACAACCGAAGCTCCGATAACATTATAATACTTCGAAGCAAAATCTCTTGTGGCTTCTATTATTTTTTCTTTCGCCTTGCTAAAGCTAAATTTCATAATATCACCTCAGTGTGTAAAAATCTTAAAAATGTTACAAAATCATTACATCACACATACATGGAAAATTATAATTCAACAACCCTTTTCGGTCAAGTATTTTTGACTTATTTTAGTAAGAATACCCAAATTGCATTTATGAATTTGTTGATAAATTACAATTTATATATTACAATCATTATGTACACATATTCATATATAATATCGACAAAAATCAAAGGATAATTAACAGTTTATCTTAATATTAAAGGAGTACAAAATGGCAAGTAAAACCGGTGTATATACCGCAAAAAAGAAAAGCGGTGAAATCTATTATCGCGCTTCTCTTACATATAAAAACAAGCATATCAGTCTTGGAAGCTACGATAATCCCAAGGACGCAAACCTTGCATATACCGAAGCGAAAAATATAATTGATGATTCCAAAAACAAGATAAATAAAGAAAGCTATAATCAAAAATATAAGCTTTCACATGATAAATTTATTTGTCTGCTTAACTTCCGTGACAACGGAATATACTTTGCCACCCCGATTTATCTGTTAAAAAACTATTTCGAATACTACCTTACCCCGGATACAATAATCAAATTTGACCGCGATGACCTGTTTTTTTACGCCTCTCATAAAATCCAGCAACGCGGAGGCTACCTTTTTGTCAGTGATTACGGAAGCCAATATAAAATTCTCGGAAGATACGGTATAAAGCCATTCGCTGTTTACGGCAGGGATTTTATCATGGTCAATGACGACAAATATGATTACAGATATTCCAACATCAAAGTCATAAATAACTATGTCGGCGTACAAATGGAAGAAAAAAACGGCAAGCCCGTTTATACTGCACTGATCCACATGGTTGGCAATCACATCATCGGAAGATACGGATCCGAGATTGAAGCAGCCGTTGCTTACAATAAAGCTGTCGATATTTTACACAAAAACGGAATCAAAAAAAATTATACAAAGAACTATATTGTTACTCTTAAAAAAGAAGAATATCAGAAGCTTTATGATGAAATTAAAGTATCGGATAAGCTTAATGATATCAGCCTCTAAAATAAGCTGTTAATACATAATACATCCGTAATACTTTAGCTATCACAAAAGTTTTGCATTCATTCTTTACTTTCGAACAAATTCATCATTATTTCTTCAGGCGTCATATCATTATAGCCATCCGGGTCTGCAAGAATGCTTCGGCTCCAATGCATCTGATCATAGTTTTCAAGGAAATCAGTATCCCTTATATATGACATATAACGCCCATAGCTCTCGGGATAAAACTTCGCCATGTATTTTTGAGCAAGGTTAATTGCCTCACTGTCCGGGTTTCCCTCCGGTGTTTTTGTTCCGCATAAGGATACAACCGGCGGTGAAGCATGAACAAACAGTAAGCTTCCGTCATCACACTCTCCGATAACAATAAAAACATGTCCGTCTGTTCCCATTATATCTCCGGGATAGTACTTTGTAACACTATCCTTTCTAACAACGGTTCCTCCAAATATATCTGCATATTTATAAACCATATCCTTTGAAGGAAAAACATATCCCTTATCACTGAAAGTATCACCAAATGTCTGATAGGTTACATATCCAACATATCCCGTACAGTCGAGTCCGTCATGTATTTGATATTTTGTATCTTCAAAATCATAATCCTTATCATTTTCATCAAAGAATTCTTTCCACCTTGGACTTACGCCATAAGAAAGAGCCTCCGTGCCTGCTCCGGAATCATCTTCATTCCAACCACCGCCATAGACATACAATGTGTTCCCGACCGGCTCAAGGGCTGACACTAAAAACTTCTTTACAGTCGGTACATCAGCTCTTGATTCATAAAGCCTATCATCATTTGAAATATAAGCGTTATTACTTATAGCTTTGGTTATGCCATCGTTTTCCCGGCAGTCTTCCTCTTCGCTATCATTCCCAAACTTACCAAGACGTATCTTGTACCTGTTTTCGTTATCATTAAATACCTCAGTAATAATTCCCGTAGCTGCCATGCTGAAGAAAAACAAAAACACATAAAAAATATATCTGCTGCCGTTTATGCCTCTATTCTTTACATCTTTTCCCATGCAAATGCCTCGTCAAAATATACTGATATAATTCTATACATTCTGACTATATTTTATTCGCACTTTGCGCAAATTAGACTTATACGAAACGGGTTGTATAATAAAATACAACCCGTTCCTAAAATAGGCTTATTAAACTAAAATAAATTTAGAAGTAAATACCGTACCAGATAAGGAAGATATATATATTCCATACTTTTCTCCAGTTATCATGGCCGTCAAGATACTCGTCCGTGAGCATTTCGTTAAGTATATCCACATCAAAATATTTTGCGGCATTTTCGCTGTTAAACATTTCCTTGATTTTTCCGAAATATGGTTCTTCACGCATCCATACTCTTACGGGAACAGCAAAGCCGAGCTTCTTTCTGAAAGCCACTTCATCAGGTATCATATGGCTTGCTGCCTTACGAAATACAATCTTGCTTTCTTCAAGACTGGCTTCATACTCTGTCGGGATCTTAGATGCTATCTCATATATTCTTGAATCAAGGAAAGGAGTTCTTGCTATAAGTCCGTTTGCCTTGCTCATCTTCTCGGCATTGAGCATGATATCACCCTCAAACCAAACATTTAAATCACAAAGCCACATCTTTGTTAAATCGCCTGTATTTTCATCAAAGTCATATAAAGATCTTGCAAGCTCAAGAGGAGTTACCTCGCCTTTATAATTCTTTAATAGCCTGCTCTTATCCTTTTCATTCATAACCTTTGTATTTCCGATATAATATGTCTCTACCGGTGCCGAAGCATAATCCGGATTGTTAAGATTTACCAGTCTTCTTACGTAAGCATGGTAACCGCAGAAAAGCTCATCCGCACCTTCACCCGAATAACATACATCCACATAATCTTTTGCACCGCGGCATGCAAGATAAAATGCTATCGTTGATGCATCCGCAAGAGGCTGCTCCATAGCCTTCATAGCCTCAGGTATAACACCGAAATAATCCTCAGGTGTAACCTTTACTCTTATATGCTCTGCACCCAAAAATTCAGCTGACTTTGCCGCAAGCCCCGACTCATCAAACTCCTTATTGTCATAAGCTGTTGAAAATGTATATTTCGGCTTTGTAAGCGCTGCAAGATATGCAGAATCAACGCCACCCGAAAGGAAATTACCGTAACGCTCTCCTTCTATCTTCCAGTCATCGATAAGCTCATTTAATGTATTATTTACAAGCTCTGCATATTCATCGGGAGTTTTTGTGGTATCCCCCTTATATGTAAGCTTCCAATATCTTTTAATATCAAGACTCTTATCATCCTCTTTATAGACAAGAACAAATCCCGGCATAAGCTTCTTTATTCCTTCAAAGAAGGTATCGCTTCCCGGAAGATATGAATATGTAAGGAAAAGCTCAAGTGCCTGCTCATTTAACTTCTTTGTATATGACTTGTCCTTAAGGATATCATTTATCGTAAGACCAAATATCACACTCTTGTCTTCTGACACATAATAGTACATAGATTCATTTCCGAATCTGTCTCTTGCACAGACTGTTTTCTTTTCCGCTTCATCATATATTATAAATGCAAACATACCCTGCAAATGTGAGGTAAGTTCCTCGCCCCATTTAACATATGCAGCCTTCACATAGCCCGTATCGTCCTTTGCATCAAAAGGTATGCCAAGTTCTTTTGAAAGTTCCTTTTTATTGCTAATGTAACCACTGAAATTTTTAATCTCTGACATTTTTATCCTCCCGTAAATTAAATATTACACAATTCATCCCGCATAATAAAAACCACATAAATATTCAGGTTCTTAAACCGTCCCTAATATTATATGTGGGTTTTATTTAAATTTCAATATTAAGTTCTATGTGCATCCCGGCACCTAAATGTTTTGATTAATCTCAACCGTTTATAATGCTGACAGCACTTCTGATGTTTTCTTTTTTAGATTATCCATGGCGATTTCTTTTCTCATAGCTGTTTCAATCGGCATACCGGCCACTGTAATCGCATAACACTCATCTATACCGGCTGACTTTAATAAATCTGCGGCTGACTCTTCAACGGTCCCGCCGAAGGCGATAACCCTTGCACCATACTTTTTTGCATATT
The DNA here is from genome assembly GCA_002369325.1 of Lachnospiraceae bacterium UBA3820. Lineage (GTDB taxonomy): Bacteria > Bacillota > Clostridia > Lachnospirales > Lachnospiraceae > Coprococcus_C. Next base: position 13,585 of record DFDU01000107.1, read on the forward strand.
TTGCGACTCCGGCAGGAACCTTTCCCATAGCTGTCTGTGCATCAAGCTTTCCTTCTCCGGTTATAACAAAAACATTATTTTTTAATTCATTACTTAAGATAATTTCCGGTTCATCCTTCAAAATATCATCATAAATTCTTTCAAGTGTTTTTACAAATCCCGTCTCACTTAAAACAATATCTATACCGCTTTTTAGTTCTGCATCCAAAAATGTTTTAAATGCATATCCAAGGCCTCCTGCCGCTCCTGCTCCGTTTGCATTTTCATCTGCATTTGGATATTGTTTTTTTATAAGCCTTGCGAAGCATTCTATCCATCCGTCCATTGACTTTGCCTGCTTAGGTGTTGCCCCCTTTTGAAGCGAAAAGACCATACTGCAGCCGTCATCTCCATACAAAGTATTATTCACATCACAGGCAATAGTAAATTTACATTTTCTAAGAATGTCAGGTGTAACTGTTTTATTTCCCGAACCGGCTTTAATTTCCAAAACAGAATAAACATCCCTTACACCTTCCGCTCCTCTTGATACTTCATGTCCGTCTTTATCAATAAATATAAAACCAAGCGCACTAAGCATGCCTATACCCGCATCATTTGTGGCACTTCCTCCAATACCGATTATAAAGCTTCTGCAGCCTTTTTTATATGCATCCGATATCATTTCACCGACGCCATAAGTTGTAGTAACAAGCGGATTACGTTTATCCTCCGGAACAAGTGTAAGTCCGGCGGCAGAAGCCATCTCAAGAATAGCACATTTACTTCCGTCTGATTTTATATATATTCCATATCTTGCATTTACGGAATCATCAAGCGGTCCGGTAACTCTTACTTCTTCAAATGTTCCATTGCAGGCATTTGTAAGTGCTTCCATCATGCCCTCACCACCGTCTGCTACAGTAAAAGCGGAAATATCCGCATCGGGAATGGCACTCTTTATTCCTTCGGAAACGGCGTGTCCTGCTTCGGCAGAAGTCAAACAACCCTTAAACGAATCCATTGCTACCAAAAACTTTTTCATCGTTTAGCCACCTCGATTATTACTCCAACACCAGCTCCACAGGACAATGATCAGAGCCAAATATTTCCGTATGAATCTTTGCTTCCTTTATCTTGTCCTTCAAGTCCTCCGAAACAAGGAAGTAGTCTATACGCCATCCGGCATTTTTTTCACGTGCCTTAAATCTGTAGGACCACCATGAGTAAATATCCTTTTGATCCGGATAAAGATATCTGAATGTATCTATGAAGCCTGCTTCCAAGAGTTCTGACATCTTATTTCTTTCTTCGATTGTAAAGCCTGCATTTTTTGTATTGGTCTTTGGATTCTTAAGATCAATTTCCTTATGTGCCACATTCATATCACCACATACTATAACTGATTTTTTTTCCTTAAGTGTACATAAATAATCTCTGAATGCATCCTCCCATGTCATACGGTAATCAAGACGCTTCAATTCATTTTGTGAATTTGGCGTATATACAACTATCATATAATAATCATCATATTCAAGCGTTATTACTCTTCCTTCATGGTCATGTTCCTCAACACCTATTCCATAAGATACCGAAACCGGCTCATGCTTTGTGAATATAGCCGTACCGGAATATCCTTTCTTCTCGGCATAATTCCAATAATCAAAATATC
>DFDU01000052.1 GCA_002369325.1 Lachnospiraceae bacterium UBA3820
TTGTCATCTCATCTCCGTCCATTTCGACAAGAGGTGTTTTCATTTCAATTTTTCCCATAGTGTGTCTCTCCTTTTTCTGCTCCGAGCGTACGCGAAGGAGAGCCCCTCGCGGCTTTGAGCGAGTTCAAAAAATCCGATTAGGATTTTTTCCTTTAAAAAATCTTTTCCTATTGTAGCATAAAATATTTATTTTTCAAATAATTTCTTGATAAAAAGGTAATATAAATATATACTTATTACCATATAAAACATTTATACAATTTCAACTTATAAAAACGGAGAAAAAAATGGTATTAAATTATTTTGTCAAAAAAAGAAAAGCCAATCGTATAGCATACAGAATTCTGGGCTGTGTTTTCATAATGACGGCAGTACTTCAAAGTCTGACCCTCACAAAACACCTTTCAAAGCATCCGATGCTTACCATGACCTTTGCTGTTTTGCTGGGAGCTTACGGACTTTACTTATTTTCCATGTCCTTCAGGCGTCAGGCATTTGACATAACTTACAAATTTTCCGAAGAAGGCATGCTTGTGACACATCATTACGGCGAAACCATGTATACCTTTGATGATATAGAATTCATAACCATGGTAATTCCTGACGAATCGCTTATATATTATCTGCTTAACATAAAAGCAAAAAAGGATGTATATACCATTCCTTTTACAAATAAACGTGAATTTTGTGAAAAAATATATGAATTTGTTAATGCACGAATAAAACATGACGAAGATGATGTTATTTATCTTAATCAAAAAAGCAAAAACAAAGAAAATGATTCTGTCAAGCAGACTTATGAAAATAAAAAAAACAAAACCAACGAAACAGATATTGAGGAAAACTGATTATGATTTTTACAAGTTCAATATATAAAATACCTATAGTAAAAAATGTTATTGTCTTTGATGAAACCGATTCAACCAACAATCGAGCCAAGGAATTCGGAAAAAACGGTTGTGTGGATCGTACACTTGTGGTTTCCGACTGTCAGACCTCTGGTCGCGGACGAATCGGAAGAAGCTTCTCATCCCCTATGGGTGAAGGGATATATATGAGTCTTTTAATAAAACCGGATGTCGAAAACCGATTAATTCCATGTATAACGCTACTTGCTGCCGTTGCGGTTTCCAGAGCCTTATATAACAATCATCAAATTGATACAAAAATCAAATGGCCAAACGATATCCTGTTAAATAATAAAAAGATTTGCGGAATATTAACCGAAAAATGCGAAGATTTTATAGTAATCGGAATCGGTATCAATGTTAACAATAAAAAATTTGAAAGCAGGCTTTCCGATAAAGCGACATCTCTTTATATTGAAACAGGACAGGAATATGACCGCGAAGCGCTAATACTTGAGATTTTAAAAGAATTTAATACTCTTTATGATACTTTCACGGAAAATAAAAATCTCAAATTTATCATAGATGAATATAACGAAAAGCTTATAAACTATGACCGAGATATCTGCATTATCCCCGCAGAGCTTACGGCAAAAATAGAAAATCCATACAATATACAAAGCGATAATTTACCTTCATATCATTGTATGGGAATTGCAACAGACGGTTCACTCATATGTCGTGACAGCGAAGGAAAATTATTTCAGATAAATTCGGGTGAAATATCCGTGCGCAACAAAGAATAATTTTATCAAATAAAAAACCGAAATCCACAAAGATTTCGGTTTTTTATTTGATATAACAGATTTTTCAGGACCAATATCCTATTTTTTTCTTATAATTATATCTTCTCTCTTTGGTCCGTTAGAAACCATTGTAATCGGGAATCCGATTTGTTCTTCTATAAATTCTATGTATTTGCGGCAATTTTCAGGAAGCTTATCATACTCCTTGATACCTCTGATATCTTCCTTCCAACCCGGTAAAGTTTTAAGAACCGGCTTAGCCTTTTCAAGCTTGCTTGTTGTAGGAAAATCTGTAGTAACTTCACCGTCAATCTCGTAACCTACACAAACAGGAATCTCATCAAGGTAACCCAAAACATCAAGAACGGTAAATGCAACATCTGTTGTACCCTGAATACGACAACCGTACTTTGTTGCCACACAGTCAAACCAACCCATACGTCTCGGACGACCTGTAGTTGCACCGTACTCTCCGCCGTCACCGCCGCGCTTTCTTAACTCATCGGCTTCATCGCCGAAAATTTCACTTACGAAAGCACCTGCTCCTACTGCGCTTGAATATGCCTTTACAACAGTTACAATCTTCTTTATCTCATAAGGCGGAATACCTGCGCCGATTGCACCGTAAGCCGCAAGTGTCGAAGAAGACGTAACCATCGGATAAATACCGTGATCGGGATCCTTAAGAGAACCGAGCTGACCCTCAAGAAGTATGTTCTTGCCTTCCTTAATCGCATTCCATAAAAATGCTGAAACATCACATACATAAGGCTCAACCATCTTCTTATACTCCATGAGAGTATTAAATGTTTCATCCGCATCAATAAGCGGCTTATGATAAAGGTGTTCAAGTAATATATTCTTTTGAACAATAACTCTCTCAATCTTCTCTCGAAGAGCTACTTCATCAAAAAGTTCACTTACCTGAAAACCAATCTTTGCATATTTATCAGAATAAAAAGGAGCTATACCCGACTTGGTTGAACCAAACGACTTACCCGCAAGTCTCTCCTCCTCATACTGATCGAATAAAATATGATAAGGCATAACCATCTGTGCCCTGTCAGAAACAAGAATCTTCGGCATAGGAACATTCTTATCCGTGATTGATTTAATCTCATTGAACAATACAGGAATATTAAGTGCAACTCCATTTCCTATAATACTTGTCGTGTGATTATAAAATACGCCTGACGGCAATGTATGAAGCGCAAACTTACCATAATTATTTACAATTGTATGGCCTGCATTTGCACCACCCTGAAATCTGACTATAATGTCGGCATTTTCTGCCAGCATATCAGTAATTTTTCCTTTTCCTTCATCGCCCCA
>DFDU01000027.1 GCA_002369325.1 Lachnospiraceae bacterium UBA3820
CTCTTGTAACAAGACATCTTCCCTCTATATAAACCTCTATGGTACCGTCAACGTTATTGACAATCTCCGTATCCACGATACCGCACAATTCATCTACCGCGAGGTTTCTTTCATCTCTAAAATCGTTTGCATTTTCAAGCCCGGCTGCTTCCGCACTTAATATGCTTTCATTAAGACCTCTTATTGTCTTTGCAAGTTCATTAATTCTGTTTATCTGGTCCTTTATTTCTACATTTAAATTTCTCTGAAATTCAATAAGACTTGTTCTTATTTCCTTTGATCTGTCAAGGAAATGCTGTGCTGTCGCTACAAAGGAGCTTCTTGTAACAATACTGTTTGATTCCTTTTGAAGTTCCTGAAGCGATGACCACAAATCATTAAGAACGGTGTTGAAATCGTTACTGTCATTTTGATTCACAACATCCATCTTACCGAAATAGTTTTCCAGCTCGGATACGGTTTCGTATTCGGCCTTATAAAAATTCATTCGTCCTGTTTCGGTTCTGTAGGCCGCATCCGCAAAGCTATCTCTTACCTGTTTTACCTCTGCGGTTATAACGCCGAGTCCCGCCTTCTGAACTCTGTAGTCAGCACCTATCTTATTGTAGGTTCTGTCAGTGAGCATAACCTGCTGTCTGCTATAGCCTTCTGTCTGAGTATTTGTTAAGTTGTGTGCTGTTGCATTAAGTGCATATTGACTTGTCTGCAGTGCCGTGGTACCGATAGACAGTCTGCCCATAGTTCCGCCCATATGCTCGACTTCCTTTCATTAGTTATTGTAAAATCAATCACTATTGTGATGTATCAAACTTTCCCGTTTGCTCCATAGCAGGTGTACCGGAATAACTTCCTTTTTTAAACATATCCTTGGAATACTCTGCTGTTTCCGGCGCTCTGCTGAAATTTTGAATAAGGTTAATATTATACTCTATCATAGACAGGGATTCCTGAATAAGATTCTGATTATGTCCATTAACCTCATAAAGCTGTTTGGCTATCTTGGCAAGCTTTTCATTTATTATCATAAGCGGCTTCTGAAAATCCGTCTGCCCTTCCAAAAAGCTTATAATATCCGTTATCTTAATTTCCTTCTTGCTCTTATTTATAACCGTAGCTATTTCACCCATTGTGCTTCTTCTTTTGTTTTCCAGTCCGGTAAGAACGTCCACATAGAGCTGCTCTTTATCGGTTGTCTCCCTCAATCTGTCCAGATTATTGGACACGATTGCCGAAGTCTTTTCCCTTGAAACAACAAGGAGTTCTTCATAAATAGCATATTCCTGATTAAGCTCTTCTATTAAATTCTCAATTAAACTTGCCATATGAAACTCCTTTTCTGCCCCTCGCTTTTTCCCTTAAATTGCTTTACTTGCAAACGCACTTACAAGCTTAGCCGCAAAATCCTCATTGCTTACTTCATACGTGCCGGCATCCATCCTTGACTTGATATCGGAAACCAAGTTTTCTCTTACATCAGGTGTGGAAATAAGAGCATTCTTGGCTACCTGTATATCCTTGCCTAAGCTTGAAAACAAAACTTCATCCTTGAAGTTTGCATTTCCGGTACTGTTAGTATATTTGGATTTACTAAGCCCGTTAGCGTTATAAATCTGATTAATACTATTAAGAGTACCTATACGCATAACAATCCCTCCTTAAAAAATCTTTCAACTATTTTATCGGAAGTATTTTTCATAATATAACCTCTGATAACGAAATTTTGTATTTTTATGCATTATTCAAGGAAACGCATCTTTCCTGCGCCGGTCTTCTTAGGCGCCTCGTGAGCCGCACGATAAAGACCGTTAAGGGAGTTTTCAAGGCTTCCTGCACACTTCGCACAGAACTTTCCGCTATGTATCATTGCTCCGCATCTTTCACATGTAAGTCCGACAAGAGAGTCGTCCGTAAATGTAAGTCTTTCTTCTCTTACCCACTTCTTTATCTGCTTAACAGGAACGTCACACGCTTCGGAAACCTGATTTATATTATTCCCCGGATTATCCTTAATAAACTGCTTTACTTCCTGAAACTTTTCTTCAAGCTCTTTCTTGCAGTTTGCACATATTTTTTCTCCTGTTACCCAATTAAAAAGTCTTTTACATCTTGAACAATTCATCACTTCCATGGTATCAATCTCCTTTTTATTATTTTATGGTGTTTTCGCCGTATTTTATTTGTCTCTTCCTATGCATATACCGGTATAATAAACATCTCTGACCCCAACGGCTTTTAAAGCCCTTGTACAGCTTTCCACGGTTGCTCCTGTGGTATATATATCATCAACCAGCATTACACTCTTATATTGTACTTGTTTTTTATCCGATATAAAAGCTTTTTCTAAATTTTTTTGCCTTTCTTCATCAGATAAAAGTTTTTGCGGTATTGTATTTTCCGTCCTCTTAAGTACCCCGGGATCAACCGGTATATCAAGATATTTCCCGAGGCTTTTTGCAAGCACCTCTGCCTGATTATAGCCTCTTTTATCAAGTTTCTTTTTGTGCACGGGAACAGGCACAAGCACATCAGGCGAAATATCCATAATCTCTCTGCCGTGTCTTCTTACGATTTCACCCGCGAAGCAATCGGCATAAGATGATTTATTTTGATATTTGAATTTTACTATACTTCTTCGCAAGGGCTCCTTATATATCATCGCAGGAAAACCTTTAATATAGCTTTTTGGTCTTTCCCTGCAATCACTGCAGTATTCCGCCTCGGCGTCTTCCGTTTCTTTACCGCATTTAAGGCACAATGGTTCCTCCGGATATGAAATCAAAGGCTTACAATTTTCGCAAAACCTTGTTTTTCCTTCCGCAAGTGTTTCCTCGCAAAGAGGACAAACCGGAGGATAAAAAAGCATCTTAAGCCCGACAATTATTCTTTTTACAGCCTTTTTTATATTTCCTTTTTTCATATACCGTTCATTATCTCCTGAAGTCTCTTTGAAAGAGTCGTATATCTTTTTTGTTCTTCTTTGTTATCAATCATTTGATTCACAAGATTTATATTTCCGACAATTACCACCATGCGCTTGGCCCTTGTAATCGCCGTATAAATAAGATTTCTATTTAAAAGCTTCGGCGGCCCGCTAAGAAGCGGTATTATAACCACCGGATATTCACTTCCCTGCGATTTATGTATGGTTACGGCAAATGCATGCTCCAACTCTGAAAGACCGTTAAACGGATAAACAACCGTTCTTCCGTCATCAAAAAGCACTGTAAGTTCTTCGTCGAAATGGCTTATATCACTGATTATACCCATATCTCCGTTGAATACTCCCACACCCTCTTCGATGCAGAAACCTCTTTCTCCGTATACCTTCCATTCAAGCTTATAATTATTTTTTATCTGCATGACC
>DFDU01000028.1 GCA_002369325.1 Lachnospiraceae bacterium UBA3820
CTGATGCTAAGGCTCAGAAGCTTATTGCAGGCGACTTCATCGATAAGGAAGTTGTACTTGGTATCCGTCCTGAGGATATTCATGATGAGCAGCTCTTCATCGAGTCATCACCTGAGAGTGTTATCGATGCAAGAATTAATATCTACGAAATGCTTGGTGCTGAAGTTTACTTATACTTCACTATCGATCAGTTTGATATTACTGCAAGAGTTAATGCTCGTACAACTGCAAGACCTGGCGATACAGTTCAGTTCGCATTTGACTTAAGCAAGATACATATCTTCGATAAGGAAACTGAGGAAGTTGTAGCTAACTAATTCTAAGTGAATTAATTAAATAACAAATATTTCGGGGAAATGCATAAAAAATATGCATTTCCTCTTTTTTTTTTCACAATTTTATTATAAAATATACTATGTATGGCTATGCTGTAGTGGCTATACCACAAATTATAATAAATGAGGAGTGATTAAATGATATCAAATCAGATACTCCAGGATACAATCGACGGAGTTAAAACTATTGCACGTGCAGATCTTTGCGTGATGGATACGGAAGGTAAGATTTTGGCTTCAACCATGCGTGACGTAAGCGATTGTGAGGATGCGGTAACAAGCTTTGCAGAGTCGCCTGCGGAGAGTCAGGTCATGATGGGCTTCCATTTCTTTAAAATTTTTGATGAAAATGAATTGGAATATGTACTTCTTGTAAAGGGTGAAGCTGAAGATGTTTATGTTATCGGCAAAATGGTAGTGTTCCAGATTCAGAATCTTTTGGTAGCATATAAGGAAAGATTTGATAAAGACAACTTTATTAAAAACCTTTTACTTGATAATTTACTCCTTGTTGATATATATAACCGAGCTAAGAAGCTTCACATTGATACAGATGTTAAAAGAGTTGTATTCATTATAGAAACCAAGAATGAAAAGGATACAAATGCACTTGAAACCATAAGAACCTTGTTTGCAACAAAGTCCAAGGATTTCATAACGGCAGTTGATGAAAAGAATATAATACTTGTAAAGGAAGTTAAGAACAACGAAACCTATGACGATATGATTAAGACAGCCAAGGTTATTGTTGATATGCTTAATACAGAGGCTATGTCCGCAGTAAATGTATCCTTTGGAACCATTGTAAATGAAATCAAAGCGGTTTCACGTTCTTATAAGGAAGCTAAGCTTGCACTTGAGGTTGGAAAGATCTTCTACAGCGACAGAAAGATTATTTCCTACAGCAACCTCGGAATCGGAAGACTTATATACCAGCTTCCGAGACAGCTTTGTGAAATGTTCATCAAAGAAATATTTGATGGTAAGTCACCTGATGATTTTGATGAGGAGACAATTACAACCATCAATAAATTCTTTGAAAACAACCTCAATGTTTCCGAGACCTCAAGACAGCTTTATATCCACAGAAATACATTGGTTTACAGACTTGATAAGCTGCAAAAGAGCACCGGTCTTGATCTTAGGATATTTGAAGATGCGATTACATTTAAAATCGCGCTTATGGTTGCAAAATATATGAGATATATGGATTCTCTTGAATATTAAGCCGGTCGGATTTTTAAAAGTTTAAGTTTTTCTTAAGATGTTGGAAATGGCAGAAATAGCCATTGACAGTATTACAGATAATTTGATATACTTTATGTAACAAAAATGTAATAAATTTGTAATATTTGGCAGAGGAAAAATATGCCAATCATATAAATAAAACAGGAGATAATATATTATGATAGTATTAGATCACGTAAAATACAAATATCCGGGTGGAAAAAAATATGCCTTAAATGATATAAATATTGACATTAAACCCGGTGAATTCGTATTTATAGTTGGTTCGAGCGGCTCAGGTAAGACTTCGCTGATTAAGCTCTTGCTTAAAGAGATGGAACCGACTTCTGGACACCTTAAGGTTGCCGGAGTTGATTATAATAAGCTTAAGAGAAAAAACATTCCGAAGCTTAGAAGAAGAATAGGAGTTGTATTCCAGAACTTCAGACTTTTAAAGGACAGAACGGTTTATGAGAATGTTGCATTTGCACAAAGAGTTGTTGAGACACCTTCAAGATTTATAAGAAGACAGGTACCTGCAATGCTTACATTGGTTGGACTTGCTGATAAATACAAGTCTTATCCGAAGCAGCTTTCGGGTGGTGAGCAGCAGAGAGTTGCGCTTGCAAGAGCGCTTGTAAATAAGCCGGAGCTTCTTTTGGCCGATGAGCCTACCGGAAACCTTGATCCTAAGAACTCATGGGAAATCATGAGACTTCTTGAGGATATAAACCGTAAAGGAACAACAGTAGTGGTTGTTACTCATAATAAAGAAATCGTTAATATGATGCAAAAACGAGTAATCACTCTTAAGAAGGGTGAAATAATAAGCGATGAGCAAAAAGGTGGTTATATAGATGAGGATTAGTTCATTTTTATATAGTATAAGACAGGGACTTAAAAATATTCGAAGAAACTTATTGTTCTCGCTCGCATCAATCGGAACGATAGTTTCATGTTTGTTTTTGTTCGGTATTTTTTATTGCATTATAGTTAATTTCAAAAGTGCCATGACCGATTTGAAAAATACTGTTACGATTTCGGTATTTTTCGATGAAGGAATATCAGATGAAAATATTAATCTTATAGGTGAACAGATACGTCTCAGAAGTGAGGTTAATACCATGGATTTCATTTCGGCAGACGAGGCGTGGGAAGATTATGCAAAGAAGAGATATAAGGATAATTATGATGCTGCGATGGCTTCTTTCGCAGGAGATAATCCTCTTAAGAACAGTGCATCATATGAAATTACAATGAATGACCTGAGCAATCAGGCGGAATTTGTAAATTATCTTTCTTCACTGGACGGTGTCAGAAAGGTAAGTACATCAGAGGTTACCGCAGATGGTATACAGGCATTGAGCAGCGTTGTCGGATATGCATCCATAGGAATAATTGCCATACTTTTATTTGTATCAATTTTCCTTATCAGCAATACAATAACAATAGGTATAACAGTCAGAAAAGAAGAGATTGCCATAATGAAGCTTATCGGTGCAACTAACTTCTTCGTAAGAGCACCTTTCATCGTTGAGGGTGTTGTTATAGGACTTGTAGGCTCACTTATACCTCTTGGCCTGGTATGGCTTGTATATGACAGAGTTGTATCTTATGTCGTAGGAAGATTTAATGTTATATCAAACAATTTTGCATTTGTATCTATAGGTGAAATGTTTAAAGTATTGATTCCTATATCGGCAGCAATCGGTATAGGTTTAGGTTTGATAGGTAGTATACTTACCACCAGAAAGCACCTTAAAGTATAAGGAGGAATGGTGAAATGCGAAAGATGCAAAAATTATTAAAGGCGGCATTTGCAGTTGTGATAGTCGGTTCAATGAGTATCAATTCAGCAGCAACAAGTCTTACGGATCTTCAGGGTCAAAAGCAGGATCTTGAGGATAAAAAGCAGGAAGCACAGGCGATAGTCGATAAGATGGACAGCGAAAAGGACAATATACTTGCAGCTATTCAGGAACTTGATAACCAGGTTGCTGAGCTTAATACCCAGATTAATGATCTTGAGGCTCAAAAGACAGAGCTTAATGATGCTATTTCCGTAACCGAAAAACAGCTTACGGATGCTGAAAAAAAGGAACAGGATCAATATGAGGCAATGAAGCTTCGAATCCAGTACTCTTATGAAAATGATGATTATAACTATCTTGATGTAGTGTTTACATCATCGGATATATCCGGTATGGTTAATCAGGAAGAATACGGTTCACAGGTTTATAATTATGACTTAAAGATGCTTACGGATTTAATAGGTATCAAACAGGAAATATCCGATACCAAGGACTTACTCAATTCACAGCTTGAAGAGGTTCAGGTTATTGAGGACCAGCTTACCGAGGACAGAGACGCGGTTCAGATTATGATAGAGGGTAAGGAAACTCAGATTAATAACTATACCGCATCAATTGACGGATATAACGAGCAGATAGCTCAGTATCAGTCGGATATGGACAGTATAGATGCACAGATAGCTGCGATTATGGCTGAAAGAGCAAAACAGGAACAGCAGGCAGCAGCACAGGGTCTGACAGTTGAGATTTATTATACAGGAGGTAACTTCCAGTGGCCTGTATCGTCGGGTGGAACGATTACATCTACATTTGGCCCGAGATGGGGAACTGTTCACCAGGGACTTGATATAGCTTGTCCGATTGGAACTCCGATTCTTGCAGGTGAATCAGGAACGGTTATTTCTTCATACTACAGCAGCTCCGCAGGTGAGTATATAGTAATAGACCACGGTAACGGTGTTGCAACTGAGTATATGCATAACTCTCAGAGACTTGTGAGCGTAGGTGATCATGTTACAAGAGGTCAGGTTATCGCTTACTCGGGAAGTACCGGATATTCAACCGGTCCGCATTGCCACTTTGGTGTAAGAATTAACGGAACCAGAGTTGATCCGCAACCATATCTCTAAGATTGATTATGATATGATATTTAAAGCTTATGAGGTCTACGGACCTTATAAGCTTTACGTTATTTATTGAATTAAGTATAGAATTGATAAAATTGTACACATTATGTACAATATATTATCATTTACATTTCACAAAAATGTTATATAGTATATTACATAATATAAAGATTGGAGACGATTTAAATTGAGAAAAAGGATAGTATCCATGGCTGCTGTTGCCGTTATGGTCTTGTCACTTACCGGATGCACGGCACCCTGGGCAGATAAGGATAATAAAAAAGGCGGTAACGCCATAAGAATCGATGCAGATAATAATGCTACGGAAACAGATGTATTTGACAGTGAAAGAGTAGATGAAAAAGTAGATGAAATAAACAGATATGTAGATAGTTATTTTTACTTTGATAAGGATATTGAAAAACAGGAGGAGGCCATATATGACGGTATAATGGCCGGACTTGATGATCCATATTCGGTTTATTATACAAAAGAAGAATATGAGCAGCTTTTGGAAGAAGACTCCGGAGAGTATGTCGGAGTGGGAGCTGTAGTAAATCAGAACGAGGATAAAGCTGTATTTGTCGTTCGTCCTATCCCTAACAGTCCTGCCGAGGAAGCCGGAATGATGGCAGGAGATCAGATAGTTGAGGTTGACGGAACCAAAATTGTAGATCAGGATTTAATGCTTGTTGTAGATTTGATCAGAGGTGACAAAGAGGGCACGACAGCACATATAAAGGTTTACAGAGAAAGTACCAAGGAATATATTGATTTCGAGATGGTAAGACGTGTCGTTGAAAATTATTCTGTATATCATGAGATGATTGACGACATTGGCTATATAGAAATTCAGCAGTTCTATGAAAACACTCCGAAGGAGTTTAAGGCTGCGGTTGAGGATGTTATATCCAAGGGTGCAAAGGGTATCATTTTTGATGTAAGAGATAACCCGGGTGGACTCGTTACTTCCGTTACGGATATGTGTGATTATATAATGGGTGATGGAGTTATATTGACCATTGAGGACAAAGAAGGAAGAACCGTAAATGAGTACAAGTCCGATGAACAGCAGCAGGTGAATATACCTATGGTTGTAATTGCAAACGGAAACAGTGCGAGTGCCGCCGAGATATTTACAGGTGCTTTGAAAGACTGTGGTAAGGCGACCGTGGTAGGTACACAGACCTTTGGTAAGGGTATAGTTCAATCTGTAATACCATTGAGTGACGGAACGGCCATAAAGCTTACTATTGCAAAATATTTCACACCGAGCGGAAATGATATACATGAAATCGGTATATCACCTGATTATGTGGTAGAGCTTCCTGATAATAGAGATTACGCAGTAGGTATCGAGCGTGAAGATGATACTCAGCTTGCAAAGGCTATAGAGGTTATTCAGGCACAGATTAATTAAATAACGAACCTAAAAGGTATAGATTAAAAAGATGGTGACAATATTGAAAAATTATATAATAAAAGTATAAAGAATATAAATCGAAAGGAAATCCTCATGACAAAAGAAATGATTATCGTCCTTGATTTCGGAGGACAGTATAACCAGCTTATTGCAAGACGTGTAAGAGAATGTAATGTATATGCGGAGGTTCATCCGTATACAATTTCTCTTGATAAGATTAAGGAATTAAATCCGAAAGGAATAATTCTTACCGGCGGACCTAACAGTGTATATGCCGAAGAATCTCCGAGATACAGCAGAGATTTGTTTGAAATAGGGGTACCGATACTCGGAATATGCTACGGCTCACAGCTTATGGCATATACTCTTGACGGCGAAGTAAAGACAGCTCCTGTAAGCGAGTACGGAAGAACGGAGACTTTGACGGATGTAGCAGATTCAAAGCTTTTTGACGGAGTATCATCAAAGATAAATTCGTGGATGAGTCATACAGACTACATAGCAAAAGCACCGGAAGGATTTAGAGTTGTGGCACATACAAAGGATTGTCCTGTAGCTGCCATGGAAGATGAGTCAAGAAAGCTTTATGCAACGCAGTTCCATCCTGAAGTAACACACACCGAGGACGGTCAAAAGATAATCAGCAATTTTGTATATAAGGTTTGTGGATGCGCAGGCGATTGGCGCATGGACTCATTTGTTGAGACGACAATAAATGAGATAAGAAATAAAGTCGGAAACGGCAAAGTGCTTTGCGCACTTTCGGGCGGAGTTGATTCCTCCGTTGCCGCAGTATTATTATCAAAGGCAGTAGGCAAGCAGCTTACATGCGTATTTGTAGACCACGGTCTTCTTCGTAAGAACGAGGGTGATGAGGTTGAGGCAGTATTCGGACCGGACGGACCATATGACCTTAACTTTATAAGAGTAAATGCACAGGACAGATTTTACGCTAAGCTTGCCGGTGTAACCGAGCCTGAGTCAAAGAGAAAAATTATCGGTGAAGAATTTATCCGTGTATTTG
>DFDU01000099.1 GCA_002369325.1 Lachnospiraceae bacterium UBA3820
ATAAGTCCCTGGCTGAAAAGGATAACACCATCGCCAAAAAGGATAAATCCCTGGCGGAGCAACGTAACACCATCGCCGAGCTTACAAGACAATTAGAAGAATTAAAAGAAAAGATAAAATAGAAAAAAGGCGTATGCACCATTATGATAGTACATACGCCATCTATTTTTTAGGAATAAAAAATGTATTTTAGTAATTAACAATTTTACCAAAGTCTGCCTTGAGTGATGCACCGCCAACAAGACCACCGTCGATATCAGGCTGTGCAAATAACTCAGAAGCTTACAAGAGCAACAGCCTGACTTGGAGTCATGTTCATCTTCCAGTTACCTGCAATAATCTTTTTTACAATAGTCGTCTTTTTGTATTTGTATAACTTATCCAATAAAAATACGATAATTCATTTTTAAAATAAATCTTGACAATAAAAAATACATACATTACACTAATATCAGAAAGTGAGATTAGTAAAATGAAAGAAATTATAAAAATACTAACTGACCCCGCATCTAACCGACTTATACAATTAATAAGAACAAAAGGCAAAATGACAATTGCCGATATTCTTTCGGAAGCACCGGATGTACCCAGAGCTACGGTCTACAGAAAAATCGAAAAAATGCTAAACGAAGATGTCATTGAAATAATTGACAGCCATAAGGTTCGCGGACAGATTGAAAATGTATATGCAATTAAAAACATATATCTTTCTCCACCAAAAGACAACGCTGACGGTATGGAAATCATGAAGCTTACACTTATGCAGCTTTTTGGTCTTTGCGACAATTATTTCAAAAGCGACGATGCCGATGTTGAAAGAGATAAGCTTTTCGTTCTAAACTATGCTATTTCCCTTTCGGATAATGATTTTGCCGACATGCTTGCAGAAATGTTTTCGATTCTTGAAAAATATCAAAACAAAGAAGTAACGACAGATTCAAAGCTTAGAAATATGTATCTTATGTCAATGCCTAAAGGAGAAAAATAAAAATGAGTAAAAAAAGCGAAATACTTAACTGCTACAAAGAAAATGGAATATGTCTATATGAATATCCTGAAATCAATGGTATTAAACAGTATATCCAGATAAGAGGAGCAGATAAAAAAGCTCCTCTCCTGCTGTTTTTACATGGCGGACCCGGCGGCTCAATGGCAGGTCTCTGTCACGTTATGCAAAACGAATGGGAAAAGAAATTTACGGTTGTCAACTGGGACCAGAGGAATACATGTAAAACACTTCTTGCCAACAAATCAAAGGTTTCTGAAATTGCCAAGACAGGAGCTCTTTCCGATTATATAAATGATATAGATGCAATAATAAAGTATTTACATACTGTTTACACCTTTGAAAAGATAATACTTGTCGGATTTTCATGGGGAAGTGTAATCGGCTGCGAATATGCAAAAAAGCATCCCGAAAATGTATCGCATTACATCGGTATCGGTCAAAATGTAAATTATATAAAAGGTCTTGAATACTCCTGCGACTGGCTTAAAAAAGTAGCTGAGTCCGGTTCGTCAGATACGCAGATAATTGATACATTACTAAAGCAAATATCAAAAAAGCCCGAAATGAATGCAGAGTTAATGAAGTCCATACAAAGCTTATCTTTTATCGGCTCAAAATATATAGCCAAAAATGCACGTCCGTTTCCCGTGAAGGAGCTTTTAAAGTCTCCGTTCCTTAAATTTAAAGAAAAAAAGGCAATGCTTAAATCTGATTTTAATTTATTGGTGGGTACATATAAAACTCTCATAAATTATGATTTTACCGATAATTTAAAATTTGAAGTACCTGTTTTATTTGTAAACGGCGATGAAGATTTTGCATGCCCTGTTGAACTTCTTAAACAATGCTTTGAGGATATAAAAGCACCTGAAAAGAAAATGGTAACTATTCCATCGGCAACTCATCTTTGCTTCTACGACAAACCGGATGAATTTTTCAGGATATTATCCGATTTTGTCAGCTAAACAAATATAATAAACATATTATATAAAGCATTTAATTATAAAAGGCGTATGGAAAAATCCATACGCCTTAATATACATAAACAGAATCTTTTTAATTTACATTCGCAAATCCGTAGCAGAGTTCATCAATCAAATTACCATCTGCATCATATAATCTGAATAATGTCCAGAAGTATCCATACTGTGGCTGCCATACTGTCCAGAGGCAATTACTTAGAGTTTTGCATCTTCCGGTTGTATAAACCCATGGATCCTTATTCCGAATAAGAAGATTACAATCAAGTATCAACATTTCATATTGATATGAATTGTTAGGATTGTCATAGCTCTCTATACCGATAAGATGGCCTCCGCCCTCTCCGCTGTACGGCATCTGGCAAATACCTTTAATCCTCTTATGATAAACAGTTCCAAATGAGCTTTGTATTTCTGATTTTTCTTCATTTCCTACAACTCTGGCATAACATACAATTACATATTCTCCGGACTTTTCAGGTGTCCAGTCCATCCAGTTATTATCCCTCGTCCAAGGACTTACCTCAAACCATTCACCCGGCTTGCTGCTATCACATGCAACCCATCTGTATTCGACTGTATCCGCTTCATTACTCTTATGAATACTGATTCCTGCCTGTATGGATGGATAATTACTTGCGCAATATATTCCGTCTGTGGTGATAGTTCCGTTTGAAGGCTTTTGTTTCTCCTTCTCTTTTATGCTTACAACCAAACATTCCGGTTCAACATCATTATGATTCTCATCTCCCACAACCTTATACCAGACATAATAGGTACCCGCTTCGGTGGCTTTTGGGATGGATGTGAGCCACCTCTTCTGATCATCCGGTGTTCCATCTGCATCCGGTTCCGGTGCAGTGTCTGTGTTCTTGCCAATAGCATATATTATTTCTACTGCTCCATCCGGCAATCCATCGGCAGGTGCATCAAGCAGTGCCTGATCTGAGCCATTATATTTAAGATTAGTTTTCTCTGTCGGTTTCTGTCTGTCTGTGAGAGTGAGTTTTCTGCTACCAACCGTAACTTCAGCTATTTCTCCCGCCGGCTTATCTTCTGTCGCCTTAACACGTACCTTATATGTTCCTGCTTTAAGGCCTGTTATCGTTGTGCCGTTTACAGGTGTCCAGTTTGTGCCGTCCGCAGAATATTCCATTGTATCATTAACGCCCGTAATGGTACCGTCTTTTGAAGCACCATCGGTTGCATTGGTCGAACCAAGTTCAGTCGGTGCATCCGGACGTGAAGAAAGTGTTACTTCAAGCCATGCTCCTGCCTTTGTATCTTCTGTCTCCTTTACACGTATATATATCTTTCTTGTACCGTCAATTACATCCGTAAGTGATTTATCTGTAATAATTCCATCCTCGTCATCAGTTGACGAAACCTCATAGCCTTTGCCTATTGTAAAGGTTTCATTTACA
>DFDU01000084.1 GCA_002369325.1 Lachnospiraceae bacterium UBA3820
TCCGTCACAGAAAGGGACTCCCTGTTCGTGGTCAGAAGACTAAGACCAATGCAAGAACTCGTAAGGGTCCTAAGAAGACAGTAGCTAATAAGAAGAAATAATAGTTGTCCACGATAAAAAAGTCGCGGAAGATATAGAATAACCAGGGAGGTTAAGGTTAATGGCTAAGAAAGTTACAACCAAAAAAGTGGCTAAAAAGCGTGTCAGAAAGAACGTTGAACGTGGACAGGCTCATATTCAGTCATCTTTCAATAATACAATTGTTACATTAACAGATGCCGAGGGTAATGCATTATCTTGGGCAAGTGCAGGTGGATTAGGTTTCAGAGGTTCCAGAAAGTCTACTCCTTATGCAGCACAGATGGCAGCAGAGACTGCAGCAAAGGCAGCTTTACCTTATGGATTAAAGACTATCGATGTTATGGTTAAGGGTCCGGGTTCAGGCAGAGAGGCAGCTATTCGTGCACTTTCAGCAAGCGGTCTTGAAGTTGTAAGTATTAAGGATGTTACTCCGGTTCCACATAACGGATGTCGTCCACCAAAAAGAAGAAGAGTTTAATAAGGAGGTACAAGGAAATGGCAGTAGATAGAACCCCAATTCTTAAGAGATGCAGATCTTTGGGTATGGAGCCAATGTATCTCGGTGTAAATAAAAAATCAAAGAGAAAATTAACAAGAGCAAACAGAAAAGTAAGCGAGTACGGTTTACAGCTTCGTGAGAAGCAGAAGGCTAAGTTCATATATGGTATGCTTGAGAAGCCTTTCCGTAACTTATACAATAAGGCAGAGAGAATGCCTGGTCTTACAGGACCAAACCTTATGATATTACTTGAGTCAAGACTTGATAATATCGTATTCCGTATGGGATTTGCAAGAACAAGACGTGAGGCAAGACAGATTGTAGATCATAAGCATGTACTTGTAAACGGTAAGTGTGTAAATATCCCTTCATATAAAGTTAATGCCGGTGACAAGATTGAAATTAGAGAAAAGAGTAAGTCTTTACAGAGATATAAGGATATCGTTGAGGCAAATGCAGGACATACAGTTCCTGGATGGTTAGAGTCGAATCTTGAGACTTTAAGCGGAACAGTAGTTGAGAAGCCTTTAAGAGAGCAGATTGATGTTCCTGTAAATGAAACCCTTATCGTCGAGTTATATTCAAAGTAAAATAAGAAGTAACTTAGTACATCGGTTATTAAAAAGGAGGGTTATATAGTGTTTGAGTTCGAAAAACCAAGAATTGAAATCGCAGAGATTTCTGAAGACAACAAATTCGGAAGATTTGTAGTAGAGCCGCTTGAGAGAGGCTATGGTACAACACTTGGTAATTCATTAAGAAGAATTATGTTATCATCTTTACCTGGTACTGCAGTAAGTATGATAAAGATCAAGGGCGTTCTTCATGAGTTTTCTTCAATTCCGGGAGTTAAGGAAGACGTAACCGAAATCGTTATGAATATCAAAAACCTTTGCATTAAGAATAACGGTTCTTTAAACGAGGTTAAGACTGCTTATATCGATGCAGTAGGAGATACTGTGGTAACAGCAGGAGATATTCAGGCTGATGGTGACATAGAAATACTTAATCCTGATCTCGTAATCGCTAATCTTAGCGGTGCAGATGCTAAGCTTGAAATGGAACTTACAATTACCAACGGCAGAGGTTATGTCGGTGCAGATAAGAACAAGGGAATTGATTCATCTATCGATGCAATCGCTGTAGATTCAATCTACACTCCTGTAGAGCGTGTTAACCTCACCGTAGAGAATACTCGTGTAGGTCAGATTACCGATTATGACAAGCTTACACTTGATGTATTTACAAACGGAACACTTGCACCGGATGAGGCAGTTAGCCTTGCTGCAAAGGTATTAAGTGAGCATTTGAATCTTTTCATTGATTTATCTGAAAATGCCAAGATGGTTGACGTCATGGTTGAGAAGACTGATGATGAGAAGGAAAAAGTTCTTGAGATGAATATTGATGAGCTTGAGCTTTCGGTTCGTTCATACAATTGTCTTAAGAGAGCAGGAATTAATACAGTAGAAGAGTTAACCAATAAGACTTCAGAGGATATGATGAAGGTTCGTAATCTTGGTCGCAAGTCTCTTGAAGAAGTATTGGCGAAGCTTAAGGAATTAGGTTTATCCCTTAAGTCAGATGATGAGTAAATCATCTATTACCACTCACGCCGAATAATAGTAAGCACAGTGAAGACCCATTTGGGTAAGGAGGAAATTTACAATGGCAATGTATAGAAAACTTGGTAAGACCGCAGATCAGAGAAAGGCCTTACTTCGTAATCAGGTAACACAGTTAATATATCATGGCAAGATTGAGACTACTGAGGCAAGAGCTAAGGAAGTCAGAAAGATTGCTGAGCATCTTATCACTTTAGCTGTTAAGGAAAAGGATAACTTCGATGAGGTTACCGTAACTGCTAAGGTTGCAAAGAAGGATAAAGATGGCAAGAGAATCAAAGAGGTTGTTGATGGTAAGAAGGTTACTTCTTACGATGAAGTTGAGAAGAAAATCAAGAAGGATCAGCCTTCAAGACTTCATGCAAGAAGACAGATGCTTAAGGTTCTCTATCCTGTAGTTGAGGTTCCTACTGATGCAGCAGGTAAGAAGGCAGGTACCAAGAAGGTTGATTTAACTGCAAAGTTATTTGATGAGTATGGTACAAAGTATGCAGGCCGTAACGGTGGTTACACCAGAATCATTAAGATTGGTGAGCGTCGCGGTGACGGTGCTATGAAGGTTATACTTGAGCTTGTATAATTTGCATACTACACATATATGATAAAGGTTTTAAAAAAGGAGTCACGTGCTGTGGCTCCTTTTTTCGTGTTGGTGGTCGGCTGAATTTGTAGGGTATATCTGCCGGAGTTTAGAATTGAAGGTCGTCATGGCGATACAGAGTGAAACCATAAAGCCATATGCTGTATCCTGCCATCGATTTGCTAAATCAGAACATTCACATTCTTGTTCTTTTACACGAAACCGAAAACTCGCTACGCTCAGACAATTCGGTTTCTGAGTAAAGAACTGCGAATCTTCATTTCTGATTTGACGCAAATCGGGCAAATTTATACATCATATGGCTTTACTGTTTATTTTGTACTACGCCATGACGACATTTCGGTTGTTATATGGCAGATATACCCATATTCAGCCGACACGCTGCCGCGTGCGCAAACCGGGAGGGATAATGGGAGCCACAACGTGGTAAGTATTTTTATAGGAATGATAATGTAAAACAGAAAAGAGATGGATTGTATGAAGTATTGATTATGGGATTATTTCATTTTGACCATCATCTATAAATGCCATAATATCAGTTATGTCACATTTAAGAATTTTGCAGAATATGTCTATGGTATGAGTGCTGACGCTTTCGTTACGTTTTAAACGTGTGATTTGAGACGGACTGATTTTATATTTCTTTATAAGGGCATATTGAGTTATGCCTTTTTCTTTCATTGTTTTCCATAGTTTATCATAAATTATCATAGTAGTCACTTTCTTGGTTAAGGGAATTTATGACGAGATAAACCTTGAGTTAAAAGTGTTGCAATTAAATATAAACTCGGGCTAAAATGAGGATGTAAAGAGAAAATGTCCGACGTTGTTTCAATATATGCAATATGTAAATCTGGTGAGAGATTATTTAAAGGATTATTCTTTGGAGGACGCTGTTCCGTTCGCTGTGGAAGATTGTATAAAGCATGATATATTGAAGGACTTCTTATTGGCAAATAAGGCTGAGGTGGTATCAATGAGCATATTTGAATTTGATGAAGAATTATATAAAAAATCAATTCGTGAAGAGGGATATGAAGACGGTTACGAGAAGGGAATAGAGGATGGAATAGAAAAAGGAATAGAAAAAGGTCTTCAACAGGGGCGCGATGAAAGCCGTTCTGTAATAGAGCAGAAAGATGCTGAAATCGAGCGACTGAAAAAACAGCTTGCATCAAAGGAAAAATGATATATAGAAAAACAAAATGAAATTAAAGGAACGATTCTAAAACAAAATAGGATTGTTCTTTTTTATTGACAGCTGATTTTATTATATTTATAATTTTTTTAGCATATATGATTGAACCGTAAAAATGTTTTATGGTCGGAGGAAGAGATTATGGCGATTAAAAAATATATAGCATTAATAGTATTTGTAGCTTTAATTCTTACGGGAAGTATGATTAATGTTTATGATGTCAGTGCTTCTGATATATCATTGGCACAGGATGGAAAAACGAAAGAAATCCGGGAAGCCGATTCAGAAGACCGGGAAGAGACTACAGAGCAGGAAGAGACTACAGAGCAGGAAAAGACTACAGAACAGGAAGAATTCGAGAATGTGGAAAATACAGTAGGCAATCAGGCTGTTATAAAGAAAGTTTATCCTATCGGCATTGGTTTTTCTGACCTTTATACAAATGATTTTTTTCGATATGTTCCCGCTAAAAAACTGACAGGTGGAAGTTGCTATGAAGTGGATGAGGATATATTTTCCCAAATGGTATCATATGATTATGACGATAAGGGCAGGCTTATTAAAACAACCAGACAATTTAATTATGTTGAAGAATATGAATATAATGATAATGGCGATTTGAAAACTGTATATTCTTATGCAAAAGATAAGCTTTTAGAAAAAACGGAATTCGAATATGTATATGATGCTTACGGAAGATGTGAGTCAGAAGAAACGTATGTAACCTATTATAGTGGGGATGTGTCTGATAATGGAAATGATAACAAAAGATTTATCGGTGTTTCTTTTTATACATATGATGACTCCGGTAGGCGCATACTTGAGAATGACAGAAGTACAATGAATACTGTGTATTATGAATATGATGCCGATGGTAATTGTATTAAGAAGACTGTTACAAATGAAGGCGGGGTAACACTAAGAACGGAAGAATATGATTCAAATGCCTTTCTTATAAAGGAAACTGATTATAATACAGAAGGTGAAGTAATATCAAATATTTCATATGACTACGATTATGAATACTATAGTGATGGGGATTATTTGCGGATAAAGCAAGAAATTCATAATCTCAGTGATGCCGAAGAAAGTATATCGACAAAGATATATGAATTTGATTATGAACTCCCTGTTTCAACCACCGGCATCTATTGTGCAAGTAATTATCCGTCGATACAGGCAGGTATAAATATTCAAAAGAGTAATCCGTCAGATGTAGTAGAGTACAGATGGGTTGGATGTAATAACAACGATCCTGAACATTGGTTTGAAGTGAGTCCGTGGACAAAGGACAATAACTGGATGGACTGGACACCGCAGGAATCCGGCGGATATGTATTTGTATGTTATGCAAGAATAGCAGGAAGTCCTGAAACAGAGATACAGTGTGCTTTCGGAACAGAATATCATAAGCAAATAAAAGGTATCTGTCAGATTCCTTACACCGGCGAGGGAGGAGGATATCTTATCGGTATAGAAAGCTATGATAATCCAAATAATTCATATCAATATGAAATGTTGATACTTGACTGTAACCTTTATATGCAGGGTAAAGATGCATGGGTATACACAACCGGAAGATGCGGCGCGGAAGGAAACTGTCTCTGGACAGTATGGCAACCTGTATATGGATATTATTGGACCTTGTTCAGAATTTACGATTCAGAAGGCAAACTGCTTGACGAGGCCTGTTATGGATTTGAGAATGTAAATTAATATTAAAAATCCTTTTTGGGGATGGAGCAGACTAAATTTAGCATTATTGCGATTTAGTCTGCTTTTTTTTTTTTTTTAATGATACGATTTGTTGCGTACTTATGTAAATCAACAAGCTATAAATGTCGTTTTTGCGTGCTTGTGTTATTCGGAGTATGAGAATCCGTTTCCATATGGTTACATATGTAGCTAAATATGCGCTTGCGCTTATTATTTTAAAGTGTTAATATTCGGGCATAGCAGAATTTTAATCTTTGATTCGCGAATCGTCTGTTATCAGTCAGATAGAGATTTCCTGCTTTATATAATATAGGATTATGTAACTGTTTTGGTCTTATAGAAAGGGTTACTTGTTATTTTTGTACTTATTTTTAGGGAGGTTTGCTTATGAAAGAAGAAATAGTTAATGCACAAAGAGTTGTAAGAAATTATAAGGATACGGTGTTTCGTATGTTGTTTAATTCAAAGAAAGAATTGCTTACTCTTTATAATGCTTTAAATGATACCGAGTATACAAATGAAGATGAACTTGAGATTGTAACACTTGAAAATGCGGTTTATATGACATTTAAAAATGATGTCTCGTGTCTGCTTGATATGAATATTCAATTGTTCGAACAGCAGGCAAGTATTAATCCCAATATGCCGCTTCGTTTTCTTATGTATATAACCAGGCAGCTTGAAAAGCTGGTTACCAAAAAGAACCTGTATGGCAGCAAGCTTATCGAGATTCCGAATCCGAGATTTTTCGTTTTTTATAACGGAAAAGATGAGCAGCCGGAGGTGGACGAGTTATGCCTTTCATCATCATATAAGCATAAAACAGACGAGATAAACCTTGAGTTAAAAGTGTTGCAATTAAATATAAACTCGGGCTATAATGAGGATGTAAAGAGAAAGTGTCCGACGTTGTTTCAATATATGCAATATGTAAATCTGGTGAGAGATTATTTAAAGGATTATTCTCTTCAAGAGGCGGTACCTCTTGCTGTAGATTATTGTATAACACATGAGATATTGAAGGACTTCTTATTGGCAAATAAGGCTGAGGTGGTATCAATGAGCATATTTGAATTTGATGAAGAATTATATAAAAAATCAATTCGTGAAGAGGGATATGAGGATGGCTATAAGAAAGGACTTCAACAGGGGCGCGATGAAAGCCGTAATGTAATAGAGCAGAAAGCTGCTGAGCTGGAACAAAAGGATGATGCCATAAAGCAGAAAGATGCTGAAATCGAACGAATGAAAAAACTGCTTGAATCGAAGGATAAATGATATATTGAAAAATCAGATGAAATAAAAGGAACGATTTTAAAATGAATTTGAATCGCTCCTTTTTTATTATGTTTCCAAAAGTATAGTTGCAAAATTATAAACAGTTGTGTACAATAAATAATGTTTGATAGTATCATTTTATACTATGAAGTGCCAATTACTCAAGGGGGAAATAATAAATGAGATTTAAGAAATTTGCTGCATCGGTAATTTGCGGAGCTATGTTATTAACAAGTGGGGGATTGGATAGCCTTACGGTTCAGGCTGCCGAATCTGAAGCTGTACAGGAAAATGTACAGGATGTGCAAGAGGTTGAGCAGGAAGATGTCCTTGAAACAGATGAAGTTGCAGAACAGGATAATTTGGTTGAAACTGACATAACAGAGGAACAGGAAGAGTTTGTCGAACAGGAAGAAACAGTTGAAGCAGACATAACTGAAGAATCAGATGAAGCTGAAGAACCGACTGACTTGGTTGGCATGCAGGCTATTGAAAAAGATAATGAGCCGATGACGGCCGGATTTACATTTCTTTGGACAAATGAATTTTTTAAATGTAAATCGGTAAAAAAAATAAAAGGCGGACGTACGTATGTTAAAACAGATAAAGGTGACCGACTGGATGGAAGTGTATCATACGGATACAATGATAAGGGAGAACTGATTAATGTAGTTTCGAACCGGGTGCTGGCTAATGGTAGTGAGACACTTACCATTGGATATGAATATTATGATAACGGTGATTTAAAGGCACAATATACCTATAAAGACGGAAAACTTCTGACATTATGTGACTTTGAATATATATATGATACAAACGGTAACTGTATTCAGGAAAATTTTTATTATACGAGTTACCTTGAAAGTTCTGAAGAGTGGAAAGGAAAAAGATACTGCTTTGCCAAGTCATATTATGAATATGATGCAAAGGGAAATCGAATAAAAGAAACTGATGGGTACTATAATCAGATTATTTATTTTGATTATGATGCAAATAATAATTGTATCAAAAAACGAATATATAAAGAAGACGGAAAACTTGACGAAGTATATGAATATAATAAAGAAGGATTCTTTATAAAACATACACAATATGATGCAAACGGAAATGAAACTATTGGTTCCGTAAATGAATATGTCTATTCCTATGATGCTGATGGAGACATAATAGGAATATTGAATAAAATGCATTATATCAATGATACGAGCGGTCAGATTTTTGAAAGAAGATATGAATTCGATTACGAACCTTCGCTTTCAACAACCGGTATCTACTGTGCAAGAAATTATCCTTCCATTCAGGCAGGTATAAATATTCAGAAGGCCAATCCAAATGCCACTGTAGAATACAGATGGGTTGCATGTAATAACAATAATCCTGATAAGTGGTTTGAAGTAAGCCCTTGGACAAAGAATAATAACTGGATGGATTGGACTCCGAAGGAATACGGCGGATATGTGTTCGTATGTTACGCAAGAATAGTAGGTCATCCGGAGACAGAGATACAGTGTTCATTCGGAACAGAATATCACAAATATATTAAAGGTATCTGTCAGATGCCGTATCCGGGTGAAGGCGGTGGATATCTCATAGGTATAGAAAGCTATGATAATCCGAATAATTCATATCAATATGAAATGTTGATACTTGACTGTAACCTTTATATGCAGGGTAAAGATGCATGGGTATATACAACCGGAAGATGCGGCGCGGAAGGAAACTGTCTTTGGACAGTATGGCAACCTGTATATGGTTACTACTGGACATTGTTCAGGATTTATGATTCAAACGGCAAACTGCTTGACGAGGCCTGTTATGGATTTGAGAATGTAAATTAAATCATTTGAGTTTAAGAAAAAGGAGTCACGGGCTGTGGCTTCTTTTTTCGTATTAGTGGTCGGCTGAATTTGTAGGGTATATCTGCCGGAATTTAGGGTTTGAAGGTCGTCATGGCATTACAGAGTAAAACTATAAAGCCCTATGCTGTATCCTGCCATCGATTTGCTAAATCAGAACATTCACATTCTTGTTCTTTACACAAAACCGAAAACTCGCTACGCTCAGACAATTCGGTTTCTGAGTAAAGAACTGCGAATCTTCATTTCTGATTTGACGCAAATCGGGCAAATTTATACAGCATATGGCGTTACGCTTTATTCTGTATTACGCCATGACGACATTTAGTTTGTTATACGGCAGATATACCCATATTCAGCCGACACGCTGTCGCGTGAGAAAACCGGAATCGTTTTTTTTGCAAAAAAATATGTTTTAGACTTGATTAATCCATCATAAAACTTGACATTTTAAGTGTATTATTACAAAATGAAATTATAATTGTTTAACAAGAAAGATAAAACGAATTATCTTGGAGGATGGTATGAGGATTAATCTATGTGTGAATTGCATGAATGATATGGGAGAGGCAATTGTCTGCCCACATTGCGGTTATGATGAGCAAAATAATATTCAATCAGGAACATTTATAAAAAGGAGAACAATATTAAATGGCAGATATATTGTTGGAAATGCCATGGGTCAGGGGGGCTTTGGCATTACATATATAGGCTTTGATATGCTTCTTAATACCAAAGTTGCCATAAAAGAGTATTTCCCAATGGGCAATGTGATTCGTGACAATATGTCGGGAAATACGGTGCAATGGACATCATCGCAGTTTAGTGATTATGATTGGAAAGCAGGCTGTGAGAAGTTTATTGCTGAAGCACAAAAAATGGCCAAGCTTAATGCAGTGGCAGGAATTGTTTCAGTACATGATACATTTTATGAAAACGGTACATCCTATATTGTTATGGATTACGTTGATGGAATTACATTAAAGAATTATATAAAAAAAGAAGGCTTGATATCTCATGAGAGAATAGTTGATTTGTTCGCGCCTCTTTTAAAAAGTCTTGCAAAGGCTCATAAGAACGGTCTTATACACAGAGATATAAGCCCTGACAATATAATGATTAATGAAGACGGCGAGCTTATGCTTCTTGATCTGGGAGCTGCAAAGGATTTAAATTATAACAGTAATGAGTTTTCGATGCCTGTTATGAAAATGGGCTTTTCACCTGCTGAACAATATGTAACCAAGGGCGATATTGGCCCGTGGACGGATGTTTATGCAATGTGTGCAACGATTTATTATTGTATATATGGCAAAGTTCCGCCTGACTCTATGGAAAGACTTATGGCGGATGAATTAAACTTCCCTCAGACTTCTTACGGAAAGCTCCCTGATGATTTTGTTGCGACATTAGCCGCAGGTCTGGCAAATCGAAAAGAAGAACGTATACAGACAATGAATGAATTACTGGATGGACTGGAAGGTAAGATAAAGTTCGATAAAAGGACATCTGAAAACAATAATACACAGCCTGTCAACACGAATGTACAGCCGACAATGCCTGCACCGAATTACAATGCAGGAGCTGTAAATATGAATATACAGCCAACAATGCCTGCACCGGGTTACAATGCAGGAGCTGTGAATATGAATATTCAGCCGACAGCACCGGCTCCGAATTATAATTCAAGACCTGCAAATCCTAATGTAAGGCAAAATCCTCAGGCAAGGGGATATAATGTTAGACCGCAGAATAATGCGGTTCCAAGAGCTAACGGTAATAAAAAAACTGTTGCTATATTCGGCTCTTTGGCCTTGATTGCGGTAGTTCTTATAGTGGTATTACTGGTTGTAAAGCCTTTTTCAAACAGTGACAATGATTCGTCAGGCAGGACAACCCAATCTGCCTATAAAACAACCGAAGAAAGTGTTGCGGGAGTATACAAGCTTAGTTCTTTCGGCGGATACAGCATTTCTGAGTTAAAAAACCAGGCTGATAAAACAGGAACGAATATCGATGAACTTGATACATTTAAAATACAGCTTTTTTCAGACGGCTCTTTTAGCTTACAATATTCGAGTGAGTATCAAACCGGAACTTATGAAATTTCCGGTGAAACTATTTATTTAACAGTAGATGGAGATACGGAGGTCGGAACCATCAAAAATGGTTCGATAACTGTAGGCTCAGGTGATGAGATGATGGTATTTACGAAGTAAGCAAGATTATTAAATAAGCCTAATTACTTGACTTTTGTGGTACAAATGTGGTATAAGTATGAGGTAACTTTTGTTAAAAAAAAAGGAGAGAAAAATGAAAAGAATTATTACAACATTACTTATGATTGCAACTCTTATGATTTTATGCGTAGGATGTGGTAAAGGTAGCAAGGACGTTTCAGGAACTTACAAAATCACTTCTATCGGTGGACAGAGTGTAGCTGATTTACAGAAGCAGTACGATGATGCCGGAATGGATGTTAAGATTGCAGATATGTTCAAGATGGAGCTTAAGTCAGACGGAACTTTCACTATGGAGTATTCAGGTGAGACTCAGAGCGGAACTTACAAGGTTGACGGTGAGAAGATTTCTATGACTATTGATGGAGATACTGAGGAAGGTACTATCAAAGACGGTAAGATTACTTTAGGATCAGGCGATGATGCTATGGAATTTTCTAAGTAATATAGCTTTTAAGTAAAAAATGGAAGCAGGTTTATACCTGCTTCTTTTTTTGGCAAAAATATGGTAGAATATGCGTTAGTATAAATGGTTTTGGTGACAGTTAATGATTAAGATTAAAAATCTCGAATTTGAATATTATGAACGCGATGACGATGAAAATCTCACGGATATGATTAATGCCATACGTGGGATTAATTTTGATGCAAAGAAGGGCGATTTTATAGCCGTGGCCGGTCGAAACGGTTCCGGCAAAAGCACATTTGCAAAGATACTTAATTGCCTTATTTCTCCGATAGAGGGAACCGTAATTATCGGAGGCATAGATGCGATAAACGGTACGGATGATGAGATCATGAAAATAAGAAAAAAGGTTGGAATGGTTTTTCAAAATCCGGACAATCAGATTATAGGAAGTGTGGTTTCCGAAGATGTAGCCTTCGGTGCCGAAAACATCGGAATACCCGAAAAGGAGCTTTGGGAAAGGGTATTGGATGCACTTGATAAGTCGGGACTTGGCACAAAGCTTTCGGATAGAAGGATAAGCGAGCTCAGCGGAGGTGAAAAACAAAAGACAGCTATCGCAGGAGTTCTTGCCATGAAGCCTTCATGTATAGTTTTCGATGAAGCAACAAGCATGCTGGATAACGAATCGCGTTTTGAAATACTTAATTGCATTAAGGATTTAAATAAGAAACTCGGAATTACGGTTATAATGATTACTCACAATATGGATGAACTTTTATTTGCCGATTATATCTATATTATGAACAAGGGCAGGATTTTTATGAGAGGTACAAAGGAAAGCATATTTTCGAGGAAAGATGAGCTTATATCGGCAGGGCTTGAAGTACCTGTAATCGTTGATATAAAAGATAAGCTTTTTGATGCAGGTGTTTTAAGAGACAGAAGTATATATTCGGTTGATGCTCTTATAGCAAGACTTAAAAAAGAGCATCCGAACAAATTCTTTCTTGATGTGAAGATGGAAAGATATAATATGTCAAAAAAGAATGTCAATCCAACAAATGCCGTTTTGTTTAATCATGCCGGCTATTCATATGGAAATAATGAAGTATTAAGGGATATTTCCTTTGACATAGGTAAGGGTGAATATGTTGCGATAATCGGGAGGACAGGAGCAGGAAAATCAACCTTGCTTCAGCTTATACCGGCACTTATTAAATCAAAAACGGAAATGGTTTATGTCGATGGCGTCGATATCATGGAAAAGGCTGCTGATTTAAAGAAAGTCAGAAGTAAGATAGGATATGTTTTTCAATTTCCTGAGCAGCAGCTTTTTGCAAAAAATGTATATGAGGATGTGGTATTCGGCCCGAGAAATATGGGAGTGACCGAGGTTGAAGCCGAAAAAAGAGCTTACGAGGCAATCGAGCTTGTAGGTCTTTCCGATGAAGTTTACGATATGCCCGTCAGCAAGCTTTCGGGTGGAGAAAAAAGAAGGGTGGCACTTGCAGGGGTGCTTGCCATGCAACCGGAATATTTGATACTTGATGAGCCTGTTTCCGGACTGGATCCCGAGGGCAAAAAAAATATGCTTGATATAATAGAAGCACTTAATAAAGAAGCAGGCATAACCATAATAATGGTAAGTCATGATCCGGAAAGCGTAGCAAGGTATGCGGACAGACTTATAGTTTTGGATGATGGACAGAAAATTTCGGAGGGAAATCCGTGTGAGGTTTTTTATGATTTGTATATAAACAAAAAAATAAAAAGCCCGGTAGAACTTCCTGTTGCAATGCAACTGTTGACCGGATTACGCAATGAAGGTCTGGAGGTTTCCTGTCTTAATTCAAATCCGGAAAAGGCAGTTGAAGATATTGTTACTGCGCTTATCTGACAATAATGAAATTATAGATATTATAATTTGGTGAAATCTGAAGATAATAAGTTTTTTTATAGTTTGGAGTAAGTATGCTAAAAGATATAACATTAGGACAATTTTATAGTGTTAAATCGCCCATACATGAGCTGGATCCAAGGGTTAAAATTCGTTTTGTACTTGTATATATAATGCTTTCGCTACTTGACAGAAACCTTTATCTGTTCGGACTTTTATCGATAGTTTGTCTTACTGCCGTATATCTTTCAAATGTACCGATAAGGCATATGTTAAAAGGCATGAGAGGAATAATATTGTTTATCCTGCTTTGCTCTCTTATAAACAGCTTTACTGTTTACGGAGAGGTTTTATTCAGTCTCGGGGCATTTGAGGTTACGGTAGAAGGTGTGCTTAAATCGGTTTATGTATTTTGGAGAATGCTTTTGATTATCATTATGTCTTCTCTTCTGATGTATACTACAACACCGACTGAGCTTACTGACGGACTTGAAAAATGCTTTGCCCTAAAGGGTAATGTGGCAATGGGAATAACGATTGCTTTAAGATTTATTCCGGTACTTATGGAAGAACTGGACAGAATAATGAAGGCGCAGGAAATGCGAGGTGCCGAATTCAAAAAAGGCGGACCGATAAGACGAATAAAGAGTTCAAGAACCGTTATCATCCCATTGTTTCAAAATTCAATCGACAGAGCAAAGTGCCTTGCGGAGGCTATGGATTCCAGATGTTATACGGGAGGAAAAAACAGGACAAAGCTAAGACCTCTAAAATATACCGCAATTGATGGGCTGGTTTATATCTTATTATTGTTGTTGCTTATAGTCGGGATATATTTTATAATAAAATTCTGAATTATAAAACTTGCAAATTTAATGTTATGAAATTTTATAGATAAAAATCTTTTGGGATATTTCATTTACAGAGGTTTATATGATAAGAGTCAAGCTTACTATTGCATATGATGGTACAAACTACTGCGGATGGCAGATACAGGACAATGGAATAACGATAGAAGAGGTTATAAACAAAAAGCTTTCGGAGCTTCTTAATGAGGATATAAAGGTGATCGGTGCAAGCAGAACCGATTCGGGTGTACATGCCATGGGAAATGTAGCCGTATTTGATACCGAAACCAGAATACCTGCGGAAAAGATTTCCTTCGCACTTAATCAAAGACTGCCTGACGATATAAGGATAACCAATTCATGTCAGGTTGCCGATGATTTTCATCCGCGATTTTGCGATACGATAAAAACTTATGAATATAGGATATGGAATGACAGATTTCCTAATCCTTTGGTAAGACTTTATTCGAAATTTGTTTATTATAATATAGATATTGATAAAATGCAGGAGGCAGCCGACTATCTTATAGGTGAGCATGATTTTAAATCATTTTGCACACCGAGAACACAGGTTGAAACAACCGTAAGAACCGTCACTGATATAAGCTTTAGAAAAGAAGGCAAAATGATTATTATGACGATTAAAGGAACGGGCTTTTTGTATAATATGGTTCGTATAATAATGGGAACCCTGTTAAAATGCGGTATGGGCATGTATGAGCCGTTGCATGTAAAGGAAATTCTTGAGGCGTGCGACAGGGCAAAGGCGGGACCGAAGTCCGAAGCCTGCGGCCTTACATTGGTTGGTATTGAGTATTTGTAGATAAAAAAATATATAATATAAGGAGGATAAACAAATGCCATTTATTGATTCTAAGATTACACTTAAAGTGTCGGAGGAAAAAAGAGAGATTATTAAGTCAAGACTCGGAAAGGAAATATCCTTAATCGGAAAACCTGAAAGTTTTCTTATGGTTGGATTTGAAGATGAGTACAGCCTTTATATGGCCGGTAACAAGCTTGAAAAGGGTGCATATGTAGCAGTAAGAATATTCGGAAGTGCTTCGTCTTCCGCATATGCTCAGCTTACGGCTGCCATATGTAATATATTTGAAGAAGAACTTGATATACCTTCAAAGAATGTTTATGTATCCTATATAGGAACAAAAGACTGGGGCTGGAATGGCGGAAACTTTTAAATTATCCAAACTAAACGATATCGGAATAATAAAGTATAAATTATTAAATGCATTTTTTTGAATTTATGAGTTGTGGAATTTATAAATTTGAAAAGATGCATTTTTTTATCTCACAGAAAATATAAATTTTACAATAAAAAATTTAACTAAAAAATTTTAGATAAAACTATTGACATATATAACAAGTCAACATATAATCCAAATTGTTAAAAAAATTTAGGTAAATATTTTTAGGAGGATTTTAAAATGGTATTTGATAAGGTTAAGGAAATTATAATTGATATGATTCATTGTGATGCGGATGCAGTAACTATGGATGCTGATTTTGAGTCTCTTTCAATCGACTCACTTGATGCTACCGAGCTTTGCATGACATTTGAGGAAGAGTTCAATATGACTTTTGCAGAGGATGCTATGCAGGGATTACATACAATTTCCGATATCGTTGAGTATATCGAAAAAGAGATTGAAGCTTAATGGGTGAAAGATATGAATAAGTCTGAAATATATGAAATATGGGACAAATTTGAGAACTCCGATATGACGGAGTTCTCATTTAAGGATAAGGACTCGGAGCTTGTTCTTAAGAAAGAAATTAAAACTGTGGTTGTTCCTGCGGCAGGTGTACCGGCTATAAACAGCGGTGCTGATATGAGCATGAACTTTACAGCGGCAGCAGGGGCAAATATTGCGACGAACAATATCGTGAATTCAAACACTGCTGACGGTGATGACATTAAGGCTCCTCTTGTTGGAACCTTTTACAGAGCATCCTCACCGGATGCGGATCCGTTTGTAAATGAGGGAGACCGGGTGAAGAAGGGCGATGTAGTCGGCGTTATCGAAGCTATGAAGCTTATGAATGAAATAGTGGCACCAAGGGACGGTATTATAACAAAGATACTTGTGGAAAACGGAAAGATGGCAGAGTACGATCAGGTACTCATGAAGATTAAATAACCGTGGGAGAGACAGATGTTTAAGAGGATTTTAATTGCCAACAGAGGCGAGATAGCACTTAGAATCGTAAGATGCTGCCGTGAAATGGATATTGAAACGGTTGTTGTATATTCTACTGCCGATAAGGATTCTCTGGCTGTTATGGGAGCCAATGCTTCGGTATGTATCGGACCGGAAAAAGCAGGAGAAAGCTACCTTAATCAGGATGCAATCATTCAGGTGGCAATTTCAAAAAAGTGTGATGCCATACATCCGGGCTATGGATTTTTATCTGAAAATGCAGATTTTGCAAAGAAGTGTGAGGATAACGGAATAATATTTATCGGTCCGTCAGCAGATATCATTAAAAAGATGGGAGATAAGCAGGCAGCCAGAAAGCTTATGATTGAAAATGGGGTAACTGTTGTTCCGGGTTCAAAGGAGCTTGTCAGAAACTGCGAAGAAGCAAAAAAGGTTGCCGATGAACTCGGCTATCCGGTTCTTATAAAGGCAAGTGCCGGCGGCGGTGGTCGAGGCATGAGAAGAGTCTGGAAGGAAGAAGAACTTAAGACCGGATTTGAAACAGCAAGAACAGAAGCCGAAACTGCATTTGGAAATGGGGATATGTATATAGAAAAGCTTATACTTAATCCTCGTCATATAGAGGTGCAGATACTGGCAGATAAGTTTGGAAATGTCATTTCTCTCGGAGAAAGAAATTGTTCCATACAACGTAATAATCAAAAAATGCTTGAAGAAACTCCGTGCTTCGGCTTAAGTGAGAGTACGAGAAATGAGCTTTCGCAAATGGCAATCAAGGCTGCAAAAGCATGCGGATATTACAGTGCCGGAACAGTTGAATTTGTTCTTGATGAAGATGACAAATATTATTTTATTGAAATGAATACACGTATCCAGGTTGAGCATCCGGTAACGGAAGCGGTAACGGATATTGATTTGATAAGACAGCAGATAAGAATAGCAGCAGGACAAAAGCTTGATATAACTCAGGAAGAAATTAATCTGAGAGGTCATGCCGTGGAATGTCGTATATGCGCTTTAAGGCCGGGAAAGGTAAGCTACCTGCATTTTCCTCAGGGCTTCGGGGTAAGAGTCGACAGTCATCTTTTTACGGGCTACGAGGTTACTCCTTATTATGACCCAATGATAGCTAAAATAATAGTTCGTGGTCGTACGAGAATCGAAGTCATAAAAAGGTTGAGACGTGCACTTGAAGAGACGGTAATAGAAGGAATAGAAACCAATCTGGGATTCATGTATGTTCTGACCTATCATCCGGAGTTTATAAAGGGAAATTACAATACCGGATTTTATGAAAAGGAACATGTCAAGATAGAAACCTGGCTTGCGGAGGGTCGAGAAAATGCTGATAAGTGATGTTTTTGAAAGAAAAAAAAGACATTTGAGAAATCTTGAAAAAGCCCGTAAGAAGGTAAATGAAAAAAAGAATAATCATCTTACGGCATATGAGAGAATAGCTGCTCTTTGCGATGAGGGAAGATTCAGGGAAACCGATAAAGAACTAACTTCAAAAAATCCTATTAATTTTCCTGATTATGATGAAAAAAGAGAAGAACTTACTAAAAAGTGCCATATGAATGATGCGATTGTGACGGGTATCGGAAGGATTGATCACAAAAAGGTTGCAATCGGAGTATTTGATACAAGGTTTTTTATGGGAAGTATGGGAACTGTTGTCGGTGAAAGGATAGTAAGACTTGTCGAAAGAGCAAAAAAAGATGAACTTCCGCTAATTATATTTTCAGCAAGCGGCGGAGCCAGAATGCAGGAAGGACTTTTTTCGCTGATGCAGATGGCAAAGACTGCAGCAGCTGTGAGACATTTTCAGGAAAAGGGCGGATTGTTTATATCGTGTTTGACTAATCCCACTACAGGCGGTGTAAGTGCAAGCTTTGCCAGCCTTGGAGATATAATTATTGCCGAGCCGAAAGCACTTATATGTTTTGCGGGACCGAGAGTTATAAGACAGACTATCGGGCAAGAGCTTCCGGAGGGATTTCAAAGAGCTGAGTTTCTTTTGGAACACGGAATGATAGATGCAATAGTTGATAAATCAGATATGAGAGATGTAATTATTAAAATTTTAAGAATGCATGAGGCTTAGAGCATAAGAATAAAAGGTGTGAGGAGAAATATGGAAGCCTATGAAAGATTAATGACCGCAAGAGATGCGAAGCGGCCAAATATAGATTTTTACATTAATGAGCTTTTTGATGATTTTATTGAGCTTCACGGAGACAGATTATATAAGGATGATAAAGCAATAGTGGCGGGTATCGGTATATTTCATGATATTCCCGTTACGGTAATAGGACACAGAAAAGGAAAAGATACGCAGGAAAATATAGAATGCAACTTCGGAATGGCTTCGCCCGAAGGCTACAGAAAAGCAGTAAGGCTTATGAAGCAGGCAGAAAAGTTTAACCGCCCTGTTATTACATTTGTGGATACACCGGGAGCATATCCGGGTGTGGAGGCCGAAAGCAACGGACAAAGCAATGCCATAGCCGAAAGCATAGCATGTATGAGTAACCTAAAGGTGCCGGTCATTTCCATAATAACAGGGGAAGGCTCGAGCGGCGGCGCTATTGCTCTTGCGGTTGCCGATAAGGTATGGATGCTTGAGAATGCGGTTTATTCGATTCTTTCGCCGGAAGGCTTCGCAAGCATAATGTGGAAGGATGCATCAAGGGCAAAAGAGGCATGCGATATCATGAAGATAACAGCGCAGGAACTTTATGACTTCGGAATAATTGATGGCGTTATAAGAGAAAACAAAAAGTTTATTGTGACATTGGACGGGATGCTTTATGAAGAAATTAAAAACCTTAAAAAGAAAAAACTGGAGGTTCTTGTAAAAGAAAGATATATGAAATTTAGAAAGATGGATGGTCTTTACAATGAATAAATCAAAAGGAATAAAAGTGGTTGCAACAGGAAGGGCGCTTCCAAAGGAATGCCTTACCAACAGTGACCTGGAAAAGCTTGTTGAAACAAGCGATGAATGGATATTTGACAGAACCGGTATCAGACAAAGATACCGTTGTGTGAAAGGTGAGGAAAATACCAACACACTTGCGGTAAGTGCAGCCCGTGAAGCACTTATAAAAAGTGGAATAGATAAAAATAAAATCGGTGTGGTTGTAGTTGCAACCTCAAGTGTAGAGCATGTTTTTCCGTCTACTGCGGCTATGGTCCAAAAGGAACTCGGACTTGATGAAAAGGTATTTTGCTTTGACTTGTCGGCTGCATGTACAGGCTTTATCTATGGGATTACGGTAGCCAGAGGATTGCTTTTGGACAGCCCAAAGCCATATGCACTGGTAATAGGAAGTGAGCAATTATCAAGGCTTATTGATTATACCGACAGAAATACCTGTATTCTTTTCGGTGACGGAGCGGGAGCTGCGATAATAGAGCTTAATGACAAAGAATATTACCATGTTGAATATACAAGAGGTAATGATGAAGCTCTTTATATAGGCGGGATAGGCGGAGGAGAACGTTATCTTCAAATGAACGGCCGGGAAGTATTTAAGTTTGCCGTAAAGGCATTGGCACAGGTGATAGAAGAGCTTCTTGAGGCGGCACATAAGACGATTGAAGATATAGATTGCGTGATATGTCATCAGGCAAATGA
The DNA here is from genome assembly GCA_002369325.1 of Lachnospiraceae bacterium UBA3820. Classification (GTDB taxonomy): domain Bacteria; phylum Bacillota; class Clostridia; order Lachnospirales; family Lachnospiraceae; genus Coprococcus_C. The sequence continues at coordinate 20,069 of DFDU01000084.1, forward strand.
AAGAATCATAAGAAGTGTAATGAGAAAATATGCAGGAAATGAGCATAAGTTTTATATGAATATCGAAAGCTACGGAAATACATCGGCAGCAAGTGTACCGATAGTTATGAGTGAGCTGGATGATAAAAATAATCTTAAAAACAAAACCTGTCTTATGGCAGGCTTCGGAGCAGGACTTACCTATGGCGGTATCCTTGCAAGTATTTAAGGATTATGGGAGGAAAAATTATTATGAAATTAAACGAGATGCTTGGAATTAAATATCCTATAATACAGGGCGGTATGGCAAATATCGCAACAGGAGAATTTGCCGCAGCGGTAAGCAACGCAGGCGGCCTCGGTCTTATAGGCTCGGGCGGAATGAATGCTGATATGTTAAGAGAAAATATAAGAAAGTGTAAAAGCCTTACGGATAAGCCTTTTGGAGTAAATCTGATGCTTATGAATCCGGAAACGGACAAGATGGCTGAAATACTTGTGGAGGAAGGAGTAAAGATAGTAACAACCGGTGCGGGAAGTCCGGGAAGCTACGTACCTATGTGGAAGGAAGCAGGTATGATAATTATTCCCGTTGTATCAAGTGTTGCTCTTGCCATACGTATGGAAAGATGCGGGGTTTCGGCAGTAATAGCGGAAGGTACCGAGAGTGGCGGACATGTAGGTGAGATGACTACAATGACACTTGTTCCTGAGGTTGTGGATCAATTAAATATTCCTGTTATAGCTGCAGGGGGTATAGCAGACGGAAGACAGCTTCTTTGTGCATTTGCACTCGGTGCCATAGGTGTACAGATAGGAACGGCGCTCCTTGCGACAAATGAGTGTCCGATACATGAAAATTATAAAAATCAATTGATAAAGACAAAGGACAACGGAACAGTGGTTACCGGAAGAATCAGTGGTGTTCCCGTAAGAATAATAAAAAATCAGATGTCAAGAGATTATATTAAACATGAAAAAGCCGGAGCAAGCAGGGAAGAACTTGAAAAATTCACTCTCGGTTCACTTAGAAGAGCCGTTTTTGACGGAGATATGAAGACAGGTTCCGTTATGGCAGGTCAGGTTGTAGGACAGATTAAAGAAATAAGAAGCGTAAAAGAGGTTCTCGACAGTATGTATAACGAGTATCTTGATTTGAGAGAAAGGATAGGTAAGTAAAATGAAATGGGCATTTTTATATGCAGGACAGGGAAGTCAAAAGGTAGGAATGGGAAAAGATTTTTACGAAACATATCCTTCGTATAAGGAATATATAGACAGTCTTGATGTCGGAATTGACATAAAAAAGCTTATGCATGAAGGCCCTCTTGAAGAGCTTTCGGATACGAAAAATACTCAGGCATGTATGGCGGCTTTTGCAGCAGGCGTAACTGATATTCTTGTTAAGGAAGGAATAATACCTTCTTATGCAATGGGCTTAAGCCTGGGTGAATACGGTGCATTATATGCGGCAGGAGCTTTTGACAATACGGAGTATGTTAAGCTCACAGCATTCAGGGGTGCAGCCATGCAAAAAGCAGCCGAAGGTAAGTTGTGCAAGATGAGTGCAGTTCTCGGACTTGACAGTAATGTGATAAAAGAAGTTTGTGATTCATACAGCGGGGACGGTTATGTAACAGTCAGCAATTACAATTGCAAGGGCCAGACCGTAATCTGCGGAGATGAGCAGGCTGTAAACAATGTAGAAGAAATACTCAAGGAAAAGGGTGCAAAAAGATGCATTAAATTAAATGTAAGCGGACCTTTCCATACGAAATATATGGCAAGTGCCGGTGATGCCCTTAAGGAGTATTTTGAAGCTCATCCTTTTAGGAGTCTCAGGATACCCGTTATGTCAAATGCTACGGGAGATTTTTATAAGGCTGAAGATAGTATCAATGAGCTACTAATTAAACAGGTTCAAAGCAGCGTACGACTTGAGGAAAATATCGAGAAGCTTCTTGATGAAGATATCGATTGCTTCATTGAAATAGGACCGGGTAAGGTTGTTTCGGGCTTTATGAATAAAATGAGTAAGGCTCTTTCAAAAGAGATAAAAATAATGAGTATTGAGACAGTTGAAGATCTTAAAAAAGTTCTGGAACAAAATCAGTAGCTTGATTGAATATATAAGTAAAAAATATTTGGATAAAATGATGATTTTTTTAAAAAGAAAGGAGAAAATCCGGGTCTTATATAATCCGGATTTGACTGGATAATATGGAAGAAAGAAAAGGCGCAATAGTGACCGGAGGCAGCAGGGGTATAGGCAGAGCAATTTGTATAAGACTTGCAAAGGCCGGATACAATATAGCATTTAATTATCAATCAAATGGTGAGGTAGCAAACGAAACCGTAAAGCTTTGCGAATATGAGGGAGCGAAGGTGCTTGCCGTAAAGTTTGATATATCGGATTCGGAAAAATGTGCAAGCTTTGTAAGTGAAGCGGCAGCATTTTTGGGAACCGTGGATGTACTCGTAAACAATGCGGGTATAACAAAGGATAATTTACTACCGCGCATGAAGGATGAAGAGCTTGAGTGCGTGTTAAATGTAAATCTTAAGGGAAGCTTTTATATGATGCGTGAGGTTTCCAAAATTATGCTCAGAAAAAGGACAGGAAGCATAATTAATATGAGCTCTGTAGTCGGACTTACCGGTAACGCCGGTCAGGTTAATTATTCTGCAAGTAAGGCGGCAGTCATCGGTATGACCAAGTCACTTGCAAAAGAACTCGGAAGCAGAAAGATAAGAGTAAATGCAATCGCACCGGGAATGATTGAAACGGATATGACAGCATCCCTTCCTGAAAATGTTAAAGCTACAATTTGTGATTCGATTCCTTTTAAGGAAATGGGAAAACCTGAAGATGTGGCAGCAGTAGTTGAGTTTCTTGCAGGAGATAATTCCCGTTACATAACGGGACAGGTTATAAATGTAGATGGAGGAATGGTTATATGAGAAGAGTTGTGATTACAGGACTTGGAGCAGTCACACCTGTAGGAAATAATATTAAAGATATGTGGGAATCGGTTAAGTCCGGAAAATGCGGTATACAACCTATTTCCAAATTTGATACAACCGGTAATAAGGTTACTCTTGCCGCTGAGGTAAAGAATTTAAAACCGGAGGAGCGCCTTGACAAATCCGAAATAAGAAAGATGGATGAGTTTACCATGTTTGCAACTATTGCTGCTATGGAAGCCTTTGAAGATTCGGATATAAAAACAGAAAATGAAGATGCTTATCGTTGCGGAATTATCTTCTCATCCGGAATAGGTGGACTCGGAACTATTCAGCGTGAGTGTGAAAGAGGAAATGAAAAAGGATTTGAAAGAGTTTCACCGCATTTTATTCCACTCAGTATAGCAAATATGGCAGCCGGAAATATAGCTATTAAGCTAGGCCTTCACGGAATGTGTACATGTCCGGTTACAGCCTGTGCCGGCGGAACAAATGCAGTGGGAGATGCTTTCAGACAAATAAGAGACGGATATCAGGAGGTAGTACTCTGCGGTGGTGCCGAAGCAAGTATCACACCTTTCGGTATAGGTGGTTTTGCAGCTATGAAGGCTCTTAATACTACCGATAATCCCCAAAGAGCATCCATACCTTTTGATAAGGAAAGAAGCGGCTTTGTAATGGGCGAGGGTGCAGGTGCTCTTGTGCTTGAAGAGTATGAGCATGCAGTTAAAAGAGGAGCAAAGATATATTGTGAGATAGTTGGATATGGAGCAACCTGTGATGCAAATCATGTTACCGCACCTTTGGCAGACGGTAGCGCGGCAGCAAAGTGCATGAGTTTTGCAATCGAGGATGCAAATATCACTCCTGATAAAATAGGTTATATAAATGCTCACGGAACCTCGACCAGCTTAAATGACAAGAGTGAAACACTTGCCATAAAAAAGGCTTTTGGCGAGAGTGCAGGAAAGCTTATGGTAAGCTCAACCAAATCCATGACAGGACATTTGCTTGGAGCAAGCGGTGCGGTAGAGGCAATTATTACTGCACTTTCGGTTCAAAATGATATCGTGCCTCCAACCATAAACTATAAAGAATTCGATGAAGAATGCGACCTTGATATAGTTCCTAATGAAGCAAGAAATGTAAGACTTGAATATGCTATGTCAAACTCACTTGGGTTCGGAGGTCATAACGCATCTGTAGTATTTAAGAAGTTTGAAGCATAAAAACGTGTGAGTATTAAGACATGGATACAGGAAATTTGAAATCCGGTTTGTGTTTATAAGGAGAAAAATAATGGAATTAAATTCACAGCAAATACAGGAAATACTTCCGCACAGATATCCTTTTTTATTGGTTGATAAAATAACGGAATGTGTGCCGGGAGAGATGGCAAGGGGAATAAAATGTGTTACCGCAAATGAAATGCAATTTCTGGGACATTTCCCGGGTAATCCGGTTATGCCCGGAGTACTTATCATAGAAGCACTTGCTCAGACAGGAGCGATTGCAGCACTTTCACTTCCGGAAAACAAGGGAAAGATTGCTTTATTCGGAGGTATCAGAAGTGCAAGATTTAAAGCACGTGTCGAGCCGGGAGATGTATTGGAACTGGAGTGTCATATGACGAAGATGAAGGGCAGTGTTGGTATCGGAAGTGCAACCGCTACCGTGGACGGAAAGGTTGCCGCCACCTGTGAATTAACATTTGCAATTACTGAAAGCTAATGATATTATGAGTTTGATGTTAAAAAGGAGGAAGTCGGTATGTTGGAAGATTCATTTACAAGAGTGTATACGAAGTTCAAACTGCATTTTTACCAAAAGGCATTTGAAAAGCTTAAAGACAGAGAAACTTCGCTTACAGCTGTTGAAACCTTTTGTATGGAGATTATATTCGCTCTTGGTAATCCTACCATAGCCGAGTTCTCCAAAGTTGCAAATTTGTCATCGCCAAATGCGGCATATAAGGTAAGTAACCTTGTTTCCAAAGGATATGTCAAAAAGGTACGCTCAAAGGAAGATAAAAGAGAAAGCTACCTTGTTGTAACTGACAAATATCGCGAGTATTATAACATGAGCAACAGCTATGTACAGGAAGTTATGAAGCGTATGGAAGAAAGGTTTACACCTGAGGAGCTTGCCACACTTGACAAAGCTCTTGAAATAATGAGTGAGGATCTTATGCCTGAAATTCAGCTAAACAGGAAATCTCAGGTGTCATCGGAACAGGATTAGTGACAACAGGAAATTTCCGGGCTGTTGAGGTTGCCGGAGCGGGATTAGCGGAAGTAGAAAACATTTTGGATATTGAAAAAAGTTTAATTAGTGATACAATTTAAGGTGCTTGTTTAAAGAATAATTCAAAATGAAGGGGAGAAAAACATGAGAATTGTAAAGATTAAAAAGATAACATTAACGTTTGGAATTGTATCTGTAATGATGGCTTCGTTATTCGGATGCGGAAAGAAAAATGAAGAAAAGGCTGACAACACAAATTCCGCGACAACTGTTGAAACAGGAGATTCAGGCGAAGCAAGTGATACATCATTAGCCGGGAATTCAAGATTTATATATAACGGAGTTGAATTCGGAGTCGGCGACAAAGCGGATGAGGTTATTCCAAAGCTTGGCGACCAGATAAAGCCTTCGGAAAAATCACAGCCTTGTGTTCCTGATGCCGGTATGATAGAAACCTTTTCTTTTGATGGGTTTATCATTCAGGTTACCGAAAGTGGAATTATTTATTCAATTAATCTAAATAATGAATCTACGAGCGATAATCTTTGCACAACCGTCGGTGGTATAAAAATCGGTTCAACTTTAGACGAAGTAAAAAAAGCGTTAGGTGACCCTGCAGATGAAAATGAGTATGGACTTACATATCAGGACGGCGAATTATATCTCAGTTTTGTAATAGATGATGATGGAAAAATGATGTCTATCACGGTTGAAGATATGTCGATTGATCTATAAAGAAAAAAAGAAGCAAACGCTACCGGCGGTTGCTTCTTTTTTTCTTTTTATTTACATTTTTTTTAACGGAATATCCGAACTGGCCGAGTTTCTTTCCGAGAGAAAAATATTCTCCGTGAGAATATGCCATAAGGTTGGCAACTTTAAGATCAAAACGTCCTTTTTCATCCATATATTTATCATCTACGGTTACGCCTGTTACTTCGGCTATAAACATATCGTGCGAGCCAAGCTTTTCGATTTTTTTAACCTTGCAATAAATGTTAACCGGGCTTTCTTCTATCGCAGGAACTGCCATAAATTCCGATTTGTATTCCGATAGCTTAAGTTCTTTGAATTTATCATAATCTCGTCCCGATCTTACTCCGCACCAGTCACAGGCTCTGGTAAGTTCCGTGTTTACCAGATTTATTACAAATTCACCCGAGTCCTTGATTATGTCATATGAATATCTTTCCGGTCGGATTGATATTGAAACCATTGCCGGATCCGAGCATATGGTACCGGCCCATGCTACCGTTATGATATTTGTTTTTTCTCCGTTCCTTTGACAGCTTACCATAACTGCCGGAACCGGATATAACATATTTCCTGCTTTCCAGCTTTCTTTTCCCATTTTTATTTTTCCTTTTTTGTATAATATTTTTTTAATTTTTCAATCTCGTAATTATGATTTTTGGAAGTGATGCCTGGATTACGTTTCATTACATTCATAATACGACGATTCGTTTTTTCTTTTTTATTATAAAACCTGTCTGTAAATTCTTTAATACCATTCTTGATCTTGTCGATTTCCGACTCGAATTCTTTTTGTTTTTCGGCAACCATGTTCTGCCAGTTTGCATAGTCATCATTGGCAAAAGCTATTATAACATCAAGACGCTTTTGCATTTTATGGACAAATTCATTATTTTCAACATAGTCGGCAAAGAGCTTTTTCAAATCAAATGCAGCTCTTGCGGACGCATACAAATCAATCGAGAAAAATAATATAAAGCATATATCAAACAACCATAAAGTAATTGAGTCAAAGCTTTTTACAAATCGATCCACCGGATTATGGATATAATTTGTAACAAGCACGGAAAACATCCCCCACATAAGTGAACAACCAAGGCAAATATATCCGTTAAGATTAAGAGGTTCATAGGTATAATCCCAATATCTTACTCCAAATATTTTCTCCATTAAATAGCCGGTAATATATTCAAGTAAGGTTGCTGCCAGCATTCCCGAAATAAAAGTGAGTAAAACATTATCCTTAAACGGAGCAGTAAAAAAGAGTATTGTTACGGAGCCGAATCCATATATGGGAATTGCAGGTCCGTAAAGGAAACCTCTATTTGTCAGCTTTCTATATTCAATTGATACATATATACTTTCGAACACCCAGCCGAAAAAGCAATATATTGCGAAAAAAGCTATCCATTGCATAAAACTGTATGTGTACATTGTTAAATGCCTCCGAATGTTTTCTTTGGTTCTTTCGAATATAACATATTATATGCTTTTTTTTCAATATATTTGGTATGATTAATTTGATATGATATAATAGTTATGTTTTTCAACACATTAAAAAATGGGAAAATGAAATGGGATTATTTATTTATCTCTCCGGCCTTTTCGTTCATGATTTGAATAATATTCACTTTTATTTTTATACATAAGTTCATCTATTGTTTGCAAAAAGTCATCATCGGAATCTTTGATGTTAAATATATCGCCGCCAATCGCAACTGACAGCGTATAAGGTTTTCCGGATTTCTTGTTATATTTGCTTATAGCCTTATTTATGGCATCCGTGTAATCGGCTACGGTATTTTCATCCGCGGTATTTATAACAATAATAAACTCATCTCCGGCAAATCTCATTACAACACCCTGATTTTGAACGACTTGTACCAGGATATCAGCCAATGCCTTAAGTGCAAGGTCGCCTTCGTTATGTGAATAGATATCATTGATTGCCTTGAAATCATTTAAGTCAAGCATAATAGCGGCGATGGTTCTGTTCTTCTTTTTCTTTAATGTTTCTACAATCTTGTCAAGCTCATAACGATTGAATACTCCGGTAAGTTTATCTATATAAAGACATTCGTTTTTTAGGCTTATTGCCATCGCGGAAAGGGAAATGGCAAATCCGACCGGTTGTGTTGAAATACCATAATAACAAGCCTGAACGGAAATACATATTATTGTTGGAAGCATAAACTGCCAAACAGGAAAATAACGAAGAGAACCGTTTTTTAATCTCTCTACTCCGTATATAATCCAGCTGTATACAACAAGTGCAAGACCAAACAGCAAAAATACGATATAACACGGTTCGCGATGATAAAGATTATTTTCATCAATCGAGAACACAAGAGGAAAGATTGTATTTAAAATAAGTAATAAAAATTCGGTTGTAATCATGAATGCGACAACAATTTTTTGGGCGGTGGTTATATTCCTCCGCAAATGGAATGACACAAGAAATACAAAGCCGAGTTCCATTCCGAGACTGTAAAGGTAAAGCACCGTGTTTACGAAGAAGATACCAAAGTAACTTACCGCATTGGGTTTACCGTCAAAATAAAAGCTTAAAGGATCAAAAACGCAATATATCAGAGTCAATAAAATCAAAATAAGTAATATTTTGCTTTCCTGCTTTCGCGTGGGAATTATCCAGCCCTTGGTTAGGATTATCGAAAAAAGCAAAATAGCACCTATAAAGTCAGCCACATAAATCGAAAGCATATCTACTGAAGACATAAGCAGCCTCCTTCCCCCAAAATAATAAATAATATCCGTGTGTATGTTGACACATTGGAATTATATTTATTTTAACATATTAACTGTTTAAATCAAGCAATTAGTCTTTCAAGTTCTTTTCCTACATATATATTTATTAAATTGTGCAAAAAAACAAAAATATTACAAATGGATTATAGAATATAGGCAAAATGCACAACAAATGGAAACTATTTTTGTGAATTAGGTTTCTTGCGGATTTGACAATACAATGTTACAATTTAGGAAACTGGAGAAGAAGATTTAAGTTTCCTGTGAACTGTAGGGGGTGATTAATTTTATGGAATTAAGGGAAACTGTTCTTGAGGGTGCGATTAAAGCCTTCAACAAAAAAGGTTTGAAATTTACTATGGATGATATAGCAAAGGAGCTATCTATAAGCAAGAAAACTATATACACGGTATTTAAAGATAAAGAAGAGCTGTCTTATGCCGCGGTAGATTACCTTTTTGATTTTGTTAAGGAAGGCGAAAAGAAAATAATTCTTGATCCGACTCTTACGACGGTTGAAAAACTCAGGAAGATACTTGCTGTTATGCCGGACGGATATAAGGATATAGATTACGGGCAATTATATCAATTAAAAGACAAATATCCGAAAATCTATGCGCATGTGGCAAAAAGGCTTGAAACCGGTTGGGAAGGAACCATAGCTCTTATTGAAAGAGGTATGGAGGAAAAAGTTATAAGACCGATAAATATCGGCATAGTCAAAATGATGCTTGAAGCATCGTGGGAACAATTCTATAACAAAGATGTATTAAAGAAAAACAAATTGACATATCAGGAAGCATTAAATGAGGTTGTGGATATAATTATGAAGGGGATAGAAGTGTAAAGGAGGAGAAAAGGATGGCAAGAATATATATCAATGACGGTTGGAAATTCACCGAAAATTATACGGATGAGCTTTTGACTGATTCATATGATTTGGAAAAGCTCAAGGAAGTCAGACTTCCGCATACCTGCAAGGAGGTTCCGTTCCATTATTTTGATGAGCATATGTATCAGATGGTTAGCGGATATGTAAAGGTGATAAAGGCCGAAGAAGCTTGGAAAGGAAAAAAAGTGCTGCTTACCATAGACGGTGCGGGACATGACAGCACGGTATATTTAAACGGCAGGGAAGTTGGAACTCATCATTGCGGATATACGGCATTTACCATTGACATAAGCGAAGATTTAAAATACGGACAGGAAAATAAACTTGTTGTAAAGCTTGACAGTAATGAAAATATAAATGTTCCGCCGTTTGGATATGTAATCGATTATATGACTTATGGCGGTATATATCGTGATGTTTGTATTGATATAAAAAATGAAAGTTATATTGAAGATGTATTTGTAATAACCAAGATAGCAACACCTGAAGAAAATGAAGAAAGCGCAATCGATGTAACAAAAAAATCAGCAATATGTGCGGATTATAAGCTTGTAAATGCAAAGGCAGGACTTAAGCTTCGTCAATCCTTAAGACCGTTGGGGGACGGAGAATTCAAGAATATCGGCGAATATGAAATAGTCGATCCGGAAAATATAGAAAGATCCGCATATCAGACAGGAAGGGTTGAGCTTTGGGATGTTGAAAATCCTAAGCTATATGAATTAAAAACCGAGCTTATCGATAAGGACGAAATAATAGATGAGTATGTGGTAACCTTCGGATACAGAAAGGCAATATTTAAGAAGGACGGTTTTTATCTTAACGGAAGAAAGCTTAAAATCAGAGGACTTAACAGACACCAAAGTTATCCGTATGTGGGATATGCCATGCCGAAGTCCATGCAGGAGCATGATGCGGACATCTTAAAATATGAACTCGGTCTCAATGCCGTACGTACTTCACATTATCCTCAATCACATTATTTCCTTGACAGATGCGACAAGATAGGACTTCTGGTATTTACGGAGTTCCCGGGCTGGCAGCATATCGGAGATGAAGCGTGGAAGGAACAGGCTGTTGAAAACTTAAAGGATATGATAATGCAATACAGAAATCATACCTCGATTATTCTCTGGGGAGTTCGTATAAACGAGTCGGTTGACGATGATGAATTCTATACAAGGACCAATGAGGTTGCTCACAAGCTTGATCCTACAAGACAGACAGGCGGCGTAAGATGCTACAAGAAAGGAAGTTTGTTGGAGGATGTATTTACCTACAATGATTTTTCACATGACGGAAAGCACAAGGGCTGTGAAAAGAAATCAGCAGTTACCTCCGACAATGAAAAACCTTATCTCATAAGTGAGTACAACGGACATATGTTTCCTACAAAGCCGTTTGACTGGGAAGAAAAAAGACTCGAGCATGCCCTCAGACATGCAAATGTACTTGATGAGGTTGCCGCTCAGGAGGACATAGCCGGAAGCTTTGGCTGGTGTATGTTTGATTACAATACACATAAGGATTTTGGAAGCGGGGACAGAATCTGCTATCACGGTGTTATGGATATGTTCAGAAATGCGAAGCCTGCATCGGCAGTATATGCAAGCTGTCAGGAAAAGACACCGGTACTTGAAATAAGCTCAAGCATGGATATAGGCGAGCATCCGGGCGGAAATTTAAATGACATTTTCATATTTACAAATGCCGATAGCGTTAAGATGTATAAAAACGATAAATTTATAAAGGAATACACAAGTGCGGATTCGCCTTATAAGAATCTTAAGCACCCGCCGATACGTATAGATGATTTCATCGGCAGAACACTTGAAGAAGAAACAGGCATGCCGCATAAGCAGGCAGAGGATGTAAAGTCCTTGCTTAATGCGACAGCAAAGGTCGGGCTTTACGGGCTTACCAAGGCTATGTATCTTAAGGCAGGCAAGCTTATGCTTTTATACCATATGAATCAGCAGGAGGCTGTTGATTTATACGGAAAATATATAGGCAACTGGGGCGGTGAGGCTACAGTATACAAATTTGAAGCAATAAAGGACGGAGAGATAGTAAAGACTGTAGAGAAAAAGGCAATGACCGAAGTAGTTCTTGATGTAAGTGTTGACCATACCGAATTACGTGAGGAAAACTCTTATGACGTGGCAGCGGTAAGAATAAAAGCGGTAGACGAGTACGGAAATGTGCTTCCTTATTTCAACGATTTGGTAACCGTTGAGATAAAGGGAGATGCCGAAATAATCGGCCCGAAGACATTTGCTCTTTCCGGCGGAATGGGTGGAACATATGTAAAGACGAAGGGCAAGGAAGGCAAAGCCAAGCTTAAAATAAAATCACCACAGGCTGAGACAGTAGATGTAGAATTTACTATTAATATTTAGATTAACGGATATAGTTGTAAGTGAATAAGTGAGGTTCTCATATGCACATTTTAAGTGCTAAGCATGGCGTTAAGCGATAGCGTGCCATGCGAGTACTTGAAAATGTGTATATGAGAACCGGAGTAAATGAAGAAAGGAAGAGTTAATATGAAATTAACAGCGAAAGAAAAAACAGCCTACGGCCTTGGCGCAGTGGGAAAAGATATGGTATATATGCTTTCGGCAAGCTACATCCTTTACTATTATCAGGATATACTTGGTGTAAGCGCTATCGCAATGGGTGTAATCCTTTTGGTGGCAAGAATATTTGATGCATTTAACGACCCTATAATGGGAATAGTGGTTGCAAAGACAAAGACAAGATGGGGTAAATTCCGCCCATGGCTTTTAATCGGTACACTTACCAATGCGGTAATCTTATTCTTGATGTTTTCGGCACCACCGTCACTTTCGGGCAGCGGGCTTGTGGCTTACGCAGCGGTGACATATATCCTTTGGGGTGTGACATACACCATGATGGATATACCTTACTGGTCAATGATTCCTGCATTTACGGAAGGCGGCAAGGAACGTGAAGGTCTTTCGGCACTTGCAAGAAGCTGTGCCGGTGTAGGCTCGGCAATCGTAACGATAATCACCGTTATGGCAGTTACCTCGATAGGTACGGCCATGGATAACAGTAAGAGTGAAAAGATGACTATGCAATATGCTTCCGAGGTCGGCGGCGTTATCGTTCATGTAATCGAGATTGACGATTCGGATGCGGCAACCGGTAACGAAATTGAATATATTGACGGCATAAATATAAAGGCTACCGCAAACAAAGATGAATTTAAAGAGGTTTTTGAAAGCAGCGAAGATACTTCATTAAAATATACAAGCAAGAATTCAAAGTTTGATTTGAAATTTGATGATGTGGAAATAAATGCGGATAACTCAACTGTTATTTTTGAAATGGGACTTAAGGATAATGCATCGTTTGCGGAACTTAAGGTTTATGTATCATCGGATGTTTATTCCAAGCTTGACAAGGATGGAGGAGTCTCAAACATCACCGGTGAATTTACTTCCACGAAGGAAGTTGAAAGATATGGTTTTAAATATTTCTCACTTATAGTTGCAATTATTTTCGTAATATTTATAATCATAACCTGCCTCGGTATCAAGGAAAAATCAACCGCAGACATGCAAACTGCGGGCATAGGCGAGATGTTTAAGGCACTTATACAAAATGATCAGGCTATGACCATAGTTATAACTATTGTACTTATAAACGTGGCAACTTATATCACATCAAATCTTTTGATTTATTTCTTTAAGTACGACCTTGCGGGTTCAAATTGGCAGGGTAACTATACATTGTTTAATACATTTGCGGGAGCTGTACAGATACTTGCCATGATGCTTATGTTCCCATTGCTTCGCAAGTTCTTCACGACCATTAAAATATTTAATATAGCGGTTATAGCTTCCATAGCGGGTTACGTGGTGCTTCTCGTTATGGCACTTTCAGGAATAAGCAGTGTATATCCGTTCCTTTTACCGGGATTTTTCATAATGTCGGCAGTAGGTATATTGAACGTACTTGTAACAATCTTTTTGGCAAATACGGTTGATTACGGTGAACTCAAAAACGGAAGACGTGATGAAAGTGTAATCTTCTCGATGCAGACATTTGTAGTTAAGCTTGCTTCGGGTATAGCAGCACTTGTTGCTTCCATCTGTCTTAGCATAAGCAACTTGAGCAACGACACCGAAACCGTAGGTGCTGCAAAGAGTGCAGTAGGCGGAAATTCACTTCTCGTATTAAGACTTACCATGACCCTTCTTCCGATATTCGGAATGATAATTGCAATTATCCTTTTCAGAAAGAAATATATCCTTGATGAAAAGAAATTAAATGAGATAACAGAAACCTTAAAGAATAAGTAGTATAATATAAGTGAGTGTGGAGGCTTATGTCTTCATGCTCACTTATAATGATATTTGGGGGATGCTTATGATCAGTCAGATAAACAACAGCTTTGTATTAAATACAAAAAATACAACCTATGCATTCGGACTTCTTGAGACCGGACAGCTTGAGCATTATTATTACGGAAAACGCATTCATTTTTCGAGAGCGGCGCTCATGGAAAAGCATGAGTTTTCGCCGGGAAATACAAACCAGTACGATAAAGAGCATTTGAAATATTCGCTTGAAGATATGAGATTGGAAATGTCGGCTTACGGAAAGGGTGACATACGCGAGCCTATGCTTGAAATCATCCACGAGGACGGAAGCTTCACATCGGATTTCATATATAAGGAGTCAAAACAGGCAGTAGGAAAGGCTGAGTTTGATACATTGCCGGGTTCGTACGGAACGGATGACGAGGTTGAAACTCTTACGATTATCATGAAAGATGAGCAGTATGGGCTTACTCTTTATATGAATTATTATGTATATGAAAATGCGGATGTTATTACACGAAGCGTCAGGCTTGTTAATGACAGCAGGACGGAGGTGGAAATAAGAAGAATACTCAGTATGTGTATCGACTTTGATACGCCTGATTTTGTATTTACAACATTTTCCGGTGAGTGGGCAAGGGAAATGAAACGCATTGATACACGTATGCTGGCAGGAAAACATGTAAATTCATCTTATACCGGCAGTTCATCAAGCAGGGCAAATCCGTTTGTAATGCTGTCCAAACAGGATACAAATGAGGACAGCGGGGTCTGTTACGGATTCAATCTTATTTACAGCGGTAATCATTATGAGGCGGTTGAAGTAAGTGGTTTCGGAAAGACAAGATTTGTGTCGGGTATTAATCCTCAATCGTTTTCATTTGTCCTGAAGCCGGGAGAAGCATTTGAATCACCTGAGGCTGTCATGACATTTTCGGATAAAGGCTTTAACGGAATGAGCCAAAATATGCATGGTTTCGTTCGTGAACATATAGTAAGAGGCGAGTGGAAGAAAAAAGTTCGTCCGGTACTCCTCAACAGTTGGGAGGCTTCTTATTTTGATATAAATGAAAAGAAGCTTTTAAAGCTTGCCAGAGCAGCCAGGGACGTCGGAATAGAACTTTTTGTAATGGACGATGGCTGGTTTGGGACAAGAAATGATGATACTCAGTCACTTGGCGATTGGGAAGAAAATAAAAAGAAACTTCCGCATGGCGTTGAAGGTTTGTGCAAAAAGATAAATGATCTTGGTCTTGATTTTGGAATCTGGGTTGAACCGGAGATGGTAAATGTAAAGAGCAAGCTTTATGAAGCACATCCCGACTGGGTACTACAGATACCGGGTAAACCGCACTCAGAGGGGCGTAATCAAAGAATACTGGATCTCGGAAGAATTGAGGTTCAGGATTATATCATAGAAGCCATGAGCAGAGTTTTCGGATGTGCAAATATTTCATATGTCAAGTGGGATATGAACAGAACATTTTCGGATTATTATTCGGGGGCACTAAGAGAGACCGATGCAGGTGCATCGGAGCAGAGAAATATTGGTACAACGAGACAGGCAGCACTTAGTGTGACAAGACAGGGTGAGGCAGCTCACAGGTATATGATGGGACTTTACAGGGTTATGAAAATCCTGACTGAGAAATTCCCTCATATCTTATTTGAAGGCTGTGCGGCCGGTGGAAACAGATTTGACTTAGGAGTACTTTGCTACTTTCCTCAGATTTGGGCGAGCGACAATACCGATGCGCTTTGCCGTGCAAGTATACAGACGGGTTATAGTTACGGCTATCCTTTATCTACGGTAAGTGCACATGTTTCTTCCTGCCCGAATCATCAAACCCTTCGTATAACGCCGCTGGAAACACGCTTTAATATAGCATGCTTTGGCATATGCGGTTATGAATGTAATCTGGTTGATATGGATAAGGAAGATCTAGAGACGATAAAGGCTCAGATAGAGCTTTATAAGAAGTGGCGTGAGGTCTTGCAAAAGGGAAGTTTTTACAGGGGCAGAACATTTTTTGCCGGTGATGGTAAGCACGCGGGCGATGTGCTTGAATGCGGACAGACAAATATAACTGAGTGGACCTGCGTTTCTGTCGATAAGTCAAAGGCGGTCGGTATGGTTATGCAAAAACTTGTTGCACCGAATACTCAATATACCTATTATAAGCCTTCGGGTCTTGATCCGGATAAGGAATATCATTTCTATAACAGAAAGCTGAAATATAATATAAAAAACTTCGGTGACCTTATTAACACTGCGGCACCTTTCCATGTAAAACAGGATTCGTTTGTTCATGATGTGGTTGCAAAGTTTGTCAAAATGGATGGAGAAACGGAAGACCTTAAGGCATACGGTGATGCGATGATGTACGGAGGTGTTAAGCTTAAGCAGGCCTTCGGAGGTACCGGTTACAACGGTGAGGTCAGGTACTTCCAGGATTTTGCATCAAGACTTTATTTCATGGAAGAAGAATAAAAACAGATAGATTTGCGGTAGGCATAGTTTAAATGCACTTTGAGAGGTTCTATCATAAAGTTCTGAATAAATATGTATGATTTTTCAACAACGACCTGGTCATCCGG
>DFDU01000063.1 GCA_002369325.1 Lachnospiraceae bacterium UBA3820
TGCAAAAAGACAGCTTACCTGGTTCAGGCGTGAAAAAGAGGTTATAAGAATTGATAAAGATGTGTATGATACGGATGATAAATGCCTTGATTTTATGCTTGATGTATTAAAAGAAAAAAATATAATATAAGATATTAACAATATTTAATTTATGTAAACATGTATATCTAAAATAAATGAATATTATATACGGAGATTTAAAATATGAATTCAAACTTGAAAAAAGATAATTTAAAAGAATACTATTTAGCACTTGGAATTGATGATAAAGTGTATGATTTCTGTCAGGCCATTGAAAACAGTTTAAAAGACAGATTTGAAAAAATCGATAAAACTGCAGAACAAAATCAAATCAAAGTTATAAAAGCCATGCAGGATGCAAAATTTGCCGAGGCACATCTTAACGGTTCAACAGGCTACGGATATAATGATATCGGAAGAGAAGCATTGGAAGAGGTTTATGCTAATATTTTTAAAACCGAGGATGCACTCGTAAGACAGCAGATCACTTGCGGTACACATGCATTAACCATTGCTTTATCCGGTAATTTAAGACCGGGTGATGAAATCTTGTCACCATGCGGAAAAGTCTATGATACACTTGAAGGTGTTATAGGTGTTAGAGAATCAAAAGGTTCTCTTGCCGAATTCGGGATTACATATAAACAGGTGGATTTACTTCCTGACGGAAGTTTTGATTTTGAAGGAATAAAAAACAGCATTAATGAGCATACAAAGCTTATAGAAATTCAACGTTCAAAGGGTTACGATACAAGACATACGCTTTCTGTTAAAGAAATCGGGGAAGTTATAAGCTTCATAAAAGGTATTAAACCTGATGTTATTTGTATGGTTGATAATTGCTACGG
The DNA here is from genome assembly GCA_002369325.1 of Lachnospiraceae bacterium UBA3820. GTDB lineage: Bacteria > Bacillota > Clostridia > Lachnospirales > Lachnospiraceae > Coprococcus_C. Next base: position 870 of record DFDU01000063.1, read on the forward strand.
TGAGTTTGTTGAAACAATTGAGCCTTCAGAAGCAGGAGCTGATATGGTTGTTGGTTCTCTTATAAAAAATCCCGGTGGAGGACTGGCACCTATAGGCGGATATATCTGCGGTACAAAGGAATGTATTGAGAATTGTGCATACAGACTCACAAGTCCGGGACTTGGCAAAGAGGTCGGTGCCTCACTCGGAGTTACAAGAAGTATGGCTCAAGGAATCTTTATGGCTCCGACAGTTACGGCTTCAGCTTTAAAGGGCGCTGTATTTGCGGCAAATGTTTTTGAAAAGCTTGGCTTTAAGGCAGTACCGGATTCCGTTGAATCAAGACATGATATTATTCAGGCCATAGAATTCGGTAAACCGGAATTGATACAGGCTTTTTGTGAAGGAATTCAGGCTGCGGCACCTGTAGACAGTTTTGTTACTCCGGTTCCCTGGGATATGCCGGGATATGACAGTCAGGTTATAATGGCAGCCGGTGCATTTGTATCAGGAGCTTCCATAGAGCTTAGTGCCGATGCTCCTATGAAAGAGCCGTATGCTGTATATTTTCAGGGGGGATTAACTTATCCGCATGCTAAATTCGGAATCATGATGGCACTTCAAAAAATGATGGAAAAACACTTGATTTTATGTTAAAATAATAGATTGATAATTATTATGTCCAGGCACTCCGGAGAGGTAGAAGGAGAAGACATAATGAGTAACCTGATTAAGGATATCGCAAGCTGTGAAAGACCATATGAAAAGGCTATTTCAAGGGGAGTAGAATCACTTTCCGATGCCGAACTTTTAGCTGTTATCTTAAGAACGGGAAGCAGAGACGAAAGCTCTATAGACCTTGCCAATAAGATATTGAACAATCATCTTATACATAAAGGTTTGAACGGATTATTTTTTATGAGACGAGAGGATTTACTCTCGATAAAAGGAATCGGTGATACCAAGGCTTCACAGATTTTAGCCGTGGCAGAGCTTAGTAAAAGAATCAATGAAGAAAGATTAAGACGGGACATATGCTATGATAATCCTCAAAAAATAGCGGATTATTATATTGAAAAATGTAAATATCTTACCAAAGAACGGGTATATTTAATGCTTTTTTCAAATTCGCATATGTTAATTAAGGAGATTATGCTTTCGGAGGGAACTGTCAGTTCCTCATCAATTTCACCGAGAGAGATTTTGATAGAGGCTTTAAAATACGAGGCTGTTAACTTTATTCTTATACATAATCATCCTTCAGGATCCCCTGAACCCAGTCAATCAGATATAGCTGCAACCATCAAAATAAAAGAAGCCGCAAAAATTATGGATATTCACTTGTCCGACCATATCATTGTCGGAAACAATTGTTATATAAGCTTGCTTGAAAGAGGAATTATAAAATGAGATATGATCGAAAAAAAGATATCAGTCCCAAATATTTATTGTTGACGTTAACCATATTATGCGTTGCTTTTACGCTTATTTCTTTTTTTGCCGGTGATAAGATTGCCATAATTAAGAAATATACCAATATGATTGTTTCGCCTATTCAACAGGGAATAAATAAAATAGGTATCTGGACCGATTCCAAGCTTGATAATTTAAAGCAGATAGAGGAATTAAACAATGAAAATGAAGAACTGAAAAAGGAACTCGATTCATGCAGGGAACAAATTACCATTTACCAGAATAAGCTTGCTGAACTTGACGAACTCCGGGCATTATATGAGCTTGATGAAAGCTATCCCGAATATAACAAAACCGCTGCACATGTATTTGCAAAAGATTCAACCTCATGGTTTTCAATATTTTATATAGACAAGGGAACAAAGGATGGGATGTTTGTCGGTGCAAATGTTATGTGTCATGACGGTCTTGCCGGTATAATTATTGAATGCTATGATGACTATTCAAAGGTCAGAGCGGTCATAGATGACAATTGTAATATCAGTGCAAAAATTATGCCGTCAAATGCTTTATGTACCATAGAAGGAAATCTTAATACTTATCAAAACGGTGTTCTTGTTGTAAAAAATATTGATAAGGATGCAAAGATAACTGTAGGAGATAAGGTTGTAACTTCACATATATCCGAGAGATTTCATCAGGGAATAACAGTCGGATATATATCGGAGATAACTTACGATTCGAACAACCTTACGATAACGGCAACCATCACACCGGCTGTCGATTTTAATAATATTTCCGAAGTTTTGATTATTACCGATACTTTGGATAAAGTAAATAATTAATCATAATTTACGTTTGTTTTTTGGAGGCAAATGATGCGTAGAGCCATAACTATCGGACTGCTCATAATTATTAATTTCACTTTACAATCAACAGTCTTCGGTTTTCATGATATTAACTGCATAACTCCAAATCTGTTGTTGATATTAACCATGTCCTTCGGTCTTATGAGAGGAAGAAAAGAAGGTATGCTGGTTGGTTTCTTCTGTGGTTTTTTTGTGGATTGTTTTATTTCAAATATCATGGGTCCGTTTATGTTTATTTATATGATTATAGGTTATGTTAACGGTTTCTTTCATAAAAACTATATGATTGAAGACGTACTTCTTCCGTTAATAGTAATCATTTCGGATGATATAGTTTTTAATTTCATGGTTTATATCATGTATTTCCTTCTGAAAAGAAGGCTGGAGCTTTCGGATTATTTCTTTAACATTATGCTTCCGGAAGCACTTGTTACAGCACTTTTAACAGTTATTGTATATAAATTTTATGTTATTGTTAACAGACGTTTAAAAGAGAAAGACAGAGGTAAGGAAGCTAAATGATTCGTGAAATATTATCTTCCATAAAAGAAATAATATTGGATTATGTCAAACACAGACTTTTTCCGGTTACTGTGGTTATTATAGTAATCTTTTCAATTTTGATAAGAAGACTCTTTGTTCTTCAGATTATCGAAGGAGAAGAGCATATGGATAACTTTATCTATAAATCGGAGAAAACTTTAAATATTGATTCCGTGCGCGGAAATATTTATGACAGAAACGGAAAGCTTCTGGCTTATAATGAACTGTCATATTCTGTGGTATACGGAAACGATCCCGGAATTGAAGCAAAAGCAAAAGAATTGGGAATATCAGAAAATGACTTGAAAAATCAAATTTTATACAGGACTATCTCTATTCTCGAATCAAACGGTGATGAAATATATGTTGATTTTCCCATAGAATTAACTGATTCCGGTGAGTATAAATTTACGGTAAAAGATGCGCAGCTTAAGAATTTTAAGAAAAATGTTTATTCCGTAACAAATTTCGATACACTCGAAGACAGCAAAAAGAATGCAACAGCAAAGGATGTTGTTGAATTTTTGAAAAATGACAGATTTGAAGTTTCAGATGAATATACCGAAGAAGAAACCATGAAGATTATTTCCTGCAGATATAAGCTTTGGTTAAACAGATATCAGCAATATGTTCCTGTAACAATAGCTTATGATATATGTGAACAAAGTAATGCTGCCATTACCGAATATGGCGATGAACTTTTAGGTATGGAAGTAAGCGTAAAATCCTTAAGACGATATAATGATGCTGAGTATTTTGCCCATATCATCGGATATGTAGGAAGAATTTCAAACGAAGAATTGCAGGAATATAATAAAAGTCTTCCGGATGATAAAAAATACAATGGCGAAGAAGTGGTCGGTAAAACCGGAATCGAACAATATTGCGAGGCTGATTTAAGAGGCGAAGCCGGTTATGAAACCATGTATGTCGATAATCTCGGAAAAGTAATTGAAACTATTGATAAAAAATCAGCTGAGGCCGGAAATGATGTATATCTTACCATAGATGCCGATTTACAAAAATATTGCTATGATACTCTTGAAAAAGAGATTGCATCAATCATAGTTGCCAATCTTGCACCGGTTTCTTATGTGGAACCGGGTGAAAATACCAAGATTCCTATTGCAGATGTTTATTTTGGCTTATTTAACAATAATTACCTTTCCGTAGATGCCATGTCTGACAGTAATGCTTCGACATTGGAAAAGGAAATATATAAAAAATTCGTTTCATCAAAAAATAATACTTTAACCGAAATTAATGACATACTTACAAAGGATTTTACACCTCTTTCCGGATTATCGGATAAGAATAAAGAGTATATGGAATATATATGCGAGATTTTAAGCAAAAATGATGTATTTAACTCCGGTCTTATTTTACCGGATGATCCCGAATATATCCAATATATCAATGATGAATCTTCTTTGGAACATTATCTTAAGTATGCAATAAGTATTGAAGCTATTGATGTTTCTAAGCTTGAAGCACAAAGTAATTATTATGATTCAGATGAAATATATACACTTTTGTGTGAATATGTAAATAAATATCTTGATCAGGACACCGAATTCGACAAATTGATTATAAAAAACATGATAAAATCAGGTGAAATATCCGGTGAGGATGTAATTAATTTACTTTATATACAAGGGGTTCTTAATCCTGATTCGGATAAGGAATTGGAGGAATACAGAAACGGTCAATACGGATCTTATGAATTTATGATTAAAAAGATTCAAAAGCTTGAAATTACACCTGCAATGCTTGCGCTTGATCCGTGTTCAGGTTCTATAGTCGTTACCGATGTTAATAACGGTGATGTTTTGGCTATGGTTAGTTATCCGAGTTATGATAATAATTATATGACTAATGAAGTGGATGCTGCTTATTATAACAAGCTTTTGGAGGATAAAACCACTCCGCTTTATAACAGAGCATGTCAGCAAAGACTTGCACCGGGTTCGACCTATAAAATACTTTCATCAATTGCCGGTTTATCCGAAGGTGTAATTGATCAGGGAACTTATGTATATTGTCCGGGTGAATTTGATAAGGTTGATCCTGCACCAAAATGCTGGATATATCCGAGCGGACACGGGGCTCTTGATGTTGAAGCAGCAATCCAACGATCGTGTAACGTATTTTATTATCAGGTAGGATATTCACTTGCCCGTAAAGATGATGGTACTTACAGCGATTCCTATGGTTTGGGAAGATTGGAAAAGTATGCAAGAATGTTTGGCTTGGGAGATTTATCCGGTGTAGAACTTCCTGAAATAGAACCTCATATATCCGATAATGATGCAGTAAGAAGTTCTATTGGACAAGGTAAAAATTCATATGCACCGATTCAGCTTGCCAGATATGTAAGTACCGTTGCAAACAGCGGTAGATGTTATAATCTTACACTTATTGATAAGGTTACCGATTATGAAGGTAATGTTATAAATGATAATCAGGCAGAATTGCTTAATGATGTTCAGCTTTCTTCTTCGACCTGGACATCCGTTCATAATGGTATGCGAAGAGTAATAACATTAAACACAATGGGAAGTGAGCTTGTTAATAAGGTAAATGTATCTGTTGCCGGAAAATCCGGAACTGCACAGGAAAGTGAGATAAGACCTGACCATGCGTTATTTATTTCATATGCGCCATACGAAAATCCGGAAGTATCCGTAACCTGTGTTCTTCAAAACGGATATTCTTCAGGTAATGCCATAGAACTTGCAGGCTTCGTATACGCATACATGTATGATCCCGATAAGCTAAATGGTGCAGAAATGCATGGAAATGTTAAATATTCGGATTAATATAATAATGTGAGGTGAATAATGATAAATCCCGTTATTATCAAGGGTAATAATCAGGGAATTCGTTTGATAATAGAACCTGAAGCTTCATTTGAAACAATTAAAACAGAATTGGATAAGAAACTTCAAAGCAAAAAACACTATTATACAAATTCAAAGCCTATAAAAGTTACCTTTGACGGAAAGATTTTAACGGAGGATGAAAAAAATGAATTGCTCGTCCTTTTAAATAATAAGGGACTTAACATAAATAAAAAAATAAATACAAATGAAAGTAAAGTAAATAACTTTGCTGATTTACAAAATGATAAGGATGGTCTGTTTTATATAGGAAATTTAAAAAACGGACAAGCCATTGATGCCGCAACAAGCATAATAATTATCGGCAATATTGAACAGGGTGCATCGGTAATATCCAAAGGAAACATTATAGTTATCGGTGAATTAAACGGATATGCAAAAGCCGGCTCGGCTGGCAATCCGAATGCCTTTGTTTATAATGTATATTAGGAGGATTTGTAAATGAGCGAAGTAATAGTTGTAACAAGCGGAAAAGGCGGTGTAGGAAAAACGACCACAACAGCCAATATAGGAAGTGCCTTGGCGGATTTGGGCTTCAAAGTTCTTTTGATAGATACTGATATTGGATTACGAAATCTCGATGTAGTTATGGGACTTGAAAACCGTATTGTTTATAATATCGTAGACGTGGTTGAGGGAGCCTGTAAATTCAAACAGGCAATTATAAAAGATAAAAGCTGTCCGAGACTTGCACTTTTGCCGGCTGCACAAACCAGAGATAAGACCGCAATCACACCCGAGCAAATGAAGAAACTTATAGAAGATTTAAAGCCCGAATATGATTACATAATTATTGATTGTCCTGCCGGAATAGAGCATGGATTCAAAAATGCAATTGCGGCTGCTGAAAGAGCCATTATTGTTACAACACCTGAAGTTTCAGCTATAAGAGATGCCGACAGAATAATAGGAATACTTAATTCCTGTGAAATGCCGCGCATTGATCTTGTAATAAATAAAATAAGAATGAATATGGTTCGTCGGGGTGATATGATGTCGGTTGATGATGTTGTCGATATATTATCGGTAAATCTTATCGGAACGGTTATGGATGACGAATCCATTGTCATATCAACAAACAGAGGCGAAATGGTAGCCGGTACAAGGACGAAATCAGGAAAAGCATATAATTATATTGCCAAAAGAATTGCAGGCGAAACAACAGAAAATGCATATGAGGATTACAGCTTAAATATATTTAAGCTTTTAAAGAAGAAGGATAAAAATGTTCACAAAATTCAATCTCAAGGATTATAACTTCAAATTATTAATATTTGTAATCGGTATAATGATTACAGGTGTTATAGCGGTTAACAGTGCAGACCCCGGATTTACATTTAAACAAGCCGTCGGTGTCGGTATGGGTTTTATTGTAATGGTTGTATTATCCTTTATCGATTATCATTTTATATGTAAATTCAGTTTTGCGATTTATATTGTAAATGTCGTATTACTGGTTGCGGTTTTACTCTTTGGTGTTAACGTAAACAACGCTACAAGATGGGTAAGTATCGGAGGAGAAAACGGAATTCAGATTCAGCCATCCGAATTATCTAAGGTTTTAATGATAATATTTATTTCCGCATTACTCAGCAAATACAGTGAAAAAAACAGAATTAACTCATTCAAATGCATTCTGTCCTTTGCGGGTTTTGTCGGATTCGGACTTTTACTTATAGCGGCAGAGCCCGACTTATCAACAACCATATGCCTTTTTTTGGTAATGATTACCATGCTTTATGTATCGGGCTTAAGCTATAAAATAATAGGCTTGATTTTATTAATTTTTATACCTGTTGCAGGAAGCTTTTTATGGTATATACAGTTACCGGGTGAAAAAATATTATTAAAGCCATATCAGATAAACAGAATATTATCTTTTGTCTATCCGTCAAAATACGGTGAGGATTTCTCACAGCAAAATAATTCGATTATGGCTATAGGTTCAGGGCAATTGACCGGAAAAGGCTTTAATTCTTCCACTATTGCAACCGTTAAAGATGCAAATTTCATTTCCGAGCAGCAAACGGACTTTATTTTTTCCGTAATAGGAGAGGAATTAGGCTTTATCGGAAGTGTAATTATTATTGCAATTATATTGTTAATAGTGTTACAATGTATAAGGATTGCAAGAAGGTCAAAAGACACTTGCGGAATGCTTCTTGCAACCGGTGTCGGAACACTTATCGCATACCAATCATTTATAAATATAGGTGTTGCTACGGGGGTTTTGCCAAATACCGGTATACCGTTACCATTTATAAGTTATGGACTTAGTTCCTTGCTTAGTATATCGATAGGCATGGGTATTGTACTAAATGTCAGTTTGCAAAAATCGTTATATTGATATATTTCGATAATCAGTCTGATACAATAGGAGAAATGATAATGAACATTGGGTTAATCGCACATGATGCAAAGAAAAAATTGATGCAGAATTTTTGCATAGCTTACAGAGGCGTAATGTCTAAGCATGAGCTTTATGCAACCGGAACTACAGGAAGAATGATAGAAGAGGTTTCAAATCTTACTGTTCATAAATTTCTTGCCGGACATACAGGTGGAGAACAGCAGCTTGGATCTATGATTGAAAGTAATTCTATTGATATAATGATTTTTTTAAGAGATCCCGAAACTAAAAAATCACATGAAATGGATATTAATAATATTTTTACATTATGCGATATACATAATATTCCTCTTGCAACAAATCTTGCAACCGCAGAGCTTATGATTAAAGCTCTTGAAAGAGGAGATTTAGAGTGGAGAGAGCTTTTTAAGCACTAAAGAAAATGAGAGAAATAACTAATTTTTTTAAATCAATTATAACACTTTTACTTGTATGTGTTGTTTTTGCTGTTGTAACATTTTTAAACAATAAAATATCTAGGCCGTACAGCGATGTACAGCTATATATACCTTTAACCATGGAAGGCTCGCTTTCTGATAATAAGCTTAATTTAAGCTTTGATGATACTGTTATCTATCGTGATAATAATATTAACAGCGAGCTTTTTTCTGATTGCTATTATGCATTATTGGTTAATGAATCTGATAAATATGCATATGCATCAAAAAATGTTTTTAAGAGAATGTATCCCGCAAGTATGACCAAGCTTATGACAGCTATGATAGTACTTGATAAGGTTAATTCCGGTCAAATCAGTCTGGATGATACGGTTACGGTTTCAAATTCATATGATTTATCCGCAGAAGGCGGAGGAATAAATGAGCTTGGAATCGGTTCTCAAATTACCGTAAAGGATCTGCTTTATACACTTCTTATCAAATCCAATAATTATTATGCGCTTATATTGGCTGATTATGTAGCCGGCAGTGAAGATGCATTTGTAGAGCTTATGAATCAAAAAGCCAAATCAATAGGTGCAACCAATACGCATTTTGCCAATCCTCACGGTTTGGATGATGCAGACCATTATTCCACCGCTTATGATATGTATTTAATAATAAAAGAAGCCTATAGCTATAATGTTATAAATGATATCGATTCAAATGCCACATACAGCTATACTTATTATAATTCAGCCGGAAATCCTATATATGTGGACATAGAAGCAACTAATTTCTTTATTTCCGGAGGAGCAAAGCTTCCGTCAAACTTTGAGATCAAAGTATGGAAAACCGGAACTACGGACGGAGCCGGAAATTGTCTTACAATGTATCTTACAAAAGACGGAAAGGATTATATTATGGTTGCATCCTGCGGCGAGTCAAAGCCGATGTTATATGAAGCTATAGTGACGATGCTTTGCCTTGTAAATTAATATTAACTTTTTAGGTGATGATTAACTTATGAAAAAAAACGGAAAAGTAATTAATTTCAGAAATGAAATAAAATTTAATGTTGCAACTGCAGTTGTGGCTGCCATATTCATATATGTAATAATTATGATTTATTTGGCATCAAAAAAAGAACCGGTTACCACTTATAAGGTAAATAAAACGGATATTAACAATAATATCACATTGGAAGGTTTGGTAGTACGACAAGAAATAGTATTAAATTCTGATAAACCCGGATACGCCTGTTATTATATAAGAGACGGCGAAAAGGTTATGAAGAATTCAACCGTATGTACAATTGATGAGTCAGGACAGATTTATAATACCATAAACGATTCCGAAAGCTATGATGATTTACTTAATGCGGATGATTATAATGAGATAAGAAATCTTATTTCATTATATAAACTATCGTATAAAGATGTCAGTTTTTATAATGCATATAATTTTGAAAACAATCTTAACAATAAAGTCCTCGAATTAACTAACGAGGTATTAATGCAACAGGTCGGAGGCGGTAGCAGTTCTCTTTCGGGAATTACTTCGCCGGAAAGCGGTCTTGTCACATATTATGTTGACGGATATGAAAACTTTAATATATATGATGTAAATAAAGGAAGCTTTGATAAATCCACATATAAAAAGAATACATTAAAAACCGGAGATATTATTTCCGCAGGAACACCTGTAGTTAAAATAATTCCAAGTGAAAAATGGAATATTATTATTCCGGTAACTGACGAACAGATCGCGTCAATAAAAGCAATTTATCCTGACGAAGGCGACAGATTAAATTTCAAGATAAATAATTCTTCTTACGATATATATATGCCGTTTGAAATTTTTAACGGTTCTGACGGAGCTTATTTAAATATTTCATTGGATAAATATATGCTCAATTTTATTTCGGAAAGATTTGTTTCCGTCGAAATAATTCTTGAGGACGATATAGGATTGAAGGTTCCTGTATCGGCACTTACCGAAAAAGAAGTTTATCAAATACCTTTATCATATATGTCGGGCGGAGGAAATCAGACCGGAAATAACAAATTCAATGTTCAGGTAATGGGACAGGATAACGAAGTTACGATCAAACAGGTTTCTCCTATTATTTACAAGACAGATGAAGAATTTTGTTACGTGGATCCGTTGGCATTTGATGAAACTGATGTAATACTTGACATTAATACAAATGAAAGTATGGCGGTTTCTTTGATTCCAAAGGTAAACATCGAAGGCGTTTATTCCGCAAACCGTGGAATAGCAGAATTTAAAATGGTTACGGTAATAAAAACCATAGATGATTTTGCTCTTGTAAAAAGCGATGAATCTCTTAATATATACGATAATATTATATTAGATTCAAAAAAGGTTTATGAAAATCAAATTATATACTAGGGTGGTGTGATTATGCTAAAAGAAAACCTTGACAAAGTAAATGAAAATATTAAAAAAGCATGCGAAACAGCAGGAAGAAATCCCAAGGAAGTTACTCTTGTTGCAGTAAGTAAAACAAAGCCTTTGTCGGATATCGAAGAATTAATGACCTATGGTGTTGAAGAATACGGCGAAAACAAGGTTCAGGAGCTTTGTGATAAATATGAAAATATTTCAAGGCCTGTTAATTGGCATCTTATAGGTCATTTACAGACAAATAAGGTTAAATATATAGTCGATAAGGCCTGCCTTATACATTCGGTTGATTCAATACATCTTGCCGAAGAAATCGAAAAACAGGCAGCCAAAAAGAACCTTGTGGTAAATATTCTTATCCAGGTTAATATTGCTCATGAGGATACGAAATTTGGAATTGATGAAACAAATATCTATGAAATCATAGATAAAATAAAGGATTTTAAACATATAAAGATAAAGGGACTTATGACAATAGCACCGTTTGTTGAAAATCCCGAAGAAAACAGAATACATTTTAAGAAAATGAAACAATTATTACTTGACATAAAATCAAAAAACATTGATAATATTGATATGAATATACTCTCAATGGGTATGACTAATGATTATATGGTTGCAATTGAAGAGGGTGCAACTATGGTTCGAGTAGGAACCGGCATTTTCGGTGAGCGCAATTATAATATATAATTTAAGGAGATAATGTAAAAATGGCTAAGGATTCAAGTAAGAGAAGCTTTCTGGACTTCTTTAAAATGAAAGATTTAGATGACGAGGATGAATTTGAAGATGATTTATTTGATGAGGATGATG
>DFDU01000072.1 GCA_002369325.1 Lachnospiraceae bacterium UBA3820
TACCGCCGTCAGAAGCATTATCTTCTGGCACAGGTTGTTGATAGTACTGCTGCTGCATCTCGTACTGTTGTTGATAATACTGCTGTTGCATATCATACTGCTGTTGATAGTACTGTTGCTGTGCATCGTATTGTTGTTGATTATATTGTTGATAGTATCGAGGATCATAACCTTGCTGATAGTATTGTTGTTGATTAATTTGCTGATTGGCCGACTGCTGATTTTGATCATTGTTGTCCATATGTATCCCCCTTTTCCCATATAATATATAAATATATATTGTAATAATAAAAATAGGCAGATTACATATGTTTCTTTTTCATACGACACTGTCGTATATACGACAAATTCTCTTTCTTAAGCCATTTATTCCTATTAAAGTACTTTCAAAATTCCCTAAATAAGACTATAATGTTTCATATACGAAACCAAACATAAAATAACATCTGGAAGGATGACATAATATGGACAGAACAAAAAAAATATATGAAATAAAACAATTCAAATATGGACGACATATCATACTCGGACTTTTCTTCTTTTTTTACAGCTATACTTATTCTATGGTAAACAGCTATTTTAATGTTCTTGCCGGTAAGTTTTGCGATGAAAAAGAATCCATTTTTCATTCCCGACTTATTCTTATTTCATATGCAGCAGCTCTTATAATATTGGGAATCATACTCAGTATCCATAAATTCAGGCAGATTACATTAAGCAGAATTATGGGTATTATCACGCTTATGAGTTCACTTATGTTTTACTTTTTGTTTAAAACAGAGAACAAGAGTGTGTTTTTTATTATGATTTACTCCGCGTCATTTTTAATTGGTTTGGAATGTGTATATTACTATAATTTTATGTACAGAGCATTTTCTTATCTTAAACATACAGGATTGATTTTTGCCATCAGTATATCATGCTCCATACTTTTACAGTTTCAGATTCAAACAGTTTCCAAAAGTGAAAATCTTGTTCTTTACAGCTTGATTATCATTGCTTTTATAAGTGCTTTTCTAAATTTCTCGGGTGCATCCGAATACCTGGCAAATGCCGGTGAGGACGAAATAATAAGATCACAGCCCTCCGAAAACTCGCGTTTTCTCCCTATTTTTATTTCAACCATAATAATAATCATTCTTTTTGAATGTATAGGTAACTCTCTTTCATACCATTTGCTTGCACTTATGTATAACGGTCAGGCTTTCGCGTACAATTCACCTCGTCTGTTTATAATCATTTCATATATACTGATGGGTATCTTCGCCGAAATAGATGATATGCATTATTTACCGATAATAACTTTCGCAATTGTACTTGTAGGTATTCTTAATCCTGTTTTAATGCAGGAGAAATCTTTAATATCCGTAAATACATGTATTTATTATGTTGTTGCGGGAATTATTAACAGTTTCTTTATGCTTATTATGTTTAAACTGGCAAGAGGAAAAAAATTTGCTCCTTTGATTGCAGTATGCGGAAGAATAATAGATAGTATATTTTCATTTGTTTTCATATCTTCGTTTTTTTCCTCTCTTCCATTATACAACATAATCGGTATCGAATTAACTGCAATTATTATAGTTATGCTTTTATTCACTTTTTCCGGACAATTTAATTTCAGAAACATTAGACAGAATGCCTCATGGCATATAACTCCTATAGATTTTGCCAAAAAATATGAATTTACCGAAAAAGAAACCGAGGTTTTTATAGCTGCCATTTCTTTTGACGGAACTATGTCCGAGCTTGCAAAAAGCCTCTATATATCAAGAAGCGTACTCTACAGAAATCTCAGTAATATATGCGATAAGACCGGATGCGGTTCATTTCAAGCAGTAAAATATCTTTACTATGAGCTTCCGGCTATTGATACTTCAATTAACTTACTTTCAAAAGAATCAGCTTGTATAATTTCCGATACGAATGCGGAATCAACATACATACAAAAGCCGGAAGAAAAAAACGATACAAAACCTTCGAAGTCTCAGGAAGTAAGTGATGAAAAAGAACAAACTTCCTTTGAAGAAAAATATGCTCTTACCTCAAAAGAAGTCATAACTTTAAAAGCATTTATTGAAAATCCCGACAAAACGCAAAAGGAGCTGGCTGATATGCAGGGTACAACCCTACGCACCATCCAGCGTCATCTTGCAAATATTAAATCAAAAACCAAAACCAAGTCTCTTATCGAGCTTAGTAACCTTTATAATTCCGAAAGATAATAATAAATTAATTACTCATAAATAGGTTCAAAATCACTTGCATCATGTCCGCATAAAGGACAAAGATAATCGGAAGGTAATGTTTCGCCCTCATAAATATAACCGCATATCTTACATTTCCATCCCTTTATCTTCTTTTTTTCATCAAGCTTTTCAGGTTTTGGCTTAACATCACTCTGATAATCCGCATAAGTAAGCGGCTGATTGTCGCTTAATACCTTTGCATCAACTATCTCGGCGATGAACAATGTATGAGAACCCAGATCCGTTTCCGAAAGCACCTTACATGATATAACAGCACAGGACTGCCATGCTATATAAGGATTTCCCATATCATCAAGCTGTGGCTTAAAATCGGCAAACTTATCTACTTCTCTTCCCGTTTGAAAGCCGAATCTTTTAATCGTATCAAAACTCACCGTCTTATCAAGCATCGTGAGGGCAAATTGCTTGCTCTCCTTGATAAGCTCACAGGTATAATTCTTATTGATTACCGAAATTGCTACTCTGACAGGATCATTGGCAACCTGAATACATGTATTTGTTATGCATGCGTTCATCTTTTCACCACTCTTTGTTCCAAGTACAAATACCCCATAAGAAAGTTTGTATAATGCCTTGTTATCCATAAAATACCTCCTTTTTATCACGCTTTCAAGCTATTAAAATACTAACATATTTCCGAACTATCCAAAATTATGGTAAACGGTCCGTCATTTATGAGTTCAACCTGCATATCGGCTCCGAATTCACCGGTCTGCACCACTTCAATTTCCGTTTTACACAAGTCTACTATATAATTATATAAATCTTTCGCATGATCGGGACTGCCCGCTTTTATAAATGATGGGCGATTTCCTTTCCTGCAATCGGCATAAAGCGTAAATTGGGAAACCAAAAGCAGTTGTCCGTCTACATCCTTTATAGAAAGATTGGTTTTTCCTTCTTCATCCGCAAAAATTCTAAGTCCTATAAGCTTCTTTACAAGCTTATCAGCTATTTCCTTTGTATCCTCATCACAGACTCCGATTAATACCATAAACCCTTTATCTATCTTACCGCTTATATTTCCGTCAATGGTAACACTTGCTTTTGTTACCCTTTGTATCACAAATTTCATCTGTTTTTCCTCTTTTATTCGCTATATACAACCCTGCCGTCAACTATCGTATTTGTAACCTTTCCCTTAAGTACCTTACCTTCATAAGGAGTATTATGGCCCTTTGAGAAAAACTCCGAAGTTTTTACTTCCCATTCAACCGAAGGATCAAATATAGCTATATCAGCCTTTGCGCCCTCAGAAAGCTTGCCGTATTCTTTATCAATTCCGATAACATGTGCCGGATTATAGCTCATTTTCTCTGCCATTCCCATAATATCCATAAGCCCTGTAGATACAAGAGCCGTATAGGTAAGTGCCGCAGAAGTTTCAAGACCTACTATTCCAAACGGTGCTTTATCAAAAAATCTTTCTTTTTCCTCATCGGAATGAGGTGCATGATCGGTAGATATGCAACTCATTGTTCCGTCAACAAGTCCGTTGATCAAAGCCTTTACATCTTCTTCCGTCCTAAGAGGAGGATTCATTTTATAATTGCTGTCTGCTTCGGTTATATCGGCATCCGTAAGCGTGAAATGATGTGGGCAAACCTCAGCCGTTACATCAGCTCCCAATCTTTTAGCCATGCGCATAAGCTCAACGGTACCCTTTGTAGAACAATGACATATATGAAGTTTTGTTCCTGTCTCTGCCGCAATAAGTATATCTCTTGCTGTTATAATATCCTCAACCGAATTCGGAATTCCCGGTACATTGTATTTTTCCGAAGCTACTCCTTCGTTAAGAACACCCTTTCCAACCAAATCTTTATCTTCACAATGAGCCATAACAACTGCTCCAAGCTCTGCTGCCTTCTTCATAGCCTCACGATAAAGCTTTACATCCATAACACTCTTTCCGTCTTCGGAAAAGGCAATTGCACCGGCCTTGTGCATAGCTTCCATATCAACAAGCTCTTTTCCCTCCATGCCAAGTGTTATACATGATAATTGTTTAACATGGACAGGTGCCTCTTTTTTTGCCTTTTCAATTATATAATTAAGCGTTTCGACAGAGTCAACCACAGGGCTTGTATTCGGCATGGCACATACTGTTGTTACACCACCGTGAGCCGCAGCCTTTGCACCTGTAACGATGTCCTCCTTATATGTAAGTCCGGGATCCCTGAAATGAACATGCAAGTCTATAAATCCCGGCATAACATATTTACCCTTTGCATCTATAACCTCGCTGTCGCTGCCCTGATAGCTTTCACCCTTACTTTTGACATATATCTTTTTTATTGTGTCACCGCTTATCTCAATATCCGCTTCTTCATTGAGCTTTGTTTCAGGGTCCACAACATGTCCGTTTAAAATTACCATTTTGACCTCCTTATAATGTCTCTTTTTTTAACATATATTTTAAAATGTACGCCTCTTTTTGTGAGAACTCATCATCAGGCACATTAAATATAACTAAAACATTGTTATTCCCACTGTCAGCTTCTATTCGTACCACATCAAGCGCCGAAGTGGAAACAACGGATAATATATCTTTTATACAAAGTCCCTTTTCCGAATTTTCATCAGTTTTAAGTTCCAGAGTCATTTTTCCGCCTTTTAAATCATTTTGGATAAATTCTCTGAAATCCGAAGTATCTTCATTATCAGCAAAAAATTCATATTGCTTATATCTGCTTAGCTGTACAACCTTTTTTAAAAAAGCAACGTATTTGGAATTATCGGCAAATCTCCCATACATTTCCTTTTCCCGATCGGGCTTAAATATACTGTCACCGCTTTCATATTTGATTTTGGCAATCTCGTTTGAACACACCATTCGTGCTTCAAACAATGCTTTCATTTTATCATCAACTTCATTAATGTTTTTTCTTACTTCTCCTAAATTCATGACTATCTTATGTAAGCTCCTCTCCCGCAATGCTGTATAGATCTTCAAATTTTATTTTCTCTTCAACAATCTGAATATATCCGGATTCAATTTCTATCTTTGCAACCATACCTGTTTTTTTCAGGCATATATCCTCTTTAGTTTCTTTATCTTTTATAAAATAAACAACCGTTACTATCGGATGATTGTCCTTTTCAAGCATATGACTGATTTTTCCGAATTTTATATCAAGTTCATTTTTTTGTTCATCGGAAAGCTCGGTTTTTATCTGCTTTACAATATTTTTTTCTTCTATGGCATCCTCAAAGCCCGTAAGTGCCGCAAAAGGCGAAAAAATCTTGGCCCTGTCGGCAATACTCATAGACTTATGCTTTGAAACCGGACGGTGTTTATCCATTATATCTTCATATTCTGACACTTTATTAACTCCTGAAATTCAATTTATGCCCTATGTCCGCCAATTTGTCTGTTTCTTTCTTTCATGGTCGCACCCTCTTCAAAATTGGTTCCCTTTAATATGGCATTTTTTCCGAAACGTTTTTTTATGCTTATCATAGCCTGCTGCATCTTTTTTTCTTTTT
>DFDU01000020.1 GCA_002369325.1 Lachnospiraceae bacterium UBA3820
TGATCTATATGTGCTATTATACAAAAATTTCTAATTAAACTCTGATCAAGATGTGCCATTTTTTCTTTCCTCTTTTTTATCTTAAGTACGGACTATGTATGGTATACATATCCATCGCAGGCACGCTCTCGCTACTCTCGTCTCGCAGCGGTACTAAGCTCGAAAATACCTCGCTAAGTACCGGCGGACTCAAAGTACCTGCTTATGGATATTATATACCATACATAGTCCTCGCTATTATAATTGATAATAATGCCTTGTAAAGTATATCATACTATTATGATATGGGGCAATCTAATTTTGAATATATTAAAAGCTTAATATTGTGCCTTTCATTCCTTTCTAAGTACGCTGTTTAGTATGGCTGCAAGAGGTATCATTGCATTTTTTGCCTCCTCTACGGTATTGGTCTGAGCTCCGACTTCAACAAGCGTGGCTCTTGGCATTTTTTCAAGATTGAAGCTGTATCCTCTTATATATATCCGCCTTAACAAATCACCGTACATAGCCTTGCCTGCAAGGTGCATTTGCAGACTGAACGCAAGATTATCTATCTTGTTCGGATTATACAGATAATCTATATCACCGTTAAGATTAAGCCTGCTAACACCGTTAAGAAACATTATCTGAGCCGTAGGCCTTCCGTCTATGACTCTCATAAGCTTCAAATCCTCTCTTACGCCGTCACGATGCAAATCAATTATCACTTCAATAGACGGATTCTCGCTAAGGATTTTGTCTACTGCCGCACCCGATAATGTATATGCATAGCTTCTGTCAAGAACACCGTTTACTACATCATACACATTTCTGTCATGGTAAGTCTTGATTCCGTACTCATCCTCCAACAGCCTTGTAAGCTCATCTCCTACCCCTATTACGGTATCCTCGGTCACTCCTTCCCTACTATCCGAAAATGCCTCGCTTCCATGTGTGTGATATATAAGAACCTTGTAACCGTCACCCGAAAGGTCTATACTCATATCCTTGTTTAATAAGGTATCTGCGTTTATCTCTTCGGGAAGTACGTTGGTCGAGTTGTCAACGGCATAACAGTTCTTAAGCATGAAATCATAATTATTAAGCTGGTCCATGGAATAATAAATTCCGTTGGGATTAATTCCTGCCAGAGCCGTGACATAAAGATTATCCGGAGCAGGTACCATGTTATCTTCCGTAGATATTTCTTCCGTCAATTCCTGAAGTGTATTATCTTTGGAATTTTCTTCATTTTCGCCCGGCATATGTTCTGTTGAGTCTCCCGAACCGGTGTTGTTTTCGTATGAATCTATTTCATTTTGATTTGTTAATTCATTATTTTGTTTATTTGATGATATGCCTTCGCCATCCCATTCAATATCACTCACAGCTGCATATTTTGAAAAATCATCATAAGATAAATCCGGTTCATCAAAATATTCTTCTTTTTCTATGGCAAGCATCGGAATCAACTCATATAAAATATCTTCTCCGGTACTTATATCCATACAAAGAACAGGCAAAAACTCACGCTTTAGACCCTTTAATATATACCTCGACAAAAAATCCGTCCTGATCATTATGAAAATACTTATAATTATTACTATGAAACAATAAAAATATAATATATAACTTTTTAATTTTCCCATAGTAAAATATATGCTTTATTATTGTTTATAATTCAAAAAACCGTTAATGGCTTCGGAAATGGTATATGATACCTTCTTTACCGCCTCATCAATATTTTTTGGCGTTACAAACATAGCAGCCAAATCCGGTTCCAGAAGATTACATGCTATCTCATATTTTTCTTCATCCGAAAAACGCTCAAGCCTTCCTTCAAATCCGTCGTCTTGCCGTTTAATTATATTATTTTTACTATTTACATCTTTACTAAAATCATTGTCCCCCTTTAATATCTCCACCATCCCCTCTACGGATTGATATACTATTGCCGGAACGGAAATAACCGTGGGAACTCCGATTGCTATGACATTGACTCCGAGCGTTTTTTTATCAAGTCTTGCCCTGTTATTTCCTACACCTGCTCCGGGATTAATACCTGTATCACAAATCTGAATCGTCGAATTAAGTCTTTCGGGCTCCCTTGCCGCAAGCGCATCTATTGCTATAACTATATCGGGCTTTATCCTATCGCAGACCGATTTTATAATCACACTTGTTTCTATACCTGTCTGCGCCATCACTCCGGGCACAAGTGCGGAAAGCTCTTTGTCCTCTTTTATAAGCCCTTCACCTATCAAATGTCTGGTAATATATAGATTATCGACAACCAAAGGTCCGAGTGAATCAGGCGTTATTGCCCTGTTACCAAGGCCGATAACCAGAATCCTTTCGGCTTTTTTCATCATTTTAGCCAGGTTTTGATGCAGGATTTTTACAAAAGCTTTATTTATGCTTTCATCGCCTTCCATAAGGCTTTTGCTTTCTATCGTTACGTATGTTCCCACAGGTTTTCCGAGAAGCAACTCCCCGTTTTTATTTACAACCTCGATAATTGTTTCTTTAATATCTTCATCATACATCCTGGTAAATATTTTTACCCCGTCAATAATACCCTTTTCGGGAAGATCCTCCTTTAACTCAAGTGCCAGATCCGTTCTTATATATCTTTTCATTTTCATACTCCTGTTTTTTATTATTATTTTCTTCATAAATTCAAATAATATTCTGTTGACAAAAGTATATATAAATGCAATAATGTTTGAGGTTATAAAAAAGAAAAAACGGAGGTGGATAAGGTGTCAAACGGCGACAGTCATGGGTCAAACGGGCGATTGTGTATATACATGGATAACGGTTTTCGATTCGCTGCTGTGTCGTATGCTTTATCCTCAATGTATATATAGTTTTGTTGCCTGTGTGTGACCTTTCATACATAGGTATTTTTATGTCCTTTTGTCCCTTACGTCAGCGTTGAATAAATAATTCTTCAACTAATGAAACGGAGGGTAAACAATGATAATCGAAGAAAATAATGCTTTATCACTTGAAAATGATAACAGCATCATCGCTAAACCCGATTATGAATCGGAAATTTTAAATATCATCAAAAGCAATGATTCCCCAAAAACAATATTGAATAAATTAGAGGATTATCATGGAAATGATATTGCTCAGGTTATTCTTTTGCTTAATTCGGCCGAAATCAAGAAATTCCTGCGTGTATGCAGTCCTGATATGCTTGCGGATATATTTGAACACCTGGAAACGGATGAAATAAGCGAATATATAAATATGCTTGATATCCGAAAAGCAGCAAAGGTAGTATCCGAGCTGGAAACAGACACTGCCGCAAATGTTTTACATAACCTTGATAAGGAAAAACGCGCTTTAATTATTGATGCGATCAACCCGGAAATACAAAAGGAAATCCGTCTTATCGCATCCTTTGATGAAGACGAAATCGGTAGTCATATGACAACGAATTGCATAATCATTCGTGAAAACCTTACCATTAAGCAGGCAATGAGCGAGCTTGTAAAACAGGCTGAAGATAATGATAATATTTCTACTTTGTTTGTAGTTGACGAAAACGATGTTTTCTATGGAGCCGTTGATTTAAAAGATTTGATAATCGCAAGAAATACCGTGCCATTGGAAAGCCTTATAGTTACATCCTTCCCATATGTATACGCAAACGAAACTATAGATGATTGTATCGAGGAATTAAAAGATTATTCGGAAAGTATAATTCCGGTTCTTGACAGTATGAACAAGCTGCTGGGTGTTATCACTTCTCAAAGCATAATCGAAGTTGTGGATGACGAAATGGGTGAAGACTATGCCCGACTTGCAGGTCTTACCGCTGAGGAGGATTTAAATGAACCTCTGTTGCAAAGCATGAAAAAAAGACTGCCATGGCTTCTTATACTGCTCTGTCTCGGAATGATTGTTTCAAGTGTGATAAGCATTTTTGACAAGGTTATTGCACAATTGACCATAATAATAGCCTTTCAGTCTCTTATACTTGATATGGCAGGTAACGTCGGAACTCAATCCCTTGCCGTTACCATACGTGTTCTTATGGATGAAAATCTGACCTTTAAACAAAAAGGACATCTGGTAACAAAAGAAATGCGTGTAGGACTTTGCAACGGTCTGCTGCTTGGAATAATATCATATTTATTTGTGGGATTTTATCTGATTTTTGTAAAGCACCAGACTGCATTATTATCATTTTCGGTATCCGGATGTATTTGCATTTCCCTGATATTGGCAATGCTCATCTCAAGTGCGGTAGGCACATTAATTCCACTCTTTTTCAAGAAAATCAAAGTGGATCCCGCTGTCGCATCCGGTCCGCTTATCACAACGATAAACGACCTTGTTGCTGTCGTTACATATTACGGAATGAGCTGGCTTTTGTTACTTAAGGTTCTTCATCTCGGTTAGCTTATATGTAATATCCAAAATAAGCTTACCTTTTCCTTATATAAGATATCCCAGATATCTTAATACAAATATCCATGCCGTAAGCGTAAATGCCGAGAGCAAGGTTGTAAGTACGATTACACTTGATGATAATATGTCATCTCCATGCATATTCTTAGCCATAATATATGCGGTAGGTGTACTCGGAGAAGCAAGCATAATAAGAAGCGCCAAAAGCTTTTGATCTCTGAAACCTGCATATATGGCTACCGGTACAAAGATTGCAGCAAGCAGCACAAGCTTTATAAAGGTTGCCGCAAGCGTAGGCTTAATCTTTGCAAGTGCTTTCCTTCCCTCAAATCCCGCACCTATGGCAATGAGTGCAAGAGGCGAAGCCATACCTCCGAGGTATTGTATCGGTTTTGTAAGCATAACAGGAAGTTTAAGACCGACAAGAGATGCAAGAAGTCCCGTAAATATACCTATAATAATCGGATTTTTAAGAATGTTAATAAACGCAGTCTTTATTCTGCTCTTATCATTTTTTGTTGTCTCATCATTACTCTCAAAGGTAAGTATAATAACCGCAAAAATATTATAAAGAGGCACTGCTCCGATAATCATAAGCGGCCCCATGCCCGAATCACCGTATACATTTTGTATAAATGCTATTCCGAGTATGGCAGCACTGCTTCTGTAAGAGCATTGAACAAATGCTCCGACCTCACTTTTATCCTTGAGTATTTTTTTTGAAAGAATCCATATGGTTACTATGCTTATAAGGGTTACGGACGCACAAAAACCGATATATTTCCCATCAAAATTATGTACTATATCAGTCTTCCAGACATCAAGAAAAAGCATGCACGGAAGGCATACCTTAAATACAAATTTATTCGCAACCGCCACAAATTCTTCACTTAAAAAATTAATTTGTTTTAAAAAATAGCCTACCACCATAACCGCAAATATCGGTATGGTGGCATTGAGACTGTATATTAAACTGTCCATTTTATTTTGCCTCTCGAAAGTATTGTTTATACTGCTTCTCTTATTCGTAATTAATCATTTATTATGATATTTGTAAGCGCACACTGGTCTCCGGTAAGAGCCACATAAATATTATCAACACCATCAAGTACTTTTGTAACATTCTTTATGGATATTCCACAATTTTCCGTTGTTGTGGTAATTATATTTGCCTTTCTTTCAAATGAAACCTCACAGTCATATCCCTGCTTATTTTTTTCTTTCCAATCATCCCAGCCTTTAAAATCATCCTGTTTTTTTACATTCATTATATTTTCCGCTGCTCTTACGGTTTCCCAGTTTTCTCCGTCAAGTCTGATAAGTGCATATTCCCTGTAATCATTACCGTTCAGTTTTCCATCTTCCGAATGATATATGATAAAGTATGCACAATGCCAAACAAGTCTTGCGGTAGGAAGACTCATGGTATGGAATTTTAGCTTAAGATTATCTTTGATTGCTATACCTTTTGATGCATCGGTTCTGTATCCGTCTATCTGAACATTTGGCAAATCGCCCTCCGGTACATCAATATAACTGATTTCATCTGCTATCCTTGTAATGTAGTTTTTATCAATCGTCTCTTCTTTTTTACTTATGCTGACATCACTTATTAAACAATTTTCGCCGGTTATCGCCAAATAAGCAAATCTCGAATTATCCATAAGTGCAATTGTAGTTTCGATTTTTTTATTTCCGTCATCAATTCTGATTAAGATATGATCTCTATACTTTACGGCTTCAATATCATATTCGGAAATACTTTTTTCTTCTTTTGATTTATGCTTATCCGGATTATTCCGTACTATTTCCGTCTTAATATTTCTTATTTCTTTATCATTTGACTTACCGTCAAACCATAATTCACAATATTCACAATAATTAAGTTCTTCCGCCATCTTCTCATCACTGTGAACATGACCGTCGAGCGAATCAAACAAAATAAGCGAAGGTCCTTTGGATTTAGAAGATGATTTTCCTTTGCTTTCCGCCTTCATATGGATATTGGTTATATTTGATGTCACGATTATACCTTCTGAAACTTCACTTCTGTATTCATCGCACTTAAGCTCTTCTTTTCCCGCAAATTCGCTTATTGTATCCTTTTCCTTCATTTGATACTCGGAATCAAGATCAATAAGATGCTGCATAATCCTTGAAATCTCCGGATCAAACTGAGTTCCGGTACCCTTAACAAACTCCTCACGAATAAGCTGCTGAGGTATTGCTGCTCTGTAGCTTCTGTTTGATGACATGGCATCATATGCATCCGCAACAGCTATTATTCTTGCTATTTCAGGTATATCCTCACCCTTTAATCTATCCGGATAACCCTTTCCGTCGTAACGTTCATGATGGAAATGCGCACCTATGCTAAGATAAGGATATTCGCTTATACTCGAAAGAATCTGATTTCCTATTACCGGATGCTGCTTTATTACTTCATACTCCTCGTCCGTAAGCGTACCTTTTTTATTTATTATACTTACCGGAACACCTATTTTTCCTACATCATGAAGAAGTGCCGCATAGTAAACCTTCATACAGGATTCTTCGCTTTTTCCCATTGCTTCGGCAATTTTCTTTGAATATTCCGCAACACGGATAGAATGTCCGTGCGAATATGTATCCTTTGAGTCTATAGCATTAACCAAAGCATTTGCCGTCTGCTCAAACAAACGTCTTGAAACATTTTGCTTTGACTTCAAAGACTCAAGTTCAGCCACTCTGTACTCATTGATTTTTTTATTTCTTTGATATATTAAAGAAATAGTTAATATTGCAAAAGCATCATTAAAGAGTCCGGGTATATTTGATACACTCTTCATAACAATGATATTTCTGATTAGCATAGGAAATTGAAGAAGCAATAAACCCAAGGCCAAAATGTATCCGGGCTTTTTATAGAAAATTACAATAAGTATAAGACATGTATTGGCGAGTAACGAGAATACTCCCGTAAAGGATTGAACGGGAATACTGTAGTCAAACATAGCAACATTTCCTTTACTGCGCGAAGTCAATACTACTATGACATTTGCTACAATATACATAAAAAGAATAATACATAAGAAAAGTATTGAAGATTCTTTTATTTTCAGATTTTCATTTTTTGTTTTTTTATTTTCATTTGCATTATTCAATATTACAGCCCACCTTTTTAGTACTACACTATATAAAATAGCACTTTCCACATATAAATACAAGAAAAAGCAGGAACTTTTTACAGTTCCTGCCCTACTTTAAAGTTATCTTTTCTAACACTTCTTTTATGCCACTTTGTTTATTACCTTCATAAATTCATCACCGGATACAGCCTTTGAATAATACCAGCCCTGCATATATTGACAACCTATGTTGGCAAGGTGTTCTTTTTGCTCTTTTGTTTCCACACCTTCGGCTACAATCATATATTGAAGTGCATTAAGCATTTTAATCGTATATTCAAGTGTGATACCTGCCTTATTATTTTGGAAAGCATCCCATATAATGAATTTATCGATTTTTATAATATGGAACGGCATATGGTTAATATAATCAAGATTTGAATAACCCGAGCCATAATCATCAAGCGATAATGTAATTCCGTAATCAACTATCTTTTTGATATTCTCATTAATTATATCCGAGCTGCCGACCATATTTGCCGTCTCGGTTATCTCGATGTTAATCTGAGAAGGATCGACATTATATTCCTCAAGGATTTCAATTACTTTCTTGTAATACTCCGGTTGTTGAAGCTGAACCGGACTCATATTAACCTCTATATATTCCACAGAGCTTTCCGAAAGCCTGTTATCTCTGATAAACTTGCATACCGAACGAAGTACCGTATCACCCAATGCAATTATCAATCCATTTTTTTCGGCTATCGGTATAAATTCTTCAGGTGAAATCCAGCCAAGCTTCTCATCATTTAATCTTACAAGTGCCTCAGCGGAATTATATACATTTTTCTCAACAGAGAATATCGGCTGATAATATACCAAAAGCTCATCTCTGTCTATGGCGAGTCTGACCGCTTTTTCGATTTCCTTTTCGCTTCTCATTTTGGTAAGATCCATATCGTGGGCAATTGATATGCCGCCCTTGTTGGTTTTCTTGGCCATAGATATCGCGTAATCCATACTTTCTATAAGGCTGCTGTAATTACTTGCATCCTTAGGACATTCAAAACAACATATGGAAGTTGACATCATAATACCGGAATATGATTCACTGTACCATGGATGTCTGAATCGTCCGAGAATAACTTCAGAAAGATTTTTTATATCATCTATATTCTTTTTATTACATACGGCCACAAATTTATCAGAACCGTAAGTAAATACAACATCTATTCCGTCAACACTCTTAAGATAGTGTCCTACCTGTCTTAAAAGATTATCTCCTGTATCTACTCCATAGGTTTTATTGATATATTTGAAATCATCCATCGCAAGCATAATAATCGCGAATTGTTTATTTCTTCCGAAACGATACTCAAAATAACCACGCATACACTCTTTGTTAAATAAATTAGTGAGATTATCTATATAAAGTGCAGGATTAAATATATAGTTATAAAGCGACAGACAAACTATCGAGAATCCAAAACAAAGCAATGAAACCGAATACTTAAGCTGAAGCATCATCATCACTACCGAAAATACTATACTTGACAAAAGTATAAATGCCTTGAATGCCGGAATATTCTTTCTTTTAAGTATAATAACCGCAGAAGCAGTCACAACCAATACTACGGAAAGCATAAAGTATAAGGCTCCGAGCTTTCCGGCAGTATATCCGTCTTCATAAAAATAATATCCGATTTTATTAAAAGGTGTAGTAAATTCTATGCTTGTTGTACATAAAAGTATAAAATAAAGAAAATATTTAATCGTAAGCTTGTCTTTATCATACATATTCATATATTCACATATAAATGCAGTATATACAACCAGAATAAAGCTTATCATAAACGAATAAAACGCCATGATAATATTATATCCCACTTCATCCACGGCACCCGTTTTAAACAAAATTCCCGCAAGCGTATTTGTAGCTGCTGCCATAAATATGTAAATATTGAATCTTAAGAAAAAGATGTAGCTTTTAAGCGGTATCTTCTTTTGATGAAAATACCAAAGCATCATTAAAGTACAATTTACGATTGTTGTAAGATTAAAAATTAAACTGAATTCAAACATTTCAAGCCCCATATTCATCATCCTTACTTTGTATAAATAATACAAATAAATACACAGTAATTTTAACATTACTGTGAATTCAATTCAATATGACAGAATTAACAGTTTTTCAAAATCATATTGTACAGTTTTTTAGACAATAATTGTGAAAATACACATCTGCGTTTTTTTCTTTTGACGCAAGTTCAAGTTCCTTAAGTATATCAGTTAAACGGGATGACTTCAAACGATAAATCACTCGAAAAGCTGTCAGCAATACCCTCGGTAACATATATTGATGTATCAGATTTAACAAGTACCATTTCAAAATCATATTTACCCATGCGCCAAAGCTCAACTGTCTTATCATACCCTAACAAAATAGCTATTGTCGATAACGCATCCGCAACTGCCGAATCGGAAGAAATAATAGTTGCCGATACAATATCCGTATCTGCAGGATAACCTGTTGCGGGATCGATAATATGATGATAGTAATTACCATCCTGTTCAAAATATCTCTCGTATGTACCTGCTGTATCAACTGACATTGCGGACATACCATTATCTGATAAGCCGTCAATTGAAATTACAGCAAAATAGTCGCCCTGACTGCCATATGGATTTTGTATACCTACACGCCAAGGCTTGCCGTCCGGCTTGGAGCCAATAAAAGAAATGTTACCTCCAAGGCTTATCATGGCACCGGTTAAAGCATTTTCATCTTTTGATGTAAGAAGTTCATTTACCTCATCAGCTATGTAACCTTTGGCAATCGCACCCAAATCTATCTTCATTCCATTTTCCTTAAACCTTACACCGAAAAGCAGTTCACCACTTTCCTCATCATCAGCATATCCCGATGAAACCGCGTTAGACCACTCGCGGGCAGGAAGCTCAAGTACCTCTGCATTATCAGGATTTGTTTGCAAAAGAAGTTCACTTATCTCCGTATCATCAGGAACACGATAGTTTTTGCTGAAAAATCCCCACGCATCCGATAACGGATAAAGAGCTATATTAAATGCACCATCTGTTTCATGCGAAAGCTCCTGACTCATCTTTATAACCTCTATAAGTTCATCCGAACAGGCTGCATTACCGTTATTATTTAAATAATAAACCTCTGAATCGGGTCTTTCCGTTGAAAACACCCCGTCCAATCTATCAATCAAATCAGCCGATTCCTTAAGTAAATTCTCTGAATCCTCACCATATACGGTCAAGCCTATCACATCATCCATTGCAAAAAAAGTGGTTGATGAACTTTTTTCACCTGTTTCGATATCTATTGAATCAGAAAACGGTGTACTCTCTGTTGTCGGCACATCAGCTTCCGGCTTTTCTGATTCACCGGTTGTATCGGTTGTATTTTCTACTGTAATTTCCTCAATCTTTTCAGTAGTATCACTTGTTTTTTCAAAAGAATTATCTTTTTTTGAACTGCCCGAGTTACCACATCCGGTTAATAATATAGTTCCCAAAAAGATACCGCCTAATATCCGCAATCTTCTTTTTTGCATTGTTCTACCCCCCATGTTAAAAAAAACTTTCATATTTCTCCTACATCTGAAAAATATCCATCATTCCTTATGAAATCCCACTATCTTAACTGCCGCAAGCGGTGTTCCCAAGTCGTCGGTCACTCGTACATTATAACAGCAGGTGCTTCTTCCATTCTTTATAAGTTCAGTTTCAGCTATAACCTTATCGCTCTTGGGTACTCCGATAAAGGAAATATCCGATGTGATGGAAACCGTTCCGGGCTTTTCCCAGTTTGATGCAACCGCAAAAGCAAAATCCGCCAATGTAAAATAAACACCACCCATAACACCTCCGACAGCATTTTTGTGGCGTTCGTCAATCATAAGACTGACCTTTGCATAATTTTCTCCTACTTCTTCAATATATGCTCCTGTATCCGCAGCATAACGGTCATGTCCGAAAAACTCTCTTATTTCTTCTATATTTTTCATTTTTGCCTCCTGATTTCTGATTTTCAAGTCACCGGTCTCTAACGCCGAACCTTTGGACTCTAATTTTTTATATGCTTTTTCCTTCCTTAAACATCCTCATCATCTCATTTGTCAAACTGTAATCATATGGCTGAAGCTCAATATTTTCTCTCTGTACCCATTCGGCATACTTTAATTCCGATGCATCCATATGTATGGTATCATCTCCGTTCAGGTCACAAAAAAAGCCTATCAAAAGATCACTCGCTATCCCCCATGGCTGTGATTTGTAATATCTTATGTTCTTTACCATGAGTCCCGTCTCTTCCATAACCTCCCGCATAACGGTTTCTTCAATCGTTTCTCCTATTTCGGCAAATCCCGCTACAAGCGCATTATGCGCAAATCCGGTTCTGTACTTCGTAAGAAGCAGCTTATCACCGTTTGTGATTCCGACAATTACTGCAGGATTTATACGGGGATATATTTTATTTCTGCATTTCGGACAAACTACCGCCCTCTCCAGCAAATCCTTCATAACCCTGGTTCCGCAATGACCGCAATACAAATTATTTCTGTACCATTCTGCAAGCTGATATGCCGTAAATGCGGCAAACATATATCTTTTCGGTTCAAGGTTCATACTCATTATTCGTCTTAATTCATAAAACGAATATCCCTTTGGAATTATATTTAATATATCAGTACCGGTCATTTCCAAAGTATCAGCAAGAAAGAAAATGTCCTCATCTATATAAAACAGATATGTAAGTTCCGGAATGTGTTCCGGATTTAACTCATTTAGCTTAGGAAAGCTGACCTTTTCTCCGGCTGCATCAATCTTTAGCAAAAGTTTTCCTTCATTAAAGAAAACTATCATACTTTCGTCATCCTGTCGCATATCCGGCATATAATGATTATTAAACCTGTATGGGGATATATCCTGAATCATCTTTCTTCCTCCGTCAAATCCGCCAACGCATTGTAAAAGTCGGGAAATTCCTTTTGTAATCTTACGATTTTTCCTTCTTTGTCAAGAAAGCAATGTTCCGAATGCGCCTCACACAAAATCTTATCATCTTTATTTTTCATCTCATAATATATCTTAAGTCTTACACCCTTTAGTTCTTCTACTTTTACAGATATAAAAACATCATCGGCAAAAGTACAGCTTGTTTTATATTTGCAATCAATCGCAGTAACCGGTGAAGCCACACCAAGCTCTTCAAGCTTATCATAGTCCCAGCCTATCTGTGATAAGAAGTCTACTCTTGCTTCCTCCATCCATCTTATATAATTTGAATGATGAGCTATGCCCATTTTATCAGTTTCATAATATTGTACCGTATGTTTGTATTTATTCATCATATATACCTGCCCTGTTTAGGAAATCTAATATTCTTACTTTATACTATTGTTCTTAACAGTCTTATTAACTGAAAATTTACTTTACCAGTTCAACCGCATTGTTATTATCAACCAATTTAACACTTTTCAAATTTCTTATATATGATGTAAACTTTGAATAACCGATTTTTTTAATTTCATTTTCAACATCATCAAAGCTGTCATATATTCTCTTCTTGAGCAAGCCTAAGTTCATTTTATCATCATTCTTCTTCAGCTCATCAATAATCATTTTTTCAAGCCCTACATTCTTATCCGACTTTAAAACAATGGTTGATGTTCTTCCCGAAGTTTTTACAGTCACATTCTTCATACTGTTAGCAAATGATGTAAGATTGTTAAACCCATAATTTCTAAAATCGAACTCCGGATATAATCTTGACAGCCTGCTGCCTATCTCTCCCAGTCCCGTCAGCTTGTCCTTGCTGTTATTTTCATTGATTATCTTAATTATCGCCTTTTCTATGGTTGACTTTTTTGTCACATTATTTTTATGTCTTCTATCATCAGGCATTTCTTCCTCATCAATTATCTGATTAAGCACAACAAATTTCTTGCATGCCCTGACAAACGATTGCGGTGTTTTATCCTCGCCCATACCTATCACATCTATACCGTTTTCACGTATCTCCTTGGCAAGCTTGGTAAAATCCCCATCACTTGAAGCTATGCAAAACATATCTGCCTTGCCTTCATATAGAAGCTTCATAGCATCTATTACCAGACATATGTCTGTAGCATTTTTACCTGATGTGTTACTCTCCTGCATAATAAGATTAAGAGCATATTTGTTGGTGCACTCCATCCACCCTTTTATAGAACTATTAATCCAATTACCATATACACGTCTTATAATTATATCTCCATATTGGCTAAGTTCATCTATTATTGTATCCATATATTTTACCGCAACATTATCCGCATCGATTAAAAGTGCTATTTTTGCATCGTTTTTGTTATCTGAAATCATTGTTTTCTCCTACCTCTGCACCCGGTTAAGATACCTCTCCCAAGTAAAAATTGCCTCTTTAAAACTTACTTTTATCTCATATGAATCTGCTGCCGTATTATCTTCCTCATCTATAAATTCGAGTCCTATATTGTATATATTCTCATCATTTTCATTGTCAACATCCTTTTCGATATAATATAGATAAGAACCCTCACATGTGTTTATTATATTCTTTATTTCTTCATCATTCAATACGGTATCCGGCACTTCCTCCATAAGAACTTCATTGGCATCATAATACCTGTAACCGTCCTTTTTTGCTGATATTATCTTGCCTTCTAAAAGTCTTACGGTTGTTGTATCCGCATAGCTTTCGGTATAGTTGGTATTTTGCGAATTGTTACTGTCTACGATAAGTGCCTCAAGCACAAGGATTATCCCTGCTTCATTTACTTTAAAGCTTTGGACAACACAATCGTCAAATGTAAATTTTTCTATTTCGTTTACTGATTTAAAGCCCATATTTTTTCTCCTTAAATTTTTTTAGACTCTTTCTTTATTCATTCCTTATGGAATCCAACAATCTTAACTGCTACAAGCGGTGTTCCCAAATCATCGGTCACACGCACATTGTAACAGCAAGTCTCTTCCATCCATACCTTCATTTTATTTTTTTCGCCCTAACACCGCATTCGGACAAAAACTCTTTATAAGCA
>DFDU01000067.1 GCA_002369325.1 Lachnospiraceae bacterium UBA3820
GAAAGACTCTGCTCTATGCTCTGCTCATCTCCGATATCGGCAAATACATCATCAAATACTGCAAGTCTTGATCCTTCCAAAGCAGGAATGTGCAATCCCGCCTGTCCCATAAGAGTAAACAATCCGAGAGTCTTAAGTGAAACCGTTTTACCGCCCGTATTCGGACCTGTTACTATGAGAAGGTTATAATCTTCACCAAGTCTTATATCTACAGGAACCACGCTATGCTTTTCCAAAAGCGGATGTCTTCCCTGCTTTATATCTATTATTCCGTCTGAATTAAAAATAGGCTGACTTCCGTTATAGGAACGCGCAAATTTTGCCTTTGCAAATATAAAATCAAGGTCCACCAAAAGCTCAAGATCAAACGCTATATCCTCCACGGCATCGGCAGCAAGACTGCTTAAATTCGCAAGAATCTCTTCTATTTCTATAAGCTCCTCGTTTGCCAGCTCCTTGATTTCATTATTAAGGTTGACAACCGCCATAGGCTCAATGAAAAGTGTTGAACCTGACGAAGAACGGTCGTGTATCATACCCGGAAACTGTGAACGGTATTCCTGTTTTACAGGTATACAATAACGTCCGTTTCTCATGGTAATTATACTGTCCTGAAGCTTATCCTTAGAGGCATCGCTCTTAACGATCTTAAGCAATTGATCATGAAGCTTATCATTTGCCAGCTTTATTTTTTTTCGTATATTCTTAAGAGTCGAGGAGGCGTCATCAGCTATCTCGTCAACCGAAATTATACATCTTTTTATCTCCGAAGAAATATATTCCAAAGGAACAAGCTGATTAAAACGTTCCGTAAGCGAATCATAGGAATCAAACACCATGCCGCTTTCCGACTCCGAATTTCTTGCCGTTACGGTATCGGCCAGATCCGAACCGTCGCCGTAAGCCTTGACTTCCAAAGCGGTATTTATAACTGCCGCCACATCAAGAAGCTCCGACGTGGTAAGAGCACCCTTAACCTCAAGTCTTTTTATGGATGCATGTATATCTCTCAACCCCGAAAATGATACATTTCCCTGCCTGTTGAGACGAAGGAGTGCATCTCTTGTCTCCTCCTGATGTGTATTAATTACATTTATATCACGCTGCGGTTTTATTCTGTCGCAGCGTCTCTTCGCCATATCAGAAGCAGCATACCCTGTAAGCATCTCAAGTATTTTATTAAATTCAAGTACACGCATACTTCTTTTATTCATTTTAATCTCCTATTGCGTACCGTATTAATTAAGTCTCATCACAAACACGCTTTCGCTCAGATTTCGACGTAGCGGTACTAAGCTTCACTTTCGCTGTCTGATTTAATAATACTGATTCCAAGCTCTTCAAGCTGTTTTTCATCAACAATGTTTGGTGCCTCGCTCATAAGACATGAAGCGTCCTTAATCTTAGGGAATGCGATCACGTCACGGATCGAGTCTTCCTTTGCCATAAGCATGGTAAGACGATCAAGTCCGTATGCAAGTCCTGCGTGTGGCGGTACTCCATACTTGAAAGCATTCAATAAGAACCCGAACTGCTCATATGCCTTTTCCATAGTAAAGCCGAGAGCTTCAAACATCTTTTCCTGTATATCGTTCTGATGGATACGTACACTACCTCCACCAATTTCATTTCCGTTTAA
Organism: Lachnospiraceae bacterium UBA3820; assembly: GCA_002369325.1. GTDB lineage: Bacteria > Bacillota > Clostridia > Lachnospirales > Lachnospiraceae > Coprococcus_C. The sequence continues at coordinate 1,640 of DFDU01000067.1, forward strand.
CACTATATCATACGCCTTTGCACGCACTCTGCCCGGATCACTGTCAATATATTGCAAATCTTCCTCCATAGGCATTGTGAATGGATGGTGCATAGCCTGAAATCTTCCGAGTTCATCGCTCCACTCGAGAAGAGGGAACTCTGTTATCCATACAAATCTATATTCATTCTTATCAAGAAGACCAAGCTGGTTTGCAAGCTCAACTCTTAATGCGCCGAGCACATCATATACAAGCTTATTCTTGTCAGCGGCAAATAAAAGCAGGTCGCCCTTCTCACCTTCCATGGCAGAAACGATATTGCTCATTTCTTCATCTGTCATAAATTTTGCAAATGAAGATTTATAGCTTCCGTCCTCTTGGATGGCAATGTATGCAAGACCCTTTGCACCGTATCCCTTTGCAAAGTCAACAAGTGCATCTATCTTCTTACGAGGCATATTGCCCTGTCCCTTGGCATTAATACCTCTGACACTTCCGCCGTTTTCGATTGCACCCTTAAATACAACAAACTCACAATCCTTAACAACATCGGTTATATCCTTAAGCTCCATGCCAAATCTTAAGTCAGGCTTATCCGAACCGAATCTTTCCATTGCCTCTTTGTAGGTCATTCTCTGGATAGGAAGTGAAACCTCAACTCCTATAGTCTCCTTAAAAAGCTTAGCAAGAAGACGCTCATTAACATCTATAACATCATCCACATCCACAAAAGAAAGCTCCATATCTATCTGAGTAAACTCAGGCTGTCTGTCGGCACGAAGATCCTCATCACGATAACATCTTGCTATCTGGAAATATCTGTCATATCCCGAGCACATTAGAAGCTGCTTATATATCTGTGGTGACTGAGGAAGTGCATAGAAGTTGCCCGGATGCACACGGCTAGGTACAAGATAATCTCTTGCTCCCTCAGGTGTTGACTTACAGAGTGTAGGTGTTTCAATCTCTATAAAGCCCTCCTCTGCAAGAAATGCTCTTGTAAGTGTGGCAACCTTACTTCTTAACATGATATTTTTCTGAAGATCAGGTCTTCTCAGGTCAAGATATCTGTACTTTAATCTTAACTCTTCCTTTGTCTTGCTGTTCTCCTCTATAGGGAACGGAGGTGTTTCAGCCTCCGAAAGAATCCTTATATCGGAAGCGATAATCTCTATATCGCCGGTTTTGATATTTTCATTTACGGCGCCGGCTCTCTTTGCAACCTTTCCTGTTATTGCAACAACAAATTCGCTTCTTAACTTTTCAGCCTTTGCATATCCTTCTGCGCCAACATTTGCTTCTTCAAATATTATCTGAAGTATTCCGGTACGGTCACGCAAATCGACAAAGATAATACCACCCTTGTTTCTGCTCTTTTGCACCCATCCCATAACGGTTACTTCATTACCGATAAGTGCATTACTAACTTCAGTACATCTGTGACTTCTCTTAAGTCCCTTCATTGATTCAGCCATTTCTTATATATCTCCTTAAATCTTAAATATAATTATTCATTATTAATGAGGCTTATACGCCTGTGCATATTGTTTTGCTTATATATCTCTATCCTTGAAAAATTCCACGAATTCGTTATAACCTTCAAGCGCCATCTGATCCTTCTGGAATTTCTTGTTTTTCTTCATGATTACCACATTTACAAATGTGCCGTTTTCTCTCTCTGCCTTCGCCTTATCAAGTATCTTAAGAAGCTTGTCGGCCGGCATGCCTTTTTCTATAAGATAAGCTTTTTTATTGCTTTCTCCCGGTATCTTGAAATCATTTTCAAGGAGAAGCATAATTATACGCTCAAAGCCGATTGAAAAACCGCAAGCAGGTGTAGCTGTTCCGATAAATTTACCTATCATCTCATCATAACGTCCTCCGCCGCCGACAGAACCGCCATACTCATCCATCGAGATTTCAAATATAGGTCCGGTGTAATATGACATTCCGCGAACAAGAGTTGGATCAAATTGCATTTTAAACTCGGCAGACTTTGCATTTTCAACGCTTGTTATGATGGTCTCGAGATTTTCCGAAACCTCTGCATCAAGGAAATCTCCGAGCTCGTTTTTGATAAATCTCACTCCCTCGATATCGCCCGATGCCTTATCGAAAAGATTAAGGTATTTGTCTACCGAAGCTTCACTGTAACCGCAGGAAACAAGCTCCTCTTTAACTCCCCCGAGTCCGATTTTATCCATCTTATCAAGTATTATGAATACCGTATCGTAATCCTGCTCCGGAAATCCCGAATATGCAGCCATAGCCTTAAGTATTCTTCTGTCATTTATTCTTATTGTAAAATTCTTAAAATCAAGCTTTCCCAAAAGAGTCGTTGTCGCAAGTATAAGTTCAATTTCCGCAATAATCGACGGCTCACCGAGTATATCTATATCACATTGCATAAACTGACGATATCTTCCTCTCTGAGGTCTGTCGGCACGCCATACATTTCCCATTTGAAGAGCCTTAAAAGGACTCGGTAAATCATTGGCATTATTGGAATAATATCTTGATAAAGGAAGTGTCAGATCATATCTGAGTCCCTCCTCCATAAGAACACCTGTATCTATCACGCCTTCTTCATCCGCACCTGTTTCAACAAGCTTTTTAGCGGCAGAAGCAAGTTTATCGCCTCTTTTTAAAATCTTAAATATGAGTTTTTCATTTTCTCCGCCCTGATTACTGCTTAAATTTTCGATATGCTCTACACAAGGAGTTTCAACTGATGTAAAACCAAAGGTCTTATAGGTTTCCTTAATAAGTCCTATACAATAATCCCTTATCGCCATCTCCTTCGGAAGTATATCCTTCATACCTGTAACAGGCTTCTTTTTCATAGCCATTTATCTTTTCCTCCTGAAATAAATTCCGTCAATTATTTAAAATATATAATCAATTCTTATACGACACACGTTTTTCTTCTAACGCTTTCGCATTATCATCTCGTCGAATCTGTCTATATAATCATCAAGAGATTTGCAATTTTCCGATCTGTCAATTCTTATGACATTATCTTCTTCGTCTCTTATAACATATTTTGACGATGCTCCTGCGCCTGCCGCAATTATATCCGTAAGCTCCTCCATGATAAGCACATTATATAAGCATTCCTTACCGGGAATTGCATAGCCTACATTTTCCAGATTACCGCCTATGTTTTTTTGGCGATATAAATAATAAGGCTTCATGGAAAGCTCCTTCGCCGTATCATTAACCATATATAACATTTCATCCACATCATGATTAATATCCGCCTTATAATCATCCAGGCTCTCGTTAAGCTTCGCCGCTCTTTTTATCGCCAGCGAATGAACAGTAAGGCTTTCCGGCTTCATATCCCTTATCTTATTAAGAGTGTGTTCCATCATGGCTTTATCTTCACCCGGGAGTCCCGCTATAATGTCCATATTGATATTATCAAAGCCGCACTCCCTTGCCGTCTTGAAGGCTTCCTCAAGCTGCCTTACGGTATGTGCGCGACCGATTTTCTTTAACGTCTCGTCGTTCATGGTCTGCGGATTTATACTGATTCTTGTCACACTGTGTTTTTTCATGACAAGCAGTTTTTCTTTTGTAATACTGTCCGGCCTTCCGGCTTCTATGGTATATTCAACCGGGTTGTTTTTGTTCAAATCAAACAAATCATCGATATGAAAAAGCAACATATCCAACTGTTCGTGGCTTATCGATGTCGGAGTTCCTCCACCCATATAAACAGCTGCAAGTTTTTTGTCCTTATACTTTTCGGCTATAAATGACAATTCCTCGCACAGCCTGTCCAGATACCTGTCCACCTTGTCTTTTTGGCTTTCAATCGCATATGCCGCAAAAGAGCAATAAAGACATCTGCTCGGACAAAAAGGAATCCCTATATATAAACAATAGGAATTATTAAAATCAATCGTCTTAATCAGTTCAAGTTCATTTTTTGCCACATCATAGGAAAGCGAAGCTTTCTTTTCGGAGGTGTCATATGTTTTTATATAATAATCTGTTATCTCTGATTTTTCTTTTCCTTCCTTAACTGCCTTCATGGCGATCTTGGTAGGTCTTACTCCGGTCAAATCTCCCCAGGGAAGTTTCCTGCCGGTATATCCCGACAAAAGTCTGTATAATGCAAGTTTAAACTCATTTCTGAATGCTTTTCTGTCGCGGTAGCCTCCGTATACGATTTTATCATATGCAATCGATCCGTCCGGTTTTATCAAAGTAAGGCTTGTTCTTTCATCACCGAAATGTGCCTCAAGTTTAAAGCGAGCCGCTCCATCAGCCTCCTGTTTTTTTTCACCGGAAACAATCTTTTCTCCGGGAAAAAAAGCCATAATCATGGCACGTAAATCATTATTATAATCCTGCACATTTTGCTCAAGCAAAATCATAGTCAGTCTCCTTTTTACAGGTCAGCAAAAAAAGGGTTCATCATCTTTTCCCTTCCTACATTTGTCTTGCCGCCGTGTCCCGAATAAACAATCACATCCTCCGGCAATGTCAAAAGCTTTTTGCTGATGTTTTCCAATAAGTCTTCCCAGCTTCCGGTAGGGAAATCGGAACGTCCTACGCTCATTTCAAAAAGCGTATCTCCTGAGAAAAGAATCTTGTTTTCTTCAAAGTAATAGCACACGCCGCCCTTTGTATGCCCCGGCACATGAATACATTTTATTTCCGTATCCAAAAGCTTAAGTATCTCTCCGTCGTCCACATATTCATCCGCATCCGTTGATATTTCCGGAGGGAAATCTATAGACATATTTACAGCTGAATTATGAAGTACATCAGCCTCCTCTTTTCCTGCATACACCTTAGCATCGGGATACTCGGCCCTTACTCCCGCAAGTGCTCCTATATGATCAAAATGTCCATGCGTAAGCAAGATAGCCACAACCTTATACTGTTGTTCTTTACATCTTTTTATTATAAATTCCGGTTTCGCTGCCGGATCGATTATAACGGTTTCTCTGGTATCGGTATTAACCGCCATATAACAATTTGTCGCCATCGCTCCAAGCACATTGGTAACGGTAATAATATTTGCCATATATTTTCCTTTCTTTTATCTTATCTGCCTTTTATCAACATCATTATGATAATCTCGGCTTTAATTCATCAGCCGGTAGTTCTTTCGATATCGATAACGCCCTCTATACTTCTTATCTTGGCAATTATCTTCATAAGCTGATCTTTCGAATGTATATCAAACTTGACCGAAATCGTCGCTTTTCCATGTTTGTTAAGTCTTACATTTAATCCCGTAAGGTTTATATTTTCCTCATTAAATATCTTGGTAAGTGCAAATATAAGTCCCTGCTTTTCGACTGCATAGATATTAATCTCGGCAGTATAAAAATTTGAACTTCCGGCCTGGTCATCCGCCCACTCGGCCTCTATAAGTCTGTCCCGATCAAGCTCGCTCATGGAAAGGACATTTATACAATCGGTACGATGTATGGATATACCTCGTCCTCTTGTGATAAATCCTACTATCTCATCACCCGGAACAGGCGCACAGCATTTGGAAAATCTTACCGCAACATCATCAATACCTTTAACAACAATTCCTTCCTTGCTGTTTTTTGCGGTACGTCCCGGCGTATTAATCTTCTCTACTATATCATCCTCGGTAACCTTACGCGCAAGCTCATTTTTGTATTCTTCCTGAAGTCTGTTTACAACCTGACCTTCTTTAATTCCACCATGTCCGACACTTGCAAGGAGTGCCTCCCAATTGGCAAAATTATATTTCTTCAAGACCTTATCCATAAATTCGGTCTTCATTATATCGGAAGCTGTAATACCCTTTGCCTTGCAATATGAAGCTATTGCATCTCTGCCCTTCTGGATATTATCATCCTTGTTTTCAAGTCTGAACCATTGATTGATTTTGGTCTTTGCCTGCGTACTCTTAACTACATTGAGCCAGTCAAGACTCGGTCCCTTTGAATTTTGCGAGGTTATTATCTCGACACGGTCACCGTTATGAAGCTCCGTTTCTATAGGTACCTGCTTACCGTTTACTCTCGCTCCGACCATCTTGTTTCCGACAGCGGTATGAATAATATAAGCAAAATCAATCGGAGTTGAGCCCTTAGGCAGGTTCTTTACATCTCCTGCCGGTGTAAAGCAATAAACCTGATCCGAAAAAATATTCAAATCTGTCTTTATTGCACTGACAAATTCTTTATTATCGGTAGTATCGGTCTGCCATTCGAGAATTTGTCTTAACCATGTGAGCTTCTCTTCTTCCGTCTTCTTTCCGCCCACACCCTCTTTGTATTTCCAGTGTGCTGCGATACCGTATTCAGCAGTTTTATGCATTTCAAATGTTCTTATCTGTATCTCGAAAGGTTTTCCTTCCGGACCGATAAGTGTGGTATGAAGCGACTGGTACATATTGGACTTAGGCATGGCTATATAATCCTTGAAACGTCCCGGTATAGGTTTATATTTTTCATGAATTATACCAAGTGCGGCATAGCAGTCCCTAACCGTCTCCACTTTAATTCTGACCGCATGTATATCATATATCTGATCAAGGGTTTTACCCTGTGTAACCATTTTTTTATAAATGCTGAAAAGGTGCTTGACTCTTCCGTCAACCTCGGCCTCTATTCCGGCCTCCTTCATAAATCCGCTTACTTCCTCCACCATATTGTTGATGAATTCCTCGCCTGCGGAAACATAATTTTCTATATCCTCTTTAAGGCTTGAATAGACATCCGGATACAGATATTGCATGGACAAATCATCAAGCTCAATCTTAATCTTGGAAATACCGAGCCTGTGTGCAATTGGTGCATATATATCCATGGTTTCTCTTGACTTTTCTATCTGCTTGGCAGGAGTCTGATATTGTAAGGTTCTTAAGTTGTGAAGCCTGTCGGCAAGCTTTATAAGGATAACTCTTATATCCTTTGCCATGGCAAGAAACATTTTTCTTAAATTTTCTGCCTGAAGTTCGATTTTATCCTGTGATAAATCCAATCGAGTAAGTTTTGTAACACCGTCTACCAATAAAGCAATCTCAGGCGAAAACTCCTTTGAAATCTCCTCGGTGGTCATAACGGTATCTTCAACCACATCATGCAAAAGTCCTGCCGCAATGGTTTCTTTATCAAGCTCAAGCTCCGCAAGAATTATGGCAACACAAATAGGGTGAATAATATACGGTTCACCCGACTTACGTTTCTGATCCTTATGTGCCTCACATGCAACCTTATACGCCTTCTCGATAATAGATAAATCATCGGACGGGTGATACTTAAGAACAGTCTTCTTAAGTTGTTCATAAAGCTCCTCCGGCGGAGTAAAGTCACTTGGCTTACTCAGATCATTTTTCAAAATATTATGTGATAATTTAGCTGTATCTGCCATAATACCACGCTCCCTGCCTGTTATTATTCTCCCTCAAACTGAACAACCGATTCAACTACATATCCATCAAGCTTTTCTCTTCCCTTAAGATCGGTAAGCTCGATAAGGAAAATCATTTTAACAACTTCACCGCCAAGCTCCTCGATAAGCTTTGCGGCAGCTTCAATAGTTCCTCCGGTAGCAATAAGATCATCCACAAGTACAACCTTATCTCCCGGTTTAATAGCATCCTTATGAATTTCTATAGTAGCTGTTCCGTATTCAAGATCATAACTTCTTTCTACCGTAGCTCTCGGAAGTTTACCTTTCTTTCTTACAGGAACAAAACTCTTTTTATTTATATAAGCAAGCGGTGCACCAAATATAAATCCTCTTGATTCCGTACCGGCAATCACATTATAATCCACACCGTCAAGAAATTTGTTCATCTCGTCAATTGCAAGTGCATAACCGTCCTTATCCTCAAGCACGCTTGTAATATCCCTGAATATTATTCCCTTGCTCGGAAAATCAGGTATATTGGTAATATAATCTTTTAACTCTTTCATCATTTTTTCTCCTGTTCTTTATTATTCATATTGTATAATCTATATATTAATCTGTCTGTTGTTTGATATCCATCATAACTGATTAAACTATAATCAGCCCGCTTTTTGATACCTGTCCGGTCTTATCTGTATACTGGTCTTTCCATTATAATCATTAAGCTCCGGATGATAAGCAACGTTAAGCCTGATATTATTGGGCTGTCCTTTTACCATTCTATCACATTCTTGCTCTCCAAACCACATTTTTATGCGTTCTAGGAAAGAATTTATGTGAAAATCCACCGCTTCTATCCTAAATCCGTCCTTATCCTGAAATGTAATGCGTCCGTATTGATTATCCTTGCCCATAAATTTAAGCCTTACGACGCTTAAACCCGGTTGGGCAAACAATGCCTTCGGATTATCTTTTCCGTATGGTTCAAGCAGATTAAGCTGATTAATAAGTTCCTCACTGATATATGAAAAAGGCATTGCCACATCTATACGAACCTTATAACATAGATCTTCTTCGGTAAGCTTTTGATTTTCATTCAGCTTTCGTCTAAGCTCTTCAAGCTTATCTTTTTCTATTGAAAAGCCTGCAGCCATCTCATGTCCGCCGACCTTCAAAAATAAATCTCTCACATTATTTAATTCTTCAAACATATTATAGCCTTCTATGGAACGCCCCGAGCCTTTAAGTATGTCGCCCTCACCGTCCGTAAAGACAAGCGTAGGTCTGTAATATTTTTCCTTTATTCTTCCTGCAACTATTCCCGCAAGACTTTCGTGAAGCTTCGAAATATATACCACAAGAATTGTATCATCCTTGCTTTGTTCTTCAACAATCTCTATAGCTTTTTTTGTGCCTTCCTCAGTCATGTCCTTTCGCTCGGCATTTATCTCTTTTATCTTTTCGGCCTCACTGACAGCATATGCTTCATCATCCGAAAGCAAAAGTGAAAGACCGACCTTCGCACTCTCAAGTCTGCCCGTTGCATTAAAACACGGTCCCAAAACAAAACCGAAATCAAAAGCGTGCAGCTCTTTTCCGTAAAGACCGTTTACTTTGATAAGTGCCTTAAGTCCGATATTTTTTGTATCCTTTATTATTTCAAGTGCTCTTTTTACATATATTCTGTTTTCATCCTTAAGCGACATAATATCACATACGGTCGCAAGTCCCAGCATCTCTATATATTTATCTTCATCCGGCCAGTCAATTCCCATTATTTTGTAGAGGTTTCTTATAAATTTATATGAAACTCCCGCTCCGCAGATTTCCTTAAACGGATATTTGCAATCCTCCTGCTTAATGTCAATAACCGCATCCGCCGATACTATTTTATACTTTTTATTTCCTTCTTCATCAAGCTCAAACGGAACCTCATGATGATCGGTTACTATAACCGTCATTCCGTAAGCTTTGGCAGCCTCTATCGCCTCAAAAGCAGCTATTCCGTTATCACAGGTTATTATCGTATCAATTCCATCAGCATTTGCCTCATCGATAATCCTTCTGTTTATACCGTAACCGTCCGTAAGCCTGTCAGGTATCTCATAGCTTACATCGGCCCCTGCCTCAAGAAGTCCCTTATACAATATATAATTGGACATTATGCCGTCCACATCATAATCCGATACAATTCTTATCTTCTTTCCGGCTTCTATTTTTTCGGACATTATACGACAGCCTTTGTCCATATCTTTCATAAGTGAAGGCTCATGCACATCAGACATTTTCCCATGAAGGTACTTTTCTATCGCTTCGTCTCCGACTATATCCCTGTTCCTTATAACTCTTGCCACAACGGGGTCGATATTATATTTTTTCCCTATTTCATTAAAGTCTGCCCTCTTGGCATAGACTGTCCATTTTTCTTCCATAATACACCGTCCGAAAAAACTTTATACATAGTCAAAATTATACATCAATGCACCAAACTTATCAATATTTTTCCAATTATGAAGTGATAAAATGCCCCATTTTGAATGTGATCAAATACCCCATTTTGAATGTGTCCAAATATCCGGTTTGTGAAGTGGTAAAAAGATGGCTTTATAACCAAAAAAGCAGACTAATTTTCATATATAATCACTGTTTTAGCAAATTGAAGGCACGTTGTAAATACCCTATGTTTTTTCTCTCGTGTCGAATAAAAAAAGAAAGGGCTTCCGTTAGTGGAACCCTTTCTTTCAATCCTGCTAGGTAAACAGGAATATTATGCTGCCTCTTCTGCTTTCTTCTTTCCGATATGCTTTTTGAAGAAATACCACATCGGTCCTGTGATGCAGATTGAAGAATAAGCACCGCATACGATACCTGCCATAAGAGTGAATGTGAATTCCTTAAGTGCAGGAACACCCACAATAAAGAGAACAAGTACCATTATGAAAGTTGTAAGTGAAGTATAAATACTTCTTGTAAGTGTCTGGGCAATACTTGTATTAACAACCTCATCAAGTTCTACGTTTCTGTCCATAATCTTCATATTCTCACGAATACGGTCAAATATGATGATGGTGGCATTGATAGAATAACCTACGATTGTAAGCATACATGCAATAAATGTGTTACCAACCGAAAGTCTTGCTACTGCATAAATAGCGAACACAACCATAACGTCATGGATAAGTGCCAATACCGCAGATGCACCAAATCTTAAATCCGAGAATCTTATTGCAATATAGATAAGCATAAGAATGGATGCAATGATGATAGCTATAATGGCATCCTTTTTCATCTCACCGCTTATGGTTGAGCTTATACTCTGCTCACTGATTTCCGAAACTTCAAATTTATCCTTGATTGCTTTTTCAAAGCTTGTTGCCTGATCCTCGGTAAGCTCAGGAGTCTTGAAAATCACCTGATTTGAATCCTCAACTGTCTGAATCTGAATATTTGCGGCAGATAATCCGGTTGCATCAGTTATAACAGGAACAACCTCATTTTCTGCTTTTTCAAGATCAAAGACCTCCTCGCCCTCAAATGTAACGGTAGTTGAAGTACCGCCTGTAAACTCAAGTGCATAATTAAGAGATGATCCCTTTCTTGACTTGTTAACAGGAAGGAAGATAAGTCCTCCGATTATTACTACAAGAGAGATAACAATACAAACTCTTGAAATCTTAATATAGTTAACTTTCTTAGGCGGCTTAGCCGAACCGTAAAGCTTTTTACCGGTAAGTCCAAGATCTACCGCAATCTTAAGTAAAAGCTTAGTGATAACAATAGCGGTAAACATTGAAAGGATAATACCAATCATAAGTGTGGTAGCAAATCCTTTAATACTACCTGTACCAAGCATCATAAGAACGAATGCTGCGATAAGAGTTGTGATGTTACCATCAAGGATTGCCGAAAGAGCCTTATGGAAACCTGCCTCAACAGCGTTTCTTACACCCTTGTCCGCTGCTATCTCTTCTCTGATACGTGTAAATATGATGACATTCGCATCAACCGCCATACCGATTGAAAGTATGATACCTGCAATACCCGGAAGGGTAAGTGTAACTGTTCTTACGCTTAATACTAAAAGCATAAGCACAATATATGAAACAAGTGCAATTGAAGCAAGGAAGCCCGGTAATAAGTAAAGTATGATCATAAGAAGACATACAAGACCAAAACCGATTGCACCTGCGATAAGGCTTGTTGAAATAGCCTCACGACCAAGTTTTGCACCTACAATATTGTACTGAAGCTGTGAAAGCTCAAGAGGAAGTGCACCGATTTTGATAGTTGATGCAAGTCTCTCAGCCTCATCATAGTCCTCCATACCATCTATAACCGCATTACCTCCGGTAATTGCCGTCTTAACTCTTGGAGCACTTACAACCTCACCGTCATAGATTATATAAATGATATTTCCAACATTTGCGGAAGTAATATCAGCAAATTTCTTTGTTCCGTCATCGGTAAAGTTAAGCTGAACGCAATATTCTCTGATACCTGTTGTATCATTTGTATCTGTTGCCGCAGCTGCTTCTTTTACATCAGCACCGGTAAGTGCTGCTTCATAATCAAGTCCCTGTGACCAATAAGCATAATTGGTTTCATCAAGGAACAAAAGCTGTCCCGGCTGACCGAGTTCATCAAGAATATCATGAGCATCATATTTGCTGGTGTCTACAGGGATTTCAACGGTAATTCTGTTATCGCCTTCCTTATAAACCTCACCCTCGCTGCTGTACTCATCAACTCTTCGCTGAAGCTTGTCTATAGTTGCATCTATCTCTTCATCGGAAGGTTTCTCATCTTCTATCTGATAAGTAACACTGAGTCCTCCCTGAAGGTCAAGGCCCAAAGGAATATCTTTTGCCTTACCTGTTTTTTCCTTTCCTACACCTGCAATTGCCATGTAAATCGCTCCTGCAAGCAAAAGCAGAAATACAAGCAGCTTAATTACAGCATTTTTTTTAGCTTTCTTCATCTCTACACTCCTCTTCTAAATCGGCCAAAGCAGCCTTTATCATAATGGCACATTCGACACGCTTTTGCTGCATCTTACAGCCGATGTCATATGTATCAAGTATACCGCCACTGTAAAGGTAAGAATTTGCGGCACAACCACCGCTGCAATAAAATCTTGCAAAACAATCCTTACATTTTTCCTTGGCATATACATTGCAAAGCTTGAATTCGTTCACCACATCCGTATTTTCTATTCCGTCAAATACCGTTCCAAGCTTAAATCCATCTATACCTACAAACTGATGACAAGGATAAAGTTCTCCCTGCGGTGTAACCGCCAGATATTCCGTTCCCGAGCCACAGCCTGAAAGCCTCTTATAGACACAAGGTCCGCCGTTTAAATCAATCATATAATGGAAAAACGTAACCGGCTTTTTCTTCTTATATCTTTCTATGATATCAAGCGCAAGCTTGTCATATTCTTCAAATATCTGCGGCAAATCTTCTTCACGTATAGAATAATCCTCTGTCGGTGCCGCAACAACCGGCTCTATGGAAATCTCCTTAAATCCGAGATCAGCCATTTCCTTGAAGTCATTGGAAAAGTCCGTATTGTTTCTGGTAAAGGTTCCTCTTACGTAATAGCTCTTGTCTCCTCGTTTCTCGACAAAATTCTTAAACTTAGGAACTATTACGTCATAGCTTCCTTTACCGTTTCTGGTAGGCCGCATAAGGTCATGTATGCATTTTCGACCATCAAGGCTAAGGACAACATTTGATATTTCCTTATTACAGAATTCTATAACATCATCATCCAAAAGCACTCCGTTGGTAGTAAGCGTGAAACGGAAGTTTTTATTAAATTCCTTTTCCTTACTTCTTCCATAGGCAACTATTTCTTTAACCACCTCAAAATTCATAAGAGGCTCGCCGCCGAAGAAGTCAACCTCGAGATTTACTCTGCTGCCGGAATTCTCTATAAGAAAGTCAATAGCCTTTTTTCCTACTTCAAGACTCATAAGCTCACGCTTCTGACCATGATATTCGCCCTCATCCGCAAAGCAATACTTACAGGCGAGGTTACAATCATGCGCTATATGAAGACATAAGGCTTTGACCACTGTTTTTCTCTTTTTAAAATCGACTATTACATCTTTGTACACGTCCTCCGTAAAAAGCTGACCCGATTCTTTCAGCTCTTCGATATCCGCATACGCCTCATAGATGTCAAACTCCGAATATTTATCACCGTACTTTTCTTTGATTGCTGAAGCTATCGCTTTCCTGTCTTTTTTTTCAAACAGGGCAATCATATCATATACAAGCTCGTCCACTACGTGAACCGAACCGCTGCATACATCAAGAACGATATAATATCCGTTATTGATATACTGATAAACCATCTGTGGTACCTCTTTTAATAACGCAACTAAAGAGGACTATCGAAGATAATCCCCTTTAATTAGGATATTATGTATCGTCTTTCTATTATTTATTCTCGCAGCTCTGGTTACCAACTGTGCATGAAGTCTTACATGCTGACTGGCATGAAGTCTGGCACTCGCCACAACCGCCCTTAACTACTGTGCTGTTTAAAGTCTTATCAGTTAAAGTCTTAATTCTCTTCATTTTTAAATTCCTCCTGAGTTTATCTCATTTTTTTCGTTGCATAAAACATCATGCAAATCATAACATTTTTTGATAAAATGCTACAGCTAACGCATATTATAACATAAAAAAACTATAAAGAAAAGCTATTTTTTCAGCTAATCATTCCGCCGAGCATACCGCCGCAAATACACAGGATAACAGTGCTTAGCCCCCTGGTTGATATCACATTATTTCCATGTGAAATAAGTATCGACGCGAGCAATATAATCCCCACATACAATGCCCCCTGTAAAAGTCCCCAAAGGTACTTCTTTTCCTTCATGCACTTTCCTATAACAAGTCCCCCAATAGAGGATGCAAGTATATAGGTAAGCGTAATGGCAAAATTAACCTTGCCTTCGTCAAGTCCGAGCTTATACATAAGAAACGCTATAAAAAGAAGCATAAGCCCTGTCACAAGATAGGATATAATAAGTGCTCTTAATACATTTGTAAATTTCTTTGCAACAGACATATTCCACCTCCGCATATTATTTTACTAATAATTAATATGCACAAGCTTTGGTATTTATGCCGTTATCTCTCCTGCCTTCTTCAATACCATTTTCGTAATAACAGGACCAAAAAGCTCATATATTACAACACCGCATAAAACGATGGTTTTTATCTTTCCGCCATACTCCGGAAGTGTAGCCGCCGCCGAAGAAGCAAGACCTATCGCAACACCCTCCTGCGGAACAAGAGTTAATCCCAGATATTTTCTTACCGGCTTAGGTGCTTTTGTAACCCGTGCGCCAAATGAAGCCCCGAGATATTTTCCTATAACTCTTCCTATTACGTAAATCGTTCCGACCAGTCCGACCGATGTAATAACCGTTACATCAAGCGATGCTCCGGAAATTATAAAAAACATCATATATATAGGCGGTGTAATTCTGTCAACCGGCTCATATATCTTGTCGCTGAATTTTGACAGATTAACAAATACGGTACTAAGCATCATACAGGCAAGAAGTGATGAAAAGCCTACTTCGTCAGATACACCCAGGCAGATAAAAATCATCATTATGGTTACCGCAAGTCTGTTACCTCTTCCCGTATAAACCTTTACAAGAAATGTCATTATAATTCCGAGCAATATACCAAAGGCAATTCCTCCCAAAAGTTCAATGCACGGTTCAAGCAAAAGTCTGCCCAGAGAGACATCTCCACGCGCCACAATTACATTTGCAACAGCCATTGAAATACCAAATGCCATAAGTGCAACCGCATCATCAAGCGCAACGACAGGCAGAAGCGTCTGTGTTACAGGACCCTTTGCTTTATATTGTTTAACTATCATAAGCGTTGATGCTGCAGCCGTAGCCGAAGCTATAGCACCCATAGCAAGTGCAAACGGTATGTCAAAACCACATAAAAGCATTATCGTATCAACCACAAATACTGCTCCAAGCCCCTCGGTAATACCTATAACTATAGGAGCTTTTCCAATTTTTTTCAAAAACGAAATCTTAAATTCCGCACCGATTGAAAACGCTATAAAGCCCAACGCAACTTCCGAAATTATAGAAACACTGTCCAAAAATTCCTGGGACAAAAGCTTTATACAATTCGGTCCGATCAAAAGTCCGATAACCAGATAACCGGTAACATTAGGCAGTTTTAATTTCTTTACAATCTTTCCCGCGATAAGTGCAGCAAAAAGCATTATCGCAATATTTATCAGAGTGTTCATTCTCATATCTATGCACCAAGTCCCTCTACAAATAATACAGGAACCGCAAACATGATACCTGTGTTAGGCTCATCAAGCCCTACTACTTTTCTAATTACGTCTTTAGCCTTTTCCATCTCGGCATCATCCATAACAAAGAGCATGGTTTTTACTGTTTCATTTTCATCATCATCCGCAAGTATGGACTTAAGCATACTAAACATCGGAAGATCATCCATTTTCTCAATAATGCTTGCCATACCGGTTCCGTCAAGTATGGTTCCGCCGTGTACCCCCTCCTCAGCAAGCTCCTTGCAAAGCTCACTGACTAAGTTTGCTTTTTTCAAAATAACAATCAAAAGATTCATATTTTTTTCCTTTCTTTGAAGGATATCTGCATATTATTAATCATTCGCAGGCACGCTTTCGCTACCCTCCAACGCAGCTGTACTAAGCTCTTTTTTCAAGCCATAATCTGCTTTTACTTTGTAAAGCAATTATGGCTTCAAAAAATCGCTAAGTACAGGCGTTTCCAGAGTACCTGCTTAACGATTAATAATATGCAGATATCCCATAAACATTTTCTTAATTTCTATATCTTATATCAGTTCACAAATTGATTTAATATTGTCATATACTTGTTTAGCGTACTGTGCTGTCGTTTCGTTGGGTTGTATAAGGTCAATCACCATAACCGGATACATGCCTGCCCTTCCGGCCGATACAATTCCGTTTATGGAATCTTCAACCGCTATTGCCCTTGCGGGTTCAACGTTAACCGCAGCACACGCCTTAAGATATATATCAGGATCCGGCTTGCTGTGTTCAACCATATCTCCATATATAATCTTATCAAAATATTTATTCATATCTCTTGAAGCAAGATATCTCTTTGCTCTTTCTTCCATAGTAGATGTTGCAAGAGCTGTTTTTATATTGTGTTCCTTTAAATATTCCAGTGTTTCTATAACACCTTCTTTAATCTCAACTCCGTTTTTTAATACAAAACTTTCAAAGTTTTCCATGACTCTGTCACGGAATTCCAAATACTCAATACCCCGACCCACAATAGCTTCAAATCTCGGTTTATTGTCAAATTTGGTTCCTCCGGCTATTCGCTCGCAGGCCTTCGTCATTATATCATCGGGAATGCCTCTTTTCTTTCCTTCTTCCATATAGAATCTTCGATACAGTTTTTCCGTATCAAAGATAACTCCGTCCATATCAAACACTACTGCTTCAAACATCTGTTTTTCTCCTAATGTCTTTGTTGTTATAATCCGTTTTCATTCGCTGCTGTAAGCTCATGTTTAATTACTCTTTTTTCCTACATTTTTCCATCTTAAAAATCGGAGAATTAAGATATCTTAATTCTCCGATTAACATATACCATAAATTACATTTTGTCAATTAATCTTCTTTTCTTCTCTTAAGAACGATAAAGATAAAACCTCCGACCGCAAGTATTGCAGCTGCAAGTACTGCCCACATCCACCAATGGCTTGCAGCTTTTTCAACCGCGTCGGAAACAGCGCTTGCAACACTTTCCTCACCAAATGTAAATGTTATGGTCTGCTCCGCTTCATTTCCGGCCTCATCAGTTGCCTTCATATAAAGCTCATATTCACCCTTCTCGGTTACATTAAGTGATGCCTCATTATTCTTAAGTGTAATGTCTTTTCCGTTCAATGTAACCTGTTCAAGCTTATCCTCATCAAGCTGAAGTGAAACCTCTATGCTGTAATCCTCATTTTTTACTTCTCCGTCTTCAACACCTGTTACGATAAACACCGGATCTTTGGTATCTATAACAAAAGTTGCTGTCTTTTCACTCTTATGTCCAAGCTCATCCTCAGCAGTGATAAGAAGCGTATATGAACCATCTTCTATTTCATCAATTCCATCGTACTCACTTCCGTTAAGATACATACGAATCTGACAAACCGTAAGATCACTTACAAGATTATCAAGTTCAAGCTCATCAAGATTAAGCTCATTAAATGTCTTCTTATTAAATGTCTTTCCGTCAAAGTCTGACAAATCACCTATATTTGGTTTTGATGTATCTATAGTAAAGTGAACACTGCTTGTTGATACATTGCCTGCTATATCGGTTGAGGTAATGGTTATATCATAGATACCCTCTTCCTTAAATGTATCACTTATAGTTGTAGGATTTGCCGTAGCAGCAAAAGGTGAAAAGCTTACTGCTGTCTTCTTGCCGTTCGCATCTATTCTGGTACCCGAAATGGATACTTTTTTATTTGCATAAAACTCATCCTTAATTACAGCTGATATGCTTACTTCTCCGTCCGTTGAATCGTAATTATTTACACCCGTTAATGTAATCTCAGGTTTATTTCTGTCGACCGTAACCTTCTGAGAAGTTGTCGCGGTATGACCAACCTTATCATTTGCATTAAATTCAAATCTGTAAATACCGGTTTCGGTCAAAACTTCCGATAGTGAATAGTTCTTCTGCGTCGGTGTAAGTGTCAGGGTCTTGAAAAGAACTTCGTCCACACCATCACCGGCCTTACGATATATCTCAACCGTACCCTTTGCGTCTGACCAGAATGCTTCATTTAAATTGAAGGAAACTGTTGTAGCAGATGCCGAAGTTCCTCCGTTTGCACCTGTTATGGTAAGCTGTGGAGCAGTCGAATCAACTCTGAAACTTATAGTTCTTGTCGGACCTTGATTATTTGCCTTATCAACAGCAAATATATTTATTGTATAATCTGCCTCATCTGCAAAAGTAAATGTTCTGTCACCGGTAGACATATAATCAGAAGTTGTAGTAGCAGTGTCAGGTATAGTCTTGATAACCTGAATTCTCAAATCACCTGCATCCTCATTTGTATCTGTTATGGACGCTGTCAATGTGAGAGGTCCCATAAGATTAAGAGTTCCTCTGCTTTCACTGTATACCTGTCCGCCGTTTACAAGAAGTGAAACAGTCGGTGCTGTTTTATCTATTGTAAATACTACCTGCTTTGATACCGCAGCATTTCCAACCTTGTCATTTCCTGAAACTATAATATTATGCATGCCCTCGGATGAAAGCACTATATCTGCATAGTATACATCCGTTCCTACCTTCCAGTCTGCATTTACGGCACTTCCGTTATCTGTAACAACCATAGCAGCAGGATTGAAGTTATTATCTTTACATGTAAGTCTTACCGTAACATCCGTATTATAGAAGCCATTCGATTTTCCCGAGGTTCCACCGACAATGTCAGCTGTAACTACAGGTATTGTGTTATCAACTATAAATGCTGTCGACGAAACATTGGAAACTCTTCCCGATTTATCCCATGCCGTAACGCTTACATCATATCTACCATCATTAAGTGCTTTGTCTCCGAGGAACTGCTGCAAAGTGTAATCAATACTTTCAGAAGTCTCGTCTTTCTGCACAAGTACAGGATAATCAGCGTATGCAGCACCGTTATATAATACCGACACATGATAATTATTTATCGTAAGGTTATCGGTTACGGTTGATGCAAGTTGAGGTGTACCTGCCAAAACAACACTCTCATCTACCACTTCTCCGTTTACTGTTATCGGTGCAACAGCCGGTGCTGTTTTATCAACTTTTACATAAAACTCGTTGGTTGTTGTATCTACCGAATTTGTAGCTTTATCTTTTGCCTCAAATACTACCTTTGTTCCCAATGTAGAAGTTGATTCAGGTATGCTAATTGTTTTTGAAACTACTTTTTTTCCTGCCGGAATATCAATGCCGGTAGCTGCAGAACCGTCAATCGAATATGAAGCAGTCTTTAAAGCCGACTCAACAGCCGAATCCGATACATTAGGACCTGATTGAACATCAACCTGAAGATTATACTCCTGATACCATTTTGCCGCATCAAGTGTTCCCATATTAATAACAATAGGTGCAGTATTATCACAAACCAAGTCACCGATATCTACGGTAACCGGACCTGGTGTAGGATTACTATCGTCAACATATAAAGACATATCTTCAAGCACAACATTGGCAATTACAGCCGGAATAGCAAATGTAACTTCATTGGTTGTAAATATTCCTGTAACAGTGTCTGCGCTGTTAGTTAAACCTCCGTTCTCACCGCTATGATATTTTTTATAATCACTTGTATCCTGTTTTAAAGTTATTTCCTTAACAGTATATCCCGAAGTTGCCTTAACGGTAATATTATAGAAGCCGCTCACGTCGGAATTATTAGCAAAATAAGTTTTTAAATCGCTTAAAGAAGTTATTCCTTCTACATCTGTTCCATTATGTTTAATAGATACAAGGCTTACTGTAAGATCCGAATTAACTTCCTGAAGCGACGGTAAAACTGCCGTTGTCTCATTAAGCGCCTTGTCGGTTGCAGTAACTGAATACTCAACGGCACTCGCCTTGGTAATATCATTTAAAGGAACCTCACAATAATACCAGTCATCGGTGGATTTTGTGTCATATGTTTCTCCCGATACAAACTTTAATGTACCGAAATTAGTATCGGTTGCTTTAACCTTATATCTGATTCTGTTATATTTTGCTTTATTTACAAGATGTTTTCCGTTTGCAATCTCAGTGGCAGGTACATTTTCCCAATAACCGTCAGCAGTTTCATCGGTTATTGTACTTGTAATACTGTGTCTTTGAATAACCACATCTGTGTTGTATGTACCGGTCAATTCCGGTGCTGTTGTATCAAGAATAAAGGTAATATGATCCGATTCTGAGCCCACATTTCCTGCATTATCAGTAGGAACAACCCAAACTTCATAGGTAGCATCATTATTGTGATTTGAAAAATCAACATTACTACCCACTATAGCGCCAAAGTTTATTGAAAAGTTATATGAATTATTACCACTTTCTAAGGTATAGCTATGATTATCACCATGACCACCTGCTCCATCTTTTTTTGCATGAAACATAAGTCCACCAGCGTCTGCTATACCGGAAAAAGCTTCATTCACTGTACCTCTGATTATAACCTCATTGTCATCATTAAGCTTAACATAATAATTCGTTCCATCTGGATTTTTTTCCGAAACATCTATTGATGATACCTCCGGAAGTTCCTTATCCACCTTAAACGAATAAGACTCGCTTGTCTGATTTTCTGAATTATCCGTGACACCAACGTTTAATGTTGCTGTACCACTACTATTTGCTTTAAAAGTAACGACATCATCCCCACCTTCGCAAGTACCGTTAGTTGGAGATAGCTCTATTTCTTTAATTGGAGACTCAGAATCTCCGGCTCCGGATGATATTTCCACTTTAAGCTCATCGCTTTTATACCATTTCGAGGGATCAAACACTAACCCACTTACAGTAGGTTTTAATACCGGTTTTGTCTGATCATATATTAGCGTTGCATAAGTTATTGATGGTATTGGTATCGATTCTGAAATTGTTGTTGTTGCACTTATAACTTTCTCCGTATATGTTTTGTTTACATCTCCAGAAAACGTATATGTATATGTATATGTATTTACTAATGACTGCTCATTTGTAACCAGAGTCAATTTATCGTTCGTTTGAGGATCTACAGTCACATTATCATCTAATACAGTTAAAGCTGTTAATGTACCCGTTGTAGTTATTTCAACAGTTAATGTATCACCATTATTATAATAACCCATAGCGTTATCTGAAACAGCATCCTCTCCATGCTTTACTGTCATTGTATTGCAAGAAGTTTGCTTGTTAAACGTAACTACATTTCCATCAACAGCTGTTGCACTCGGAAAGGTATACTTCCATTTAAGGCTTGCAGCACTATCATAATCATTAATAGGGATTTTATAAACTTTATAGCCAACAAACCCTGATAATTCAGACGACTGGTCACTGCTACATATTATTTGAGTAGCATTTTCAACATTAACCGCTGTTCCATCGGTCGTATACCATATTTTTTCAAGGTTTTCACTATTAGGAACAGCGATAAAATATGCAAATTCACGCTCACCTTTTCCAACGCTGCTATCATTTATTACCTCTATCCAACCATCAGCGCCATATTTTTCCGTGTCATTATCATTAGGTAAATAAGCAAGAAATGCTCTTATTTCACCTTCCGCCTTCGCACTATACTTCCTGTCAAAATGGAAATACAAAGTAGTGCCAACCATCACGACGGTAAGAATCACAGCTATTAACTTATAAAGCAAGCTTGTTTTTTTCCAAAACTCTCTCATTAATTTTCTCTCTCCTTCCCTATAAGCTTTCCTCTGTATGAACAACTACTACATCATAGATATATCGCTTTTTATCAACACCCTTTATATGTTCGGTGTTATTTATATCATCGGCAATCGGAAGGGATGTAGCACTCTCTTTCTTCTCGCCGGATAATATCGTGGTTGCCGCTTCGCTGTCATCGTTTTTATCCGAGGATCTTAGGACTACTGTTTCTTCGTCTTCATTTGAAGCCTTTAAGACTGCTGTTTCGTCATCGTCTTCCGCTACAATCCTGTCTGTTGAACATAAGACGTCTGTTTCCGCATCAGGATCGAAATCGTCATAATCAGAGTCTTCTTTAAGCCCGTCATCTTCTGCCTTAAGTACATCTGTCTCTCCGTCAGGATCAAAGTCATCGTCAAAATATGTTTTTTCTTTTGACTCATTTGGTCTTAAGACATCAGTTTCGGCTTCCGAATTATCAAGTACTGTGGTTTCTTCCTCTCCCGAGGCAACGGATAAATCATTGATATCATATTCATCTTCCGGTCTTAAGATATCCGTTTCTCTTTCTTCAGGTTTTATATCAACCGATTTAATCGTGGCCGGGTCGATATTACTTGTAATCTTTCGAGTAACATCTTCATTTGTTGCCGAGTCTCTGATAGTAATCTTTCCTGTATCCTGATTGTAGTATTTTTTCTGCTCCTGCTTCAAAATCTTACTGCTGTTGCTCTTTTCGGTTCCTCCCTTTTTCTTCTTCTTTTCGGCAATTTCCCTTCGGGCATTTCTACCTGTCAGATCTCCAATTACTTTAGGAATCTTAAATACTATAAATAAAACTATACTTGTTATAAGTAAGATTATGGCGAGTGTCATTCCGCCATAAAAGCATAAATTGTAAATATCTTTCATAGCTATCACTCTCCTATCTCTTTATCATCCGAATTTTCGTTTTCTTCTTCGGATGTTTTTTCATCATCAGGTTCATCCGCATCATCCTGCTTTTTAATGGTTCCATTGGCAAGTGATGATACCGTGTCCTTACGTTTTTTCCATGTTTTGTTACTGTCTATGGACGCTACTTTCGAACCCTCCTCATAAACACTTATGAGGTCAGTCAACTGCTTTTTGCATTGGTCATTCCAATATGCAGGATCCTGATTTGTAGCCTCACATACTGTATAAATATAATCAAGATGCGCAGCATATACTTTTGCGCTGAGTACATTTCCTGTTCCCAAAACGCCCTCAAGCTCCTTATATGTCGAAAGTGCATTGTCATACTCACCCATCTGCTCATAGCAATATGCTTTCTTCATCATCTTGTTGAAATAGCTTGTATTGAATACGTTATCATTATCACCGCCATATCCAATTTCGCCGTTTTCTTCTACCTTTATATCAAGAATTGTAAGGTAATCATCACAATAAGCTATAACCTCATCATAATATGTATGTGCTTCAGACTCATTTTCGGTAGTTTTTGCAAGTTGCTCGTATATAACTGAGAGGTTATCATAATATGCATAGTAATAATCGTTGGTATTAAGCTTTGTTCCTGTGTACTCGTCAAGGTCTTCAACCGCCTTGCTCATTACTTCTTCGGCTTTCTTTGCGACGCCCTCGGTATTTATATATGTCGCATATATCTGTCCTATCGTTTTGTAATTTATAAATTTATTTTCATTTTGGTTAGTGTATTCGCGTTGGTTATAATCGGCAAAATCATTTACTTCTTCAAGAAGTTCATCAATATTTACCGATGTACTTGAAAGGATGAGCGATACCGAACCATAGTAAGATGCAAGTTCACCGAAGTTTTTGTCTTTCTTGTCAACCATATTGAAGTACTTGGTAGCTGTCTTATAATCAGCAAGCTCATCAAAATATGTTATAGCCATCTTATACAACACTTCATCATTTTTATCGACACCGGCATAACCCGACTTAATACGGTTAGCCACAACATTAAGCCCCGTCTGCAAATCAAGTGGAGTTGTTCCATCTTCTTTTATTTCATGAGAAGCATCTATATATGTCTGGATAAATTTGTCATAAGCCTCGGCATCTTTACCGTCAAGCTCGAAAGCTTTTTTATATTCTTCTACCGCACTTGAATAATCTTCTTCTATCTTATAATCATTACCCGCTTCTATATAAGCATTGTAATTTTCCATCTTTATCTTTTTTAAACCTGCATATCCGTAGATTGAAGTTACGGCTGCTGCTATGGTAAGCACGGATGTTGCGATAAATGTTGTAAGCTTTCTTTTGTTTTTCTTTTTATATGAATCGTCAAGCTCCGTATAATGCTCAAGGTCATATATAAGCTCAGAGCAGTTCTGATATCTCTTTGCCGGGTTGTCTTCAGTACATTTCAAAAGTATCTTTTCAAGTCCTGACGAAAGCGCCGGATTCATCTCTCTTATCGGATGAACACCGTAAGGCGGGTCACACGGATTATTTCCGGTAACCATATGATAAAGGGTTGCACCGAGATTATATATATCGGTTCTTGCATCGGTATTGTATATGCCTCGTCCCTGCTTATCACCGAACTGCTCAGGTGCGGCATATCCTCTTGTACCCAAAGCTGTGGTATCCGCATTATTTTCAACGTCATACTCTTTGGCGGTTCCGAAATCGATAAGCTTCACTCCGCCCTCAGGTTTAATCATTACATTGGAAGGCTTCATATCCCTGTATATTACAGGAGGGTTCATATTGTGAAGATAATCCAATGCCCCTGCGAGCTGGATTCCCCATTCAACAACCAGTTCCTGTGGCTGTGCGCCTTCTTTTTTAAGTCTTTCACTTATGGTTTCACCCTCGATAAAGTCCATTACAACGTAAATAATATTATCCTGATTAATAATATCGACTATTCTCGGCAGTACCGGATGGTCTACATTTTTAAGGATATTTGCTTCACGTTCAAGACCTTTCAAGAGCGTCTTGGCAGACTTCGAGCCGTCATTTTTTATTTCTTTAACTGCCCACTGCTTGTTGAGTCGATTGTCTCTCGCAAGATATACGATAGACATACCACCTCTGCCGACCTCTTTCCATATTTCATATTTACCGTCTAAAACAGTACCTTCCTTAGTCATGATGTTCCCTTCCCAACTTTTTGTAAATGAAACTTTTGTTTATACAGTCTTAATCAAGCCAACCGTAATATTATCCGTCTCTCTTCTCTCTTTGACAAGCTGTGTAAGATATACACATCCGTCTTTCATACTCTTTTCATCGAATGCATTTTGCGGTCCGATTTTTGATATCATTTCCTCTTCGGATATCTGATGTCTGAATCCGTCGGAACATATCATATATGTAGTATCCGGAAATATTATTCCTGTTGAAAACTCCGGTTCAACAATTTCGGATGCCCCGACACATTGAAGAAGAACACTTCTTCTCGGATCTGTTTTTGATTGTTCAACTGTCATTCTTCCTGCCGCTATTTCTCTGGCAATAAATGTCTGGTCATTGGTAAGAAGAAATGCGTTGCTTCCGGACAACTGATATATTCTGCTGTCGCCGACATGAACTATATAATATCTACCTTTATACAGTAAAATTGCAGAGACAGTTGTACCAAGCTGTAAATCATGTTCTTTACCGAATTGTCCGAGACTTTTATTTTGTCTTTGTATTATTTCATTCCATTCTTCGTTGATTTTGGAAGTGTCATATTCCCCGCTACACGCAGACTCCATAAACACCCTGTCAAACCAATTCATAAATGCAAGTATCACTTCCTTACTTGCAAGTTCGCCCTTTGAAAGGCCTCCCATTCCGTCACAAACCACTCCGAAAGCTGCCTGCCCACTGTTGGTTTCAGCTATTTTTATCCCCAATGAATCCTGGTTTGTTTTTTTTGTTAATCCTACATCCGTATGATAAGCAGCAACGTAATTCATGCTTTTCTCCTTTTTCTGCCCCGAGCGTATGCGAAGGGGAGCCCCTCGCGGCTTTGAGCGAGTTCAAAAAAATCCGTTTAGGATTTTCTCCTTTTTAAACATATCCAGCCGGACTATAAATTATAATCCGGCTATGACTATATTATTCTTTTCTAAGCAAGAAGGTGAATTCTTCATCACCCATCCTTACGGTAGTCTTGTTCTTAAGCAAAACTTCCTTTCCCGGTTCAAGCTCCACTCCATTTAAGTAAGTGTGATTTGTTGAATTGTTATCCTTTATGTAATTCACACCGTCTTTCTGGACAATTATACAATGTACTCTGCTGACAGCAGTATTATCCTTTATGGTATAGTCAGCCTTAGACTCTGATTTTCCTATGGTGAATTCCGGTTTTGTTATATTGATTATCTCACCTGTTTTCACTCTTACAAAATGTGGAACAGGTCTTGATGAAATCTGACCGGACAAACCTCCCATCATTATTCCCGGACCATTCGGTACCGGTATCTCAGTCTTCGGAGTCTCAACTCCAACAAGGCTGTCTGTATTATTTGAATTATTGTCATTGCCTGTAACAGGCTTTATATCCTCAAATTTGATTTTATCATCAACTACAGTTTTTTCTTCCTGTACCGGTTTTTCTTCAACTACAGGTTTTTCCTCCTGTACCGGTTTTTCCTCAGCGGCCGGCTTTTCTTCCTGCATCTGATTTGCAACTGACATCGGCATAGGAATTTCTTCTTTTTTCTGTTCAGGCTGAACTTGTGGTGGCATCTGGCCCATCATCGGCGGTACTCCCTGTGGCTTTGGTGCCTGACCCATCATCGGTGGTAC
>DFDU01000078.1 GCA_002369325.1 Lachnospiraceae bacterium UBA3820
GAATAATCAAATTCCACACCCTGTCCTATACGTATAGGCCCGGAGCCAAGCACGATAATCTTCTTTTTGTCGGAAACAATTGATTCCTGTTCATCTTCATATGTCGAATAAAAATAAGGAATATAACTGTCAAACTCCGATGCACAGCTGTCTATCATCTTATATACAGGAAATACACCTTCTTTTTTCCTGTATTCGAAAATCGCATCTTCATCGGTGTTCCAAAGCTTTGCGATAATCTTGTCAGAAAAGCCCATCTTCTTTGCGGCAATTAATTCGTCTTTGTTAAACGGAGTTTCTTTTAATACATTTTCTTCTTCAACTATATTTTTAAACTTTCTTAGGAAAAGCATATCTATCTGTGTTTTTTGAGCAATATCTTCCAATGCGGTTCCCATACGAAGAAGTCTTGCTATGGCATAGATTCTGTCATCGGTTCCTTCACTTATATACGAAAGAAGGCTTTCCTTATCATATTCGTCAAACTTCTTCATATACAGATGATATACTCCGATTTCAAGTGAACGAATAGCCTTAAGTAAGCTTTCCTCGAGAGTTCTTCCGACACTCATTACCTCTCCCGTAGCCTTCATCTGAGTACCAAGGTGATTATTGGCATCTGCGAATTTGTCAAACGGGAATCTTGACATTTTCGTTACAACATAGTCAAGTGCCGGCTCAAAAGAAGCAGGTGTATTGGCAAGCATTATCTCATCCAAATCCATACCTATACTTATCTTTGCCGATACTCTTGCTATAGGATATCCGCTCGCCTTAGATGCAAGTGCCGAAGAACGTGACACTCTTGGATTTACCTCGATTAAATAGTACCGGAAAGAATGTGGATCAAGAGCAAACTGTACATTGCAACCGCCCTTTATCTTAAGTGCCCTTATTATCTTAAGTGCACTGTCTCTTAACATGTGATATTCTTTATTTGTAAGTGTCTGTGATGGACATACAACTATCGAATCACCCGTATGTATACCTACAGGATCGATATTTTCCATATTACAGATGGTAATTGCTGTATCGTTTGCATCGCGCATTACCTCATATTCGATTTCTTTGTATCCCTTAATACTCTTTTCAACAAGCACCTGATGAACAGGTGAAAGCATAAGAGCATTTTTCATTATCTCTTTAAATTCTTCTTCGTTTGAAGCAAAGCCACCGCCTGTTCCACCCAAAGTATATGCAGGTCTGAGAATAACAGGATATCCTATCTCATCGGCTGCAGCTATCCCCTCCTCCATTGAATTTGCTATAAGTGACGGAAGTACGGGTTCACCGAGTTCCTCACAGAGTTCCTTAAATAATTCTCTGTCTTCTGCCTTTTCTATACTTTCACTACTTGTACCGAGAAGCTCTACATTACATTCTCTTAATACTCCTTTTTTCTCAAGCTGTATGGCAAGGTTAAGTCCTGTTTGACCTCCAAGGCTTGGAACTATTGCATCCGGTCTTTCATAGCGAATAATCTTTGCCATATATTCAAGTGTAAGAGGCTCCATGTAGACTCTGTCAGCTATGGCAGGGTCTGTCATAATCGTTGCAGGATTGGAATTACATAAAATAACCTCATAGCCTTCTTCCTTAAGGGCAAGACAAGCCTGAGTTCCCGCATAATCAAATTCCGCAGCCTGACCTATAACTATCGGACCCGAACCTATAACAAGTATCTTTTTTATATCTGTTCTTTTTGACATTGTATTTTTCCTCCCTGATAACTAAGCGCTTTTTCAGTAGCTTTAATTTAATTTCATTCTTCAATAAGTCTTATGAACTCATCGAAAAGATATGCGCTGTCCTGTGGTCCCGGTGCACTCTCCGGATGATATTGAACCGAAAAGACCTTATCTTTAACGCTTCTTGCACCTTCAACAGTGTTATCAAGTATATTTATATGAGTTACCTCCAATCCTGTTTTCTTCACGCTTTCTTCATCGACGGCAAAGGAATGGTTCTGAGATGTAATTTCTATCTTATTTGTAAGTAAATTCTTTACAGGATGGTTACCGCCCCTGTGTCCGAACTTTAATTTATATGTTTTTGCTCCATAAGCAAGACTTATAAGCTGATGTCCGAGACAGATTCCAAAAATCGGAAGCTTTCCGATTAGTTTTTTTATATTATCCGCAACCACCATTACATCCTCCGGATCGCCCGGACCGTTCGATATAAACACTCCGTCAGGATTAAGCTCCAAAATATTCTCAGCAGAGGTATCATAAGGAACTATGGAAACGTTGCATTTTCTGTTATTTAACGAACGGATTATATTTTGCTTTATTCCGCAATCTACAGCCACGATATGATATTTTGCATCGGCAACATTGGAACGCCACTTACTTTTGCAGCTTACCTTTGATACCGCATCATGTTCATAAGGGTTTTCTTCAATTATCTTCAAACCTTCTTCAAGGCTTGTATCAACCCCGGTAATAAGCACTCTTCTTGAACCAAGGTCTCTTATGGAACGGGTCAGCTTTCTTGTATCAATTCCAGAAATACCTGTTATATGATATTTTTTCATAATCTCGGAAAGTGTTCTTCTGCTTCTGAAATTGGATGGATAATCATTATATTCTCTGACTATAAGTCCGCCTATAGTCGGTATATCCGTTTCGTAATCATCATTGGCAATTCCGTAATTACCTATCAATGGATATGTCATAACAACGGACTGGTATGTATATGACGGGTCGGAAATTATTTCCTGATATCCCACCATGGATGTATTAAATACTATCTCGGTAACCTTATCTTCGGTGTCACCGAAAGCATATCCATAATACTCGCTTCCATCTTCCAAAATCAGTTTTCTGTTAAATTTTTCTCGTTCCATTTTTCCACCTTCTATTTCATTAATTTATCATGCTATGGTTGATTATTTCATAACCTTGGCGAAAGCGTGCCTGCGATAGATATATCTAACGCATACAACTCTCACTAAATGTATTTTTACTCAGCTATCGCCATATAAAGAATCATCTGCGCCGTTTCTACCATACTGTTACCGGAATCCATGCTGCATTTCTGGATATAATGATAAGCTTCCGGTTCTGTCATATCATTTCTTTCCATCAGTAAGAGCTTGGCATTATTGATATAATTCATTCCGTGTTCGTCACGTTTTCTGCCCTTTTGCTCAACTATTTTTTTTCTTATGGCCCGGTCCTGCTGTTCCAAAACCATGCTGACGGTATTGACGATGTCCGAAGGCTTGCAGGGCATAATAAGCGTCATAACTCCTTCCGGACATCTGATCTGATTATCCTTGGAAGTCATTAGAACCATCTGAAAATTATCAGGGAGATATCCCGAAAGTTCACGCGAACTCATATCAGGAAATCTGTGTCCGCATATAACCACTCCCGATTCAAGCTGATTTACATTTGAAAGAACCGACGCAGCCGCACTGCAAATCGCAAATGTATCCATACCATATCTTCCGAGAAGAGCACTTATTTTCCTTGAATCATTCAATTTAGGCAATGCAATAATAATACTGCCCATCTATGTACTCCTTATATTCTGTAAAGGTATTTTTGAAGCTCCCAATCCGAAATCTGACTCATATACTCATTCCACTCATTTTCCTTTGAAACGGCATACTTATCTACAAATGAAGAACCAAGAGTTTCCTTGGCAAGAGTGCTGTTTGTAAATAATAAAACCGCTTCCTTAAGATCCGAAGGTATACCTGTATCAATCAAATCATCGGTAGGCTTTATCCTTTCTTCAATTCCTTTAAGACCCGCATTGACAAACATAGCCATTGCAAGATAAGGGTTGGCCGATGGATCGGCAAATGAAAATTCCAGCTTAATGTCCTCTCCTCTTCTGTTATGAAGCTTTGGCTTGTTACTGAATTCTCTTTTATATGAATTGACCAACGGATTCGTTATGGCACATATTTCCTTTGCATACTTCATAATTCCGCCTGCAAACCATGCACCCTCGCAATCCATATCGCCTTTTTCATAATCTTTAATTATATTTTTATCATTTTTATAAACTGACATATTAAGATGAACGCCAGAACCGGCCTGATCCCGGCGTGGTTTAGGCATAAATGTAGCATGAAGACCGAAGGTCTTTGCTATGGAACGAACTGACGATTTAAATGTAATCATTCCGTCAGCCATATTGAGTAATGTTCCTTCTTCAAAATCTATCTCATGCTGGGCAACTGCTGTTTCATGATATGATGAATTGATATTAAAGCCCATCTCCTCAAGCATAAGAACAATATTTCTTCTTGCATTTTCTCCAAGATCCACAGGTCCCACATCCATAAGTCCTGCCTGCTCATGTGAAAAAGTGGTAGGCTGTCCGTCTTCATCCGAATGAAAAAGGAAAAACTCACACTCCGGGTTGATATAAAAATCATATCCCTTTTCTTTTGCCTTATTTATTGTATTTTTAAGTATAGTTCTGGGACTGAATGCAATCTCGTTACCGTCGGCATCACAGACATCGCATAAAAGTCTTGCAACTCTGTTCTGCTGCGGTCTCCATGGAAGAATGATAAATGTATCAAGGTCAGGTCTTAAGTAAAGCTCATCTTCATCAACCTTAAATATCTTTTCATTTTCAAATGCGAACTGATTGTCAATTACTTTTTCGATCATTCTTGCTGTTACGGCAGCATTTTTTAAATTGCCGAGAGGATCGGTAAACTGAAGTCTGACAAACTCCACATCCTCTTCCTCAATAATATTTAAAATCTCATTCTTCGTCTTCATTTTCTATCCCTTTCTTAATCATAAATTACAGGTTAGTGTACCCCATAAGAGATTCATCAACCTCTTTTGCTACAGCTCTTCCCTCTGCTATCGCCCATACTACAAGAGACTGTCCTCTATGCATATCTCCTGCAGTATAGATTTTGTCCTTACTCGTCTTATAAGAGCCGCTTGCTGTCTTTACATTTGATCGCCCGTCACATTCTACGCCAAAGCCATCGGTTACGTAAAGTTCACTGCCCAAAAAGCCCGCAGCAATAAGACATAATTCACAAGGAAGTTCTTTTTCACTACCCTCTACAGGTATCATATTATACCTTCCGGCTTTTTTGTCAAATACAGATTTTAATTCTACTGTTTTTACTGCCTTAAGTTTGCCGTTTTTATCTTTTATAAACTCGGCTACGGTTGTGCAATACAGTCTCGGATCGTGTCCGAATTTGTAAATTGCCTCCTCCTGACCGTAATCGGTCTTGCAAACCTTAGGCCATTCCGGCCAGGGATTACTGTCAGTTCTTACATCAGGTGCTTTAGGCATCATCTCAAGCTGCGTTACACTCTTAGCTCCCAGTCTTATGGATGTACCGACACAGTCATTTCCCGTATCGCCACCGCCTATTACTATTACATTTTTATCCTTTGCAAGCTCAAAAGGATATTTTTCAAAATTGCTGTCAAGAAGACTCTTTGTAACCGTCTTTAAATAATCAACCGCAAAATATATACCTTCCGCATCTCTTCCCGGAGCTTTTATATCCCGGGGATTTGATGCACCGCATGCAAGGATTACTCTGTCGTACTTATTTTCCAATTCAAAAGGCTTAATGTCAATACCAACATTAACATTACATATAAATTCTATTCCTGCCTCCTCCATAAGCCTGATTCTTCTGTCAATGATACTCTTGTCAAGCTTCATATTTGGTATTCCGTACCTTAAAAGTCCACCGATTCTGTCACTTCTTTCGTATACGGTTACCTTATGACCTCTTCTGTTTAAAAGCTGTGCGGCAGCAAGTCCCGATGGGCCGCTTCCCACTATGGCAACTGTCT
>DFDU01000021.1:0-456 GCA_002369325.1 Lachnospiraceae bacterium UBA3820
CAGTTATAGGTCTTATGATGGTTCATACCGGACTTTTAAATGGCTGGAATGTAGGTAGTGAAGATGCCATAAACAGCTTCTTTGGTATAACAAGCGGTAAGATACCGACATGGAACCTGTTCGGAAATCTAAAGATAGGCGATTATGTGGTTGGATCGATATCCAGACATGGCTATCAGGGACATGTTATTCCTGTTATGATAGCTATCTGGTTTATGAGCAAGATTGAAAAATGGCTTCACAAGCATGTTAATGAAATGATTGATCTTTTCGTTGTTCCTATAGTTACAGTGTTCTGTACGGCAATTTTCACTTTTGTTGTAATCGGACCTATCTTCGCAACACTTGAGAATTACGTTCTTAAGGGAGCGGAGTGGCTCGTTCAGTTCCCACCGGGAGCAATGCTTATGGGCGCTCTTTATCCTGCAACGGTTGTTATGGGTCTTCACCATATGT
>DFDU01000021.1:507-53227 GCA_002369325.1 Lachnospiraceae bacterium UBA3820
ATATGTACAATGTTATTGAAGCAGGAATGCTTTCATCGGTCGGACTCAATACGTGGATGCCGATCGCAACGGCTGCAAACTTCGCGCAGTTCGGTGCCTGCCTTGCTGTAGGTATCAAGTGTAGACAGGCTAAGCTTAAGACGGTTGCCATTCCGTCATCTATGTCAGCTGCTTTGGGAATAACCGAGCCGGCAATCTTTGGTGTAAACTTCAGATTTATGAAACCGTTTGTATTTGGTATGGTCGGCGGTGCCTGCGGTGCGGTATTCGGAGCAATTACAAAAATCGGTGCAACCGCATACGGTGTAACGGGTATACCGGGATATCTTACAATCGATAATGCCGGATTATATACCATACTTCTTCTTATCTCAGGTGGTGTTGCATTTGGTCTTACAATGCTTTTCTGGAAAGAGGATTCCGGTGATGAAGCGAAGGATATAGCAAAGAATGCGGCTGCTGTTTCAAATGCTGACGGTGCTTCAAAGGATAATATGTCAGGTGACAAGGCAGCTATGGAAATCGTTTCCAAAACAGTTATAAGTTGTTCGGCCGGAGAAATCGGACAGCCAACCAAAGGAAAGATAATACCATATACAGAAATTAAAGATGAAACTTTTGCATCGGGTGTGCTTGGTCAAGGTGTAGGTATTGAACCTGAGGAAGGTATAGTGTACGCTCCTATGGACGGTGAAATCAGCTCGGTTGCAGACAGCAAGCATGCTATCGGTATTACAGGTGCAGAGGATATGGAACTCCTTATACATGTCGGTGTTGACACGGTTGAGATGAAGGGTGACGGCTTTAACACTCTTGTTGCCGAGGGTGATAAGGTTGTTAAGGGTCAGAAGATTTTGGAATTTGACATCGCTAAGATTAAATCGGCAGGAAAAGCCGATACAGTTGTTGTCCTGCTTACCAACAGTGATGATTATGAGGATTTGAAATTATCATAGGTGAGATAATTTATAAAAAAGGTGTATGTTATGTAAGTAAAAAATATATAAAAACGGAGGTAGAATATGAAAGAGTTTAAGTATGTTATTACGGATGAGGTTGGTATTCATGCACGTCCGGCAGGACTTCTGGTGCAGGAGGCTAAGAAGTTTACAAGTACGATTATGTTTAACAAGGGCGAGAAAAGTGCAAAAGCTACGTCACTTATGAAACTCATGGGTATGGGTATTGTTAAAGGTGACGAGGTTACAATCACTGTTGAAGGTGAAGATGAAGAAGCAGCTGCAGCTGCAATAGAAGCTTTTATGAAGGCTAACTTTTAGTGAGCAAATTTATCGGGGTTTTCTGTTATGGAAAACCCCGATAGTATTCAAAGTAGATAAGTGTTTTATGAATATATGGAGGAATAAGGTTTGGTATATGGAGCTTTGGAAGCCGGCGGAACCAAGATGGTTTGTGCCATAGGAGATGAAAACGGAAGGATTATAGAACAGATATCTGTTCCTACAACTACTCCCGATGAAACTATGCCGGCAATAATTGATTATTTTAAAGATAAAAATATAAAAGCCCTCGGAATAGCCTGCTTTGGACCGGTTGATCTTGATAAGAATTCGGAAACATACGGACATTTTCTCCTTACGCCTAAGATTGCCTGGAGAAATTTTGATATGGTAGGCACTATGAAAAAAGCATTAAATGTTCCGATTGGTTTTGATACGGATGTAAACGGTTCGCTTTTAGGAGAGGTTACATGGGGAGCTGCCAGAGGTATTTCAGATGTTGTATATATTACCATCGGCACCGGTGTAGGTGGCGGTATATGGACAAACGGCGGACTTGTACACGGCATGCTTCATCCTGAGCTTGGACATATGAAGCTTATAAAGCCTGCCGACGATAAGTACGAGTGCAGATGTCCTTATCATGATTCCTGCTTTGAAGGACTTTCCTGTGGGCTTGCGGTTGAGGAAAGGTGGAATGCCAAGGCAAAGGATTTGGCAGACAGGGATGAGGTATGGGAACTTGAGAGCTATTATATTGCACAGGCACTTACTAATCTCATCTTTGTATTGAGTCCCAAAAAGATTATACTGGGAGGAGGAATTATGCATCAGATGCAGCTCTTTCCTCTTATCAGAAAAAAGGTGCTTGAAAATATAAACGGATATATAGTGACAAAGGAATTGGAGGATATAGATAATTATATAATTCCTGCCGGATTAAATGATGATCAGGGAATTATGGGAGCTATAAAGCTTGCTATGGAGGCAGATTCCTTATAAGGGGGTAAATGTATGGTTGTATTTGAAGGTAAAGCCGTTTTTGAAGGCATAGCCATAGGTAAGATAAATGTTTATAAAAAAAATGAGCAGTCGGTTAAGCGTGTTAAGGTTGAAGATACGGCGGCAGAGATTGAAAGATATGCGAAGGCAAGAGAAAAGGCCATCGATCAGCTTAAGGTATTATATGAGAAGGCGGTAAAGGAAGTAGGCGAGGCGAGTGCAGAAATCTTTGAGGCCCATCAGCTTATGGTTGATGATGAGGATTATATTGAATCGGTTGAAAATATCATTGAAAGTGAAGTTGTAAATGCCGAGTATGCAGTAGCTTTAACAGGCGATAACTTTGCAAAGATGTTTTCTGAGATGGAAGAGGAATATTTCCGAGGCAGAGCAGCGGATATAAAGGATATTACCGAGAGAATTTTAAATGCTCTTTCGGGTGAAGGCGGAGACGGTATAGTTTCCGATGAGCCGGTAATAGTTGTTGCGGATGATCTTGCACCGTCGGAAACGGTTCAGATGGATAAGGATCTTATTCTTTCATTTGTTACCGTTCACGGCTCGGCAAATTCACATACCTCGATACTTGCAAAGACTATGAGTATTCCTGCCATTATCGGATGTCCGATTCCGTTGTCGGAAGAGGTAAACGGTAAGCTTGCCATAGTTGACGGATATGAGGGAAAGATTTATGTAGAGCCGGAAGAGGACATACTTGCGGCAAAGAAAAAGCTTCTTCTTGAGGAAGAAGAAAAGAAAAATCTTTTGGAGAGACTCAGAGGTAAAGAAAATGTAACTCTGGACGGACAAAAGATAAATCTTTATGCAAATATAGGAAATACCAAAGATTTGGGACTTGTGCTTAAAAATGATGCGGGAGGAATCGGTCTTTTCAGATCTGAATTTATATATCTTGGTTCGGATAATTATCCTACCGAGGAGGAACAGTTTGCTATTTATAAGCAGGTTGCTCAGACTCTTGCGGGTAAGAAGGTTATCATAAGAACTCTTGATATCGGTGCGGATAAGCAGGCGGATTATTTTGAACTTCCTAAGGAAGAAAATCCGGCTATGGGTCTTCGTGCGATAAGAATATGCCTTACGAGACCGGAGGTGTTTAAAACACAGCTTCGTGCCATTTTAAGGGCAAGTGCGTTCGGAAAGATATCCATTATGTTTCCTATGATTATTTCCGTTGACGAGGTTAAGAAAATAAAGTCAATTGTTGAGGAAGTAAAGAAGGAACTTGACGCGGACGGATTTTCCTATGATAAAGATATCGAGCTTGGTATAATGATTGAGACACCTGCAGCCGTTATGATAGCGGATGAGCTTGCGGAAGAGGTGGATTTCTTCAGTGTCGGAACCAATGATCTGACACAGTATACGCTTGCCATCGACAGGCAGAATCAGTCGCTGGATGAGTTTTATGATTCGCATCATCCTGCTATCTTGCGTATGCTTGCAATGATAGCCGATGCAGCACACAGACATGGTGCGTGGGCAGGAATATGCGGTGAACTCGGAGCTGATTTATCACTTACGAAAGAATTTCTTGCAATGGGATATGATGAACTTTCGGTCTCTCCGGGAAGAATATTGCCTATAAGAAAAACCGTGCTTGAAACAAATGTAGCAGAATATAAAAAATCGAAGCAATAATTAAAGTGATTTAAGGCCTGATTCCGTATTATGGTGGAGTCGGGCCTTTTGCGGAGGTAAGGCTTATGAGAGAGTGGACGAGAGAAGAAAAATACAGATATCTAAAGGACCCTCAGGAATTAAAGGATTTATATGACAGAATAATTTTGTCGGATTATCGTCAGACTTATCATATACAGGCTGTTACGGGTCTTATGAATGATCCGAATGGTTTTGTTTGGTACGATAACCGCTGGCATCTTTTTTATCAATGGTGCCCGTGGGGAGCCGTTCACGGATTGAAATACTGGTATCATGTTGTTTCAAAGGATTTGATTACATGGAATAATCTGGGAGTATGCCTTTTGCCTGATCAGGGTGACGGATATGATAATAAAGGAGCATATTCGGGTTCCGCTATGCCGATTGGTGATAAGATGTATCTTTATTATACAGGTAACCACAGGGACGAGAATTATGTGAGACATGCATATACCTGCCTTGCACGACTCGGAAATGACGGATGGACGGAGAAATATCCTTTGCCCTTATTTGGAGCGCACCCGGATTATACGGAACATCAAAGAGATCCGAAGATTATCGCAATGCCGGAAAGAAATTGTTATTATATTACCATAGGCGCTCAGACGAAGGATAAAAGAGGTTGCGTTTTGATTTATAAATCCGAGGATTTACAGCATGGCTGGACTTTTGCGGGTGAGCTTAAGGTATCGGGCTTTGAGCATCTCGGAGATATGTGGGAGTGTCCTTCAATTGAACATATCGGCGGAAAGGATGTGCTTATATTTTGTCCTCAGCATATAGAATTACCGAGCAGGGGCGGCAGCAGAAATCATAACGGTTATCTGCTTGGACATATGGATTGGGATAATCTTACCTTTACTCCCGACGGACAATTTCACGTGCTTGATTTCGGCTTTGATTCATATGCGGCGGCATGTGCCAATAATATTGAAGAAGAGGACAAGGCGTTTTTGATAGCCTGGATGGGGCTTCCCGATGTTTCTTATCCTACCGATGAAGAGGATTGGGCCGGCTGCCTCACTCTTCCGAGAGAGCTGACGGTAAGAGGCAGAAGACTTATCCAAAGACCGCTTCCCGAATTAAAGAAATTAAGAGATGAAAAGCTTGAACTATCAATGAATGAGGTGGGGTGCTATGAACTTCCGTATGCATGTGAAGTTGAGCTTGACATAAGACCGGGAAACTGTGAACTTGATTTGTTTACAGATAAGGATGGAAACGGAGGAGTATCCATAAGCTACGATGATATAAACAAAAGTATATGCATAGACCGTGGAGGAATGAAGACTATATTTAACGAAAGCGAGGGTATGAGCCGCATCCGAGAACTTGAAAATCCTCTTTCGCATTTAAGGATTTTCGTAGACAAAAGCTCTGTGGAAATATTTGTAAACGACGGGGATGCGGTCTTCACTTCACGAGTATTTCCTACAAAAGACGAACATTTCATGCGTATTAAAACAGGCGACGCATTTACAAGAGTCTGGACCCTCAAACCCGCCGTCAAAGAACATTTCCTCATATAAATTTCTGCTTTTCGCAGAATGACCGGTGTTTGCCCGGGGCATATATGGGACAATATAGCAGACGGTTAGCAATACAAACATTTTTTTCTAAATCAGCGCATTCGAATTTTTTATCTTCGCACGAAACCGAAAACTCGCTACGCTCAAACAGTTCGGTTTCTGAGCGAATCTTTCAAAATTCTCATTGCTGATTTAACGAAATAAATGCACAAGTATTTGCCAACCGTCTGCTATATTATTCCCATTATATATGCCCCGGGCAAACACCGATAGCTTAAAACAGCACAATTTGTGCTGTTTCAAGCTACTGATATGAAGAATTCAATCGGCAGGATTATAAACTTAAATATGACGTGAATAAAACGCAGTGGGTAGATATAACATTGTCCGATTTGCGTTAAATCAGAAGCGAAGTTTTCAAAGGAATTTGCTCGAAAAACCAATCTGTTTGAGCGTTAGCGAGTTATTGGTTTCGTGCAAATTACAAGAAAACGAGTGCTCTGATTTAGCAAATTGATGACACGTTATAGATACTCACTGCGTTTTGGTTTACGTCATAATAATGAAGAAATTAAAACCTGCCGATTGAATTCTTTATATCGGTCATAGGGTGAGAAACAGAAATTTAGGGGTTTTTGGGAAAATAAGATGAAATATGGTTGTAAAGATGATATAATGTGCAAAAAGGTTTTGCCTAGGGGCAGAAAGGAGAAGTTTTTAAATGAAAAACAAAAAAATCCTGATATCGGGCATTGTTCTTTTGTTATTTTACATAGGCGCCTGGTATTTTATCGAGCATAAAGGCGTTGAGGTGGAGGAGACATTTTGGGCACTTCTTCCGCCGCTTATAGCTATTTTGCTTGCGCTTATCACCAAGGAGGTGTACAGCTCATTATTCCTGGGAATTTTGACCGGAGCACTCTTTTGGGCAAGATTCAATCCTGTCGATACGATAAATCATGTATTTAAGGACGGAGTGATAAGTGTTCTTTCGGATTCCTGGAATGTTGGTATACTTGTATTTCTTGTAATACTCGGAATGATGGTTCAGCTTATGAATAAAACCGGCGGCTCGCTTGCATTCGGCCGGTGGGCAAGCACACATATAAAAACAAAGGTCGGTGCCCAGCTTGCAACGATTCTTCTGGGTGTGCTTATATTTATTGATGATTATTTTAACTGTCTTACGGTCGGTTCCGTTATGAGGCCTGTTACGGATAAGGAAAAGATAAGTCGTGAGAAGCTTTCATATCTTATAGATGCGACTGCGGCACCGGTTTGTATAATAGCCCCGATTTCATCATGGGCAGCAGCTGTTGCGGGATTTGTTGAAGGTGAAAATGGTATGAGTCTGTTTTTAAAGGCGATTCCTTATAACTTCTACGCATTACTTACCATACTTATGCTGATTCTTATGGTGTCCATGAAGATTTCGTACGGGCCGATGAAGAAGTTTGAGGAGCAGGCACTTACAGATGCGTACTGGGCGAAAAAGAACTTTGTCGGAACGGAGGATGAGGAGCTTAAGGTTAATCATAACGGCAGGGTTATAGATATGATTATTCCGATAATACTTCTTATAGCTTGCTGTACGATCGGCATGATATATACAGGTGGTTTCTTCGACGGAGAAAGCTTTATAGATGCATTTGCACACAGTGATGCTTCGGTTGGACTTGTTCTTGGTTCATCGGTTGCACTTGTTTTATCGATAATATTCTACCTTATCCGTGGAGTTATAGATTTCGAGGAGTGTATGAAAAGTCTTCCTGACGGATTCAAGCAGATGGTACCTGCGATATTGATTCTTACTTTTGCATGGTCGCTTAAGGTGATAACAGATAACCTTGGCGCGGATGATTATGTAGCTGAGTTGGTTAGGAGTTCGGCAGCAGGACTTCAGGCATTCTTGCCATGTATAATTTTCCTGATTGCAATCGGTCTTTCGTTTGCAACGGGAACATCATGGGGAACCTTTGGTATACTTATACCGATAGTTGTAAACTGTTTCCAAAACACAGATTATACAATGATGATAATTTCGATTTCCGCATGTATGGCAGGAGCTGTTTGCGGAGACCATTGTTCACCTATATCGGATACAACGATTATGTCCTCGGCGGGTGCCGAATGTGAACATATAAACCATGTTACGACACAGCTCCCGTATGCACTTACGGTTGCGGCGGTATCATTTGTTACATATATTGTTGCCGGTCTTACAAAGAGCCCGTGGATTTCTCTTCCGGTCGGAATGGTACTTATGGTATTGGTATTACTTATAATTAAAATGGTGGGAAATAAAAAGAAAGAGGCTTAAATTAAGATGGGTAGTAAAGATAAGATTAAACCAATGCTTTTCTCAACAATGAAGCATTACAGTGGCAAACAGTTTGTTACGGATTTTATTTCGGGTATTATAGTTGCGATTATTGCGCTTCCGCTTTCAATCGCACTTGCGCTTGCTTCGGGAGTAGGTCCCGAAGAGGGTATATATACCGCGATAGTTGCCGGATTTATTATATCGTTCTTCGGCGGAAGCCGTGTGCAGATAGCAGGTCCTACGGCAGCATTTGCGACGATAGTTGCGGGAATCATTGCGAAAAACGGTATGGAGGGAATGATACTTGCGACGATAGTTGCCGGAGTTATCCTTATTCTTATGGGTGTATTACGACTCGGTGGACTTATTAAGTTCATACCGTATACGATTACGACAGGATTTACCGCCGGTATTGCCGTGACCATATTTATAGGTCAGATTAAGGACTTTTTGGGTCTTACGTATCCAAAGGGAACAGCCACTATAGAAACTGTAGATAAGGTTAAAGCGCTTGCAAACAATATAGGTACGTTTAATAAGGAAGCACTTCTTATCGGAGCGATAAGTCTTCTTATACTTATCGTTTGGCCGTGGATAAGCCAGAAGATACCGGGCTCACTGGTTGCTGTTATTGTTGGAATTATAGTGGTTAAGTATTCGGGAATGAATGTTAATACAATCGGTGATTTATATACAATAAGCAGTCATCTCCCGACTTTCCATGCTCCGCATTTTACAATGTCGGGACTCAGTGCGGCTATGTCGGACGGATTTACGATAGCGGTACTTGCGGCGATTGAATCGCTTTTATCGTGCGTGGTTGCAGACAGTATGATTAACTCACATCACCGTTCCAATATGGAGCTTATAGCTCAGGGACTTGGCAATATCGGTTCGGTTCTTTTCGGCGGTATACCTGCAACAGGTGCTATTGCAAGAACTGCGGCAAATATCAAAAATGGCGGACGTACTCCGATAGCGGGTATGGTTCATTCGGTATTGCTTATACTCGTACTTGTATTTCTTATGCCTTATGCGGCACTTATACCTATGCCGACCATCGCAGCAATTTTGTTTATGGTAGCTTACAATATGTGCCAGTGGAGAACCTTCGTACATTTGTGTAAAACAGCTCCTAAAAGCGACATAATTGTTCTTGTGGTAACATTTGTTTTGACTATAGTATTTGACCTTGTAATCGCAATTGAAATCGGTATGGGTCTTGCAATTCTCTTATTTATGAAGAGAATGAGCGAAGAATCGGCCATAACAGGATGGGTATCCTATGATCCGGAAGAGGATCCGGACGGAATGAATCTTAAGCCGCTTCCTAAGGGTGTAAGAGTATATGAAATCTCCGGACCTATGTTCTTCGGCGATGCCGAGCAGATCGCGGCCATTGAGTTTACTGAAGAAACCAATGTTATTATACTTCGAATGAGAGGCGTGCCTGCGGTCGATGCAACTGCTATGCATTCGCTCGAACAGTTCTATGAACGTTGCAAGCGCCATAATGTAAAACTGGTACTGTCGCATGTAAATGAACAGCCGAGACATACTATGGAAAAAGACGGATTTATAGAAATGGTCGGAGAAGAAAATTTCAGACCACACATTGATGCTGCCATAGAATGGGCAGGAGAGCTTGTTAAAGAAATAGAAAAAGAAGAGAAACAGGAAGAAAAAAAGGAAAGCAAAAAAGAAGACCATAAGGACGGAAAAAAGCATACCAAAAAGGAAGAGAAGTAGTTTTTTAGTAATAAAGGAGAAGAATATGCAAAAAAAACAGGTTTACAATCCATATTTACCTTTAAATGAATATATTCCGGATGGTGAGCCACACATTTTCGGCGACAGGGTTTATATTTACGGCTCACATGATAAAGAGGGCGGATATACATTTTGTATGCAGGATTATGTGGTGTATTCCGCACCGGTTACGGATTTGTCGGATTGGAAATTTGAAGGTGTTTCGTATAAGGCAAACCAGGACCCGATATATCCGAAGCTTAAATATATGTATGCACCTGACGTGGTACAGGGAAATGATGGAAAGTATTATCTGTATTATTGCATGGGCGGAGATTACGGACAGGGTGGATATCACAACCCGATAAGTGTAGCTGTTAGTGAAACTCCGGCGGGACCGTTTGAATATCTCGGAAATGTCAGATATGCAGATGGCACGATTATGAAAAAATATATCTGTTTTGACCCGGCAGCTTTAAATGATGACGGTATAATAAGGATTTATTACGGAACTCAGTATGGATATGAGGAGGAAGAAGATTTTCTTACAAGCGGCAGACTTAATGATGAGATAGAGATGTTTGGAAGAACCAAAGAGGAAATTCTTTCTTATCCGGACAGTATAAACGGACCTATTATGGTGGTTCTCGAGGATGATATGCTTACCGTTAAGGAGGAGCCGAAGCACATTATACCTTACAAGGTTAAGGGTACAAGCTTTGAGGAGCATCCTTTCTTTGAGGCTTCATCCATGAGAAAGGTTAATGACAAATATTATTTTGTTTATTCATCATGGTTAAATCATGAGCTTTGCTATGCGACAAGCGATTATCCGGACAGAGATTTTAAATATGGCGGAACCATTATCTCTAACGGAGATGTAGGATATAACGGTCGTGCCGAGAAAGATAAGCTTAATATGACCGGTACGACACACGGAAGTATCATAGAAATAAACGGGCAGTGGTATGTATTTTTCCATCGTCTTACGCATAAGTCGGATTACAGCAGACAGTCGTGTGCGGAAAAGATTTATATAGAAGCAGACGGAAGCATAAAGCAGGTTGAGATGACAAGCTGTGGACTTAACGAAGGACCGCTTAAGGGAGAGGGAACCTATCCTGCGGTTATCGCCTGCAATCTTACTAACGGACACATGCCTCATGGTTCAAATTGTATTTATCCTATGCCTTTCCCGAATGTTACAAATCTCGGAGAGGATAGATTTATAGGTGAGATAGAGGACAATACTCTTATAGGTTATAAGTATTTTGACTTTAAGGATGTAAATAAAGTAAGCATTTTGGCAAGATTTGAAGATGATACAAACCGTGTGGTTTATGAAGGACCTATAAGAATCGACGAGAGAGGAACCGGGGATATCGGAGATGAATTTGAAAGAGTCGATAATGTACTCATGGGCAGTGGTGAGTATGTTCTGAAGGAAGGTGCCAAGACTGCGGATAAAAAAGATTTGGCGTGTACGGCAGCAGATGTGTCGGTAAAAGCTTCGGGAAGTTTTGAGGTAAGAACCTCCGCGGACGGCGAGTCATTGGGAGAAATCCGTATGACTGCAAACGGTGAAGACAGCCTGAGCTGGCAGGAGTATACCGAGGACATTAAGCTGCCGGATGGTGTTCATGCGTTTTATCTTATATATCATGGAAAAAATAAGGTTCAGCTTAAAGAGATAAAATTTAATTAAAAATTAAACTTTTATTGATGGCATAATATATAGAATTATGATATTATAACGAAGATGACGATATCAGAGGCTTTTTACTTCACGAAATAAGGAAGATATTGCGTCAATTACTATAAATAATCAGGGTGAAAAAGATGTATAATGTTTTAGATTACCTGAATGAATCGGCAGAAAAATACGGCGATAAAATCGCTATAATAGAAGAAGATAAAAAAATAACATATTCAAAATTCAATGATGATTGCAAGAGGGTTGGCTCATTCTTAGGAGCGAAGTCTTTCTTTAATGA
Source organism: Lachnospiraceae bacterium UBA3820 (assembly GCA_002369325.1). Lineage (GTDB taxonomy): Bacteria > Bacillota > Clostridia > Lachnospirales > Lachnospiraceae > Coprococcus_C. The sequence continues at coordinate 12,029 of DFDU01000021.1, forward strand.
ACCCGTTATCATGTTTATGGACAAGGGAATAGATACGCTTACAGCGTTTTTCGGAGCAGTTTATGCAGGCTGCTTTTATTGTCTTGCCAATCCGGAGCTTCCGAAAAACAGACTTGTTTCAATAAAGGAAGTACTTGGTTCAAGAGTGGTTATAACCGATGACGAACATATTGAACTTGCGAAGGAAATATTTGAAGGTCTTGAATTATATAATGTTAAGGACTTAAAGGATTTCGAAATTGATGAGAAATTGCTTGCTGAGGCTTATTCAAAGCATATAGATACAGATCCGCTTTACATTAACTTCACTTCAGGCTCAACAGGGGTGCCAAAAGGCGTTACCATAGCACATCGTTCGGTTATAGAATTCATAGATATTTTTACAAAAACCTTTAACTTTAAAAATGAAGATATAATCGCCAATCAGGCTCCGTTTGATTTTGATGTGTCGGTAAAGGATATTTATTCGGCAATTAAAATGGGTGCAACATTGGTAGTGGTACCTAAGAAGTATTTTTCAAATCCGGCATCACTTTTGGATTATATTTGTGATAATAAGGTTACTACACTTACCTGGGCAGTGTCGGCTCTTTGCCTTGTAACTACATTTCACGGGCTTAATTATAAGGTGCCTGAGACTGTCGAAAAGGTGCTTTTCAGCGGAGAGGTTATGCCGCTTAAGCATTTAAAGCAGTGGATGGAACATCTTCCGGATACAACATTTGTAAATTTATACGGACCGACTGAAATTACCTGTAACTGTACTTATCATGTGATAGAAAGAGACAGGGAATACGACGGAAAGATACCTATCGGAAAAGCATTTCCTAATGAACGTGTTTTTCTTATGAAAGAAGACGGACAGGTCATAAATGCTCCGAATGAGGCCGGAGAAATCTGTATCGCGGGAACCTCCGTGGGACTTGGATATTATAATAATGATGAGCAGACAGATAAAGCATTTGCATTAAATCCGAATGTTAAGGGATACAGGGAGCGTATATATAAGACAGGAGACCTTGCATATTACAATGAGACCGGCGAGCTTATATTTAACGGAAGAAAGGATTTTCAGATCAAGTATCAGGGACACCGAATCGAGCTTGAGGAAGTGGACAAGGCGATTATGGAGGTTGACGGCGTCATAAGATGCTGCACGATATTTGATGAGGAAAAATCCAAATTGTATGCTTTCTATATAGGCGATATGGATAAAAAGGAGCTCAATGCAAGGCTTCGTGAAACCATGCCTGTTTATATGATGCCGACATTTCTTATCCAAAGGGATGAATTTCCGATGACAAAGAACGGAAAGATAGACAGAAAGAAGCTTATGGAAGACAGGAAGAAAAAGTAAAGAGAAATAAGAAAGCAAACAGAGGATAGGAATCTATGATAGATAATGAAAAGGTTATAAACGAAATTGGAACGCCTGCATATGTATATGATGTGGCTGCAATTGAGGAAAGAATTAAATATTTGAGAGAAAAGCTTGGTGCGTCGATCCTTTATGCTGTTAAAGCCAATTCATTTATCGTAAAAGAGATAGAGGAAGAAATCGATGGCTACGAGATTTGTTCAAAGGGCGAGTTCGATATCTGCAACAGCCTTAATGTAAACCGCGGGAAGATGGTTATTTCGGGTGTCCATAAGGACAGACCTTCTATTGAGGAAATGATGGAAAAATATGATGATATATATAAATATACCATCGAGTCCGTAAATCAATGGAAGCTTTTAACCGATGTTGCGAAAAAATACGGCAGAAAAATCAGAACTCTTATCAGACTTACATCGGGTAATCAATTCGGTGTCAGTCCGGAAGATTTAAAATACATAATCGCACATAATGATGAGAGTGTGATAAAGATAGTCGGTATCGAGTACTTTTCGGGAACGCAGAAGCATTCGATAAAGAAGATAAATAAAGAAGCTGATAAATTAATAGATTTAATTGACAGTCTTCGTGAGGAATTTGACTTTAAGGTTGAAGAGATAGAATACGGACCGGGACTTCCGGTATTTTATTATCAGGGTGAGGAGTTCGACGAGGAAGCATTTCTTGATGAGGTAAGGCTTGCTCTTGACAGAATAAAAGAAAAGGGTGTTAAACTTTCGCTTGAAGTGGGAAGAAGCCTTGTTGCCAAAGCCGGAAGGTATTATTCGTCAGTGGTTGATATGAAATGCAACAAAAACGGAAACTTCATTATACTTGACGGAGGTATAAACCATCTTGTATATTATGGTGGGACACTTGGAATGCGTATACCGCATTTTCAGGTAATAAGAGTATCGGAGGAAAAGGCAGACGGATTAAATACTTTTGCACCTGATGAACCTGTGGTAGGAACCGAAGACGAAAACGGACTCATAACCTACAACCTTCACGGTTCTCTTTGTACAGTAAATGATATCCTTGTAAAAAATATAAACTCAAAACGCCTTAAAATTGGGGACGTATTTGTATTTGAAAATGTCGGTGCATACTCGTCGACAGAAGGCATATCTCTCTTTTTGAGCCGTGACCTTCCTAAGATAGCACTTTATCAAAAAGACGGAAGCATCAAAGTAGTAAGAGACGTGATAAAAACCAGTGACATCAACATACCAAGATATTAATTCAGATTAATTTAGTTGTTTTTGTATATATTGAAACAACGTAACTAATAAAAAGGAGAAAAAACATGGAAGAATTAATTGAAATTTTAGAGGAATTACAACCTGATGTGGATTATGAAACAGTGGATGATCTTGTAGACGGAAGATATCTTGATTCACTTACAATCCTTTCACTTATTTCAGAGATTGAGGATGCATTTGACGTAGAGATACCTACTGTAGAGATAATCCCTGCAAACTTCAATTCAGCAGCGAAGATGTGGGAACTTATAACAAGACTTCAGGAAGAAGACTAAAAATAAGTGGTGAGAAAACATGTCATTTTTTAATCCGGTATTTGCCTTTGCGTTCATACCGTTTGTTGTAATTATTTATAATTTGTTTCCAAAGAAGCTGAGGGCGGGTGTATTGCTCGCAATCAGTCTTCTTTTCTTTGCGTTCGTGAGTAAATGGCTTATAATCTACCTTTTACTTTCAATAATATCCGTTTATGTGACCGGTATATCCATAAGTAAGCTGGAAGAAAAGAAAAAAGAGGCTTTAAAGACTGTTGAAAAGGAAGAAAAAAAGAGCGTCAAGGCAAGCTACAAAAGAAAAGAAAAATTCGTGCTGGTTCTTTGCATTATATTTAACGTGACATTTTTGTTCTTCTTCAAGTACTTAAATTTCTTTGCAGTAAATGCGAATCTTTTGATGGACTATTTCAAGATAGGCCACAGGATTACGATAGTAAAGCATGTCGCACCGATCGGTATATCTTTCTATACACTTGAAGCTCTTTCATATGTGCTTGATATATATTACGGTAAGATTGAGGCAGATAAAAATATACTTCGCGTAGCACTTTATCTGGCATTTTTCCCACAGGTACTTGAGGGCCCTATAGCAAGATATTCGGATACGGCAAAGTCACTTTATGAAGGAAATAAGGTTACGTTTGAAAGCTTTAATTATGGATATCAGCGAATACTTTACGGTTTTGCAAAGAAGCTTATAATTGCCGATAGATTAAATATCATAGTTAAGTCTGTATTTGAGGATTTTAACAGCTACAACGGATTTACGGTATTTATAGGCGTTGCGGCATATATGATTATGCTTTATATGGAATTTTCAGGTACGATAGACATAGTTATCGGAATCGGAGAAATGTTTGGAGTCAAGGTTCCGGAAAATTTCCGTCAGCCGTTTTTTGCAAAAAATGTTTCGGACTTTTGGACGAGATGGCATATCAGTCTCGGACTTTGGTTCAAGGATTACATATTCTATCCGGTATCACTTTCAAAGAGTATGAAAAATCTTACCGGAAAAGCAAAGAAAAAGCTCGGAAATCATTACGGTCCGCTTGTAAGCGGCTCTGTGGCTTTACTTGCGGTATGGCTTTTAAACGGACTTTGGCACGGCGCGGGCTGGCATTACATATTCTTTGGTTTGTATCATTTCTTTATGATACTTATGGGCAATATATTTGACCCTTCGGTTGCAAAGGTCTGTGAAAAGCTTCATATAGACAGACATAAAAAGGGTTACCGTATATTCCAATCGGTCAAGATGACATTTTGGGTATTTATAGGCGAGCTATTTTTCAGAGCGCCGTCGCTTACGGTTGCATTTGCCATGTTAAGAAGAATGTTTGATACATTTTCGTTTAGGGTCGGTGAGCTTTTCACACTTGGTATGGACAGAAAGGATTATGTCGTACTCATGATTGGTCTTGTCGGCATATTTATCATGGGAATCGTGCATGAGAAGGGCATAAATGTAAGAGAAGAGATAAGCAAAAAGAAGCTGGTGACAAGATGGGCTATTCTGTATGCGTTCATATTGGTAATCCTGATATTTGGTGCTTACGGTCAGGGATATGTTCCGGTTGATCCGATTTATGCAGATTTTTAGACAGGTATCATATACGATATTTTTAGGTAGTGCCGTGGTTTTTGATTTTGGAACTGTGGGACAAAAGATAAATGATTTTTGGGAGACAGAGTATGAAAAAGGCAATAAAAGGAATTATATTTGCCCTGATATTTTGCATAATGGTGGAAGCTATATCCGTAGCCTTGCTCCCTTGGGAGAAGGTTAAGAAATACGGATTATATAATACTTCCGCATATGAGATAGTGGCCGAAAAAGATGACTCGGTGGATGTGATATTTTTGGGTGACAGTCTTGTTTATTCATCCATATCACCGATGGAAATCTGGGACGGTTACGGTTATACGTGTTATGACTGCGCTCAGCCGGCACAGATAATGCCGTACGCATACGATTATCTGAAGGTGGCTATTGACAGTCAACATCCGAAGATAGTATTTATCGAGGCAAATATACTTTTCAGGGATCCCCAAAAGCTGCCGCTTTATAAGAAAATTGCATACAGAATTGTAAACTACATACCGATTTTCAAATACCACAGTAATTGGAAAAAGTATTTTACACATGACAAAAACAGCTGGCTTAACGTCAACAAAGGTTATATTTACATAACGGGTATAAAGGCTTCCAAGAAGGATCCGTTTAATTATATGGATGTAAATGATGAGGTCGAGGTATCGATTTTGCCTGAAAATAAAGAGTGCTTTGATGACATGGTAAGTATGTGCGAGGAAAATAACATAAAGCTCGTATTGCTCGCCGTTCCAAGCCAAAAAAGCTGGAGCCGTTCAAAATACAATATGGTAAAAGAACTTGCGAATGAAAAAGACATAGAGTTCATAGACTTCAATCTTGACAATGATCTTGAGATAGACTGGGCAACGGAAACCAAGGATAAGGGTAACCACCTTAACTATTGGGGAGCTAAGAAGGTTTCTGACTTTTTAGGTGAATATATGGAATCTACGGGACTTCTCGAGGACCACAAAAACGATCCTTATTACAAATCCTGGCATACGGCGTACAGCATTTATAAGGAAAAGCTGAAGTAGCGAATCAAGGAGGATAATCATGGAAGAAAGGTTTTTCACACCGGGCGAAATCGTCCAGCATTTTAAAAGAGAAACTTTAAACGATGCTGACAGAAATGCCAACAAATATTTATATAGAATAATCGGTAAGGCCGAACACACAGAAACCAAGGAGCCTATGATGATATATCAGGCACTTTACGATAACTTTGGAATCTACGCCCGCCCTTACGAGATGTTTATGAGCGAAGTCGACAGGGAAAAGTATCCTGAGATAAAGCAGAAGTATAGATTTGAAAAGAGGGAAGGGTAATCTCGCCTCCTGTTACAAAGAATCCCTTGACGAAAACCCTGACTCATTTGATTTGGTAGAATGGGTTTTGTTCGATGACAGGACTTTAGCTGCTTATGAGGAAGTTTTGAGGTAGAAAATGATGATAAACCGCGATGATATGTTGGAGCTTACACGCCGCATGACACCGGCAAGAAACTGTTTTGCCAGAGTAGCAGGTGCATATATGGATCCTGATGGTTATGACAACGGAACCTTTAATATACATTTTGGCAAGCTTAAAGCAGCAGAGACAAAGCAAAAGCTTGAACTTGCAAAAGCAGTCATTTTTTCCGAAACAAATGAAAGCCTTAAGGCTTACAAATATGGAAATGACAGGAAGAAAACCCTGTGGCCGCTCCTTATGACACTAAAGGAAAATGGCTTAAAGGACGATGCCATGCTGGCTACCCTCTATGAGATAATCGGAGAGAAATATAAGGCAAGTGATGAATACGGCATATTTTTATTTTACGGCTCCTATGATGTGCCTGTAAAAGCAAAGGATAAATCCTGGCTTGAAGGTTCTGAGGAAGTCTATGATTTTTTGATTTGCGCCATAGCGCCGCTTATGGAAGAATATGAACCGGAGGGTCCGGAATTTGGATTTCTATTCCCTGCATTTTCAGACAGAAGCAGTGATATAAACAGTATTTATGTGTATCGCGCTGATGAAAAAGCGAGCCAGACCGAGCTTATGAACGTGCTGGTGGGGAGAGGGTAGGTTAAGAAAAAATCAAAAAGAAAAAAGCTAAATAATATGATTTTAATTACGGTTACCATGTTATAAAAATGGGTAACCGTATTTTTATTTGGCTCTCTAAAAGTCTACATTCTTCTTTTGTTTGTGGGGTGTATATGTTATAATATAGACAAGGATCTGCTGGTGGTTGATTGGTACAAAGATGAGCAGCCGAAGGCAAAGGTTAAGTCCGCTATAGAAGTATCTCTGAATGAAGATTTGCCGGAAAGTTACGATGTGGATTCGTTCAGGTCCAAGATTGACCTGTTGATGAATCACTTTATCGATATGGCTGTTCAGGGATATGGATGGATCGTGGCTGCGGCGTAAAATGAAATATTAAAATCATTGTAAAAAATTAAAATTGATATAATAAGAGACCTTTTTGATGTAAATTTGAAAAAATGATAAATTGATGCTTCAGTTATTAGAAAAATTTTAATAACTGAAGTGTAATATAAAAAGTATCTTGGATATTTAATTGATTTTTTTGTTAAAACGGAATATAATATACTTAACAGAGTTGCCCGAAGTCGTAAGGCATTGGGGACCAAGCTGAGTGTTATGCTCAGCTTTTTTACTTTATATAGTAGGAGGTGATAATTTGGATTTAAAACCACCAATAAGTTTTGAAGAACAGTTAAATAAGTTAGATGAACCTTTTGATCAGCATTATGATAGAAATAATTTTTATAATAAAAAAGGTTATGACGAGGTAATAGATAGTTTTAAAAGAGAACGTAATTATTACAAAGATAGTCTGATAGTAAAACATCACAAGTATAAATATAATGGTAAAATGCCGTTATGGGTGATTGTTGAGCTTATGTCATTCTCAAATCTGTCCAAGCTGTATAGTTCTATGTATTATTCGGAAAAAGATATAATTGCGCAGAATGTAGGAATAGGTAGGTCAACATTGGAAAATCATTTGCATTGTTTATCAGTTCTGAGAAACAAATGTGCACATGCTGCAAGATTGTATAATACAGAGTTTTATCCGCCGGCTAAATTTACTACAGAATTCCTTAAAAAGAACCGGGAGATAAGAAATAATTCTCTTTTTGCATATGTGATTGTATTGTTAAAAAGATTACCTGAAAAAAAGAGTAAGATTGATTTTATTCAGTCATTAGAAAATGTAATAGATTCTTATAAAGATGATATAGATATGTCTTTGATAGGATTCCCTGAAAATTATATTTGTATTTTAAAAAATAATGTTTGATACAATAGTGAAAGAATAAATCTTGGAGATATCTTCAAAATAATGTCAAAACCAAAAAACTTCTATGTAAAAAACTTTACATAGAAGTTTTTCTTATCACCCATGTAAACCCTTTTGCGGTTCTTATATCAGGCTCTTTGAAATGATTTCCGGGATTCCATTCAAGAGTTGTATCAACACCGGTTTCGTGTAAGTGCTCGCACGCTTCTCGTATACATTTTCCTACGGTGGACATTATGGGATTTTTTGTTTTCTCTTCCCGGTCACCGAGACTAAGATAGACGTTGGAAACTTGGATTTCGTGGCTTTTCATGTATTCGATGAAGCCGGGATACCATATAGACGGAGAGGCCGCCACAACACCCGAGAATCTGTCTGTTTGGTATGAAGCCCATAAGGAAAAAAGTCCTGCAAGAGAGTAGCCGCCGATATAATAAGTTTTTGATTTATCTTCTGTAAGCTTCAATATTTCGGCAAGCATTTCGGATGCGTTACCACCGAAGTCTTCATTTCCGAAAATTGCAGGAGCTTTCCAGGGCGAAAGGTCGTTGTTCCAATTATTTACCTTAACGGCGATTAGCTTAAAGTCCGTATCTGATAATGATAAGGATTTTATGGTTTCTGTTTCATTTTCTATATAAGACATATCGTGGTTATCCACCGGATGTATCAAAACAGTATGTGAATCGCGATTGCCGTATTCGAATATTTCCATTATTTTTCCCCTTACGATAAAAAATCTGTATATTCATTATGCTTCTAAAAAAGTTTAGTGTCAACGTTGATCAGAGAAATCAAGGTGAATGTATAGAGGACGGATCGAAATGAAAAAAGGAGTCTTAACGGTATATGACAGAATAATAAAAGGAATAGAGTATGAAAAGCTTGGAACTGTTTTTACTATTATTACAGAATTTATTGTTGTTTTGTATATAAATAGTGATAATATTATCTATATTAATAGATAAGCGGGTGAGAAGATGGTTAGTGACAAAAGTTTTAAAAGCTATAATCAACAGATGCGAAAGCTTAGAGATAAAAAGAAAATTGAATGTGGTGGGTCAAAAGACAAATGTATTCTTGCAAAAACAGGTTATTTTAATTTGATAAACGGATATAAAGGACCGTTTACTTGTGGAACTGATACAAACGGGGATCATATCTATCTTCCGAATACTCGTTTAGATAATATTTATAGTTTGAAAATTTTTGATGACGATTTGCGTTTGTTATTATTAAAATATATAACGAAAGTTGAGGAAGAGGTAAGAACGCTTACAGGTTATAAATTTGATCAATGTAATAATGATGGAAAAATTCCTTGGTTTGAAACAAGTGCTTATTCAGAAAAAAAAACGAATGCAGGATAGAATGGGTGTTATTTCATCAGCATATAGCGAATTAAGTAAAAGTCAATTGGACTATGTAAAGTTTTATATGGATAAACATACATCAATTCCAACATGGATAATGATTAAAGTTGTTAATTTTTCTACTTTTATTAATATTCTTGATAATAGTAAAACTGAAGTAATACATAGCATATGTAAATTATATGATATAACTGAACCGGATGGACATTATAATGTTAAATTATTAATTGGGAGCTTAAATTGGTTTAGAAAGGTAAGAAATGCCTGTGCTCATAATGAGCGGATTTATTGTATAAATTATTCGGGTGCAAAAGGACATAATGCCGGCCGAATAATTGAGAGATATTTTAACTTAATGAAAAAAACTTATAGTAGAGTGCATGAAAAGAGAATAATGGATTTATTAATATATATGAAATATTATCTTCAGGATGATGAATTCAAAAAAATGATTACTGAGATTCAAAGCATGATGGTAGAGCTGCAAAGTTCAATAAGTAATAATGCATTTGATAATATAAGGGGACAAATGGGTATAAAAAAAATGGAGGATTTAGAAGAATTAAAAAACTTTCCTAAAAAGCCTATTTTATATAATAAATTTGACACATACTAAAATTATAAAAAATCTTGTAATATTAATTAAGTTATGTTAATATACTAGTACAGAGATAGCCGAATTGATTTCGGTTGAAGAACACTTGCAGCTATGCAGGTGTTTTTCGCTTTATATATCTTTTATTTTTTAATTTCGAATTTCTATGCTATAATCCTTATTATAAATCAGTTACGTATAAAAGAAAGGCACTTATTATGAAACTAAAACCTATAACAAAAACGCTAAGAGATTTTCTTCAGATTGTCTTTGGACTTGCGGTTTTTTCTGTGGGTGTGCACCTTACGATATTTGCAAATATCGGGCTTGCTCCATGGGACTGTCTGGGTATGGGGATTGCGAAGCACACGCCGCTTAATTATGGTGTATCGATGATGCTTATGGCGATAGTTATACTTTTTATAGATATTTTGCTTAAGGAAAGAATCGGGTTTGGAACGATTATAGACGCACTTCTGACGGGAAATTTGGTGCAGCTTTGCAATGATATAAATCCTTTTCCGAAAAATGAAAATGTCGGGCCGGGGATAGTTCTTATGCTTGTCGGGTTTGTATTTATGGCGGTCGGAATGTGGATTTATATGAGTGCCGAGCAGTGCTGTGGGCCGAGAGATGCGTTGTTGGTCGGACTTGGGAAGAGAATGAAGAAGCTTCCGATAGGTATAGTTGAGATAATTCTCTGGGCTGTGGTGCTCCTTGCCGGATGGCTTTTGGGAGGACCTGTCGGTATCGGAACACTTATAGGTACATTTGGTGCGGGGCTTATCATGCAGGTTGTTTATAATATCATTCATTTTGAGCCGAGAAAGCTCGTACATAGGGATGTTTTGACGGCGTGCAGAGAGCTTAAAGCGTCGTAGCGTTGGGATAGGAAACGAGAGAGGGTTTTGATATGTCATTTAAAATTATAAGAAACAATATCATAGATGTTGCTGCCGATGCGATTGTAAATACTGCCAATCCGAAACCGACTTACGGGAGCGGAGTGGACAGTGCCATTTATAAGGCGGCAGGAGAAAAAAAGCTTTTAAAAGAGAGAAAAAAAATCGGAGACATCGAGGTCGGTAAGGCGGTTTCGACGCCGGCTTTTAATCTTTCGGCAAAATATATCATACATACGGTCGGACCGGCCTGGCAGGGCGGAAACTCGGGCGAGTGTGAGGCAGTCAAAAGCTGCTATATGGAAAGTCTTAAGCTTGCGAAAAAGCTTGGTTGTGAGAGCATAGCTTTTCCGCTTATAGCTACAGGTATTTATGGCTTTCCGAAGGGTGATGCACTTAGGATAGCGATTTCAGTTTTCAGTGAATTTCTGGCGAAAACGGATATGGAGATTATTCTTGTTGTCTTTGATAAGGCGTCATTTGTACTGTCGGACAAGATTTTTTCAAATGTCGGAACATATATAGATGATAACTATGTAGAAATACATGAAAACATAGAGTATTCGGATGAGGATGTAAGAAGGACAGCATTACTTTTCGAAGATGAAACAAGGACAGAATCCGGTGATAGAACCGAAAAAATCCCGAAAGTTCTAAGACGTGAGTCAAATCAAAAAGATGATAATGTAAAGGCTAAGCGCATATTCGGGAATGCATCGGGAGCTTTACGTGGGTCGGCACCCGGATCCGCAAAAGAATCTCTATTTAGTCAACTAAATAAATCTTCTTTGGACGACAGGGTTGCACATATTGCTGATACCTGGCAGGAGTGCCTGCTTAGATTGATAGATGAAAAGGGCTATTCGGATACCGAGGTTTACAAGCGGGCAAACCTTAACAGGAAGCTTTTTTCAAAAATACGATGCAATGCCAATTATCAGCCAAAGAAGATAACAGCGGTTGCATTTGCTCTTGCTTTAAAGCTTAATCTTGATGAAGCAAAGGATTTTCTGGGAAGAGCGGGCTATGCATTTTCGCCGAGCAGTCTGTTTGATTTGATTGTGGAATATTTTATCGAGCAGGAGATTTATGATATATTTACTATAAATTGTGCATTATTTGAGCATGATCAGCCTATGCTTGGCGATTAGGAGTGTCATTTTCACGGTTTGAAGAAACATAAAAATTGTCGCTTTTGAAGCGACCAATATGTTCATAAAATTTTATATACTTATCTCGAAGCAGGAAACAGAGACAGAAAATGTTTATAAATAAGGAGGTAAGTATTATGAAAAAGAATTTAACAGAGGTTGTATTTATCCTTGACAGAAGCGGTTCCATGAGCGGACTTGAAAATGATACCATAGGCGGCTATAACTCTATGCTTGAAAGACAAAGAACCGGAGAGGGCGAAGTTATCATTTCGACAGTGCTCTTTGATGATAAGGTTGAGATTATACATGACAGAAAGCCGATAGGTGAGGTTAAGCCGATAACAAGAAAAGAGTATTTTGTAAGAGGCTGTACGGCTCTTCTGGACGCTATCGGAGGTTCAATCCATCATATAGGAAAGCTTCACAAGAATATGCCGCCTGAGGATGTGCCGGAAAAGACATTGTTTATAATTACAACCGACGGTATGGAAAATGCAAGTCAAAAGTATACCTATGACAAGATAAAAAAGATGGTCGAGAAAAAGAAAAATAAAAAGAAATGGGAATTTATATTCCTTGGAGCAAACATAGATGCGGTTTCCGTGGCTAATCAATTCGGAGTAGGTAAAACTCATGCGGTAAGGTATGAATGCGACAGCGCCGGAACGAAGCTTAACTTTGACGTAATGACAAATCTTATCTCGAAAGCGCGCGCATGTAAATCTGCGGCACACATGACAGAAGAGTTTGACAGCGGAGAAATTCTTGAAGAGGTAAGTAACGATTACAGGAAAAGACATAAAGCTTAATAATTGTATTTTTGGTAAAATATATAGAACTACCCGTATTTTTATGATAAAATATGGGTAGTTCTTTTGATAGGAGGTATATTATGGCACTTACCAAATCGGATTTTGAAAACTTTAAGGGTAAAAAGGTGATTTTTCATGAGGTTAGTGTGTTTCCGGACATTAAAGTAAAGTACACGGATCGTTTTCCTGATTTTAAAGTGCGCATAACCGGTGTCAAGAGCGGCTCTGAAGCACAGATTATCAAGGTTAAGACTGTAGACGAGTTCCCTGATATAAAGCTTATGGAGGTTGAGAGATTCCAGGATTTTGAGATCTATATGGATTAAAGACGTATATTATGGACACTAAGCATATATCGAAAAATATATGGGGTTCCGTGGATGATTATGTCATTTGGGATATTCGAATAATGTTTGACATTATATATAATTTGATATAAAAATATAGTACTTGTTTGGAGGGTATTCGTATCCTCAGGAAAAACACCTTGGGCGTTGGTAGCACCCAAGGTGTAATTTTTTAACAATATTTTTTATTCGTCTTTTGTTATTGAGTTAGTGTGAGAGTGCTTCTTGGGCATACTTCAAATCTGTCATATTGCTCTCTTTGTATTCTTGGTTGCAAAGTGATTCGTTTCTTTTCCACATGGCATTATAGAGCTCGTGACTCTGCGTTTTATCAATAATCTCAGGGAAAACTTCTGCAAGTTCGTAATATTCCTCTTCGGAACAGGTTTGAATGAAATTAATTGCGCCATTGATGTCATTAGATAGAATTTCGGTTTCTATATTCCAACATTCTGCGATAGCAAAGTCATCATTTATATCCAAAGATTTTTTTCTTTGGATGGTTTCTTTTAATCTAGTAATATCCATTTATTTTTTCCTCCTTAATACGCTACTTTGATCCGAATCAGGGAATATTGTCGATATTTTGCCGTTAGTTCGTATAACACCGACGCGTACTCCCTTGTATACGCCCCATATTTTTGTGCCGTTAGAAACGTGACGATTCTTTTTTAACCCAGCAACGTGTTCTCCGGCGTGACGTATATCTTTAGATGTCCAGTTTGCCGGAAACCAAGCTTGATTAATGCCTGTTCGTTTTGCTTTTTGATAATGGTCTGGTACATTTCCAACTCGTACTCCGTTCGGATATGTTTTTACTATGTTATATATTATACCATATTTATTCATTTCGTTTAAATTCGATTGTCCATGGCCACCACTTTTTAAACGTAAATGAGAGTCTTTACCAGATGTTCGGACGTATGTGCCTTCGTTGGAGTGTATGACGGAATAATCGCTAGCGGAACGACCGGAGCCTTTTGTATTTATGTATCGGCCACTTTTTGTAGTTCCCATATTTTAATGCCCTCCTTTTTTTTGTGATGTCCAATCGTTGTATTGCACGAATTCTACATAACTTTTATATTCTTTAAAAATGGAATCCGGCATTCGTCCATATACAAGAACAACTCGCGGATCTAACTCTTGGAGCATGGCTTCTAAGCCTGCTTTAAAATAGTATTTATCTTGTGCTGATTTGATACAGCCATATGTACCAATAGACACAATGCTATGTTTTGGGGCACCTAGGAAAGCAACTTTTTCAGGAAGTTCACAGGTGGTGTAGGTTCTTTCGTCTCCCCAGCGTATATTGGGAATGACATACATTCCTTTTGATTGATAATATGCTCCGATAGCTCTGTTAAAGTACACATTGGCGATTTGCAAACAGAGCGGCATATCTAAATATAACGAACTGTCCGGAGTGATAAAAGCACTAAATTTGGATAATTCCTTGTACATAGACTCTGGGTTATACACTAATTCAGCAAAGTGATAGTCGTGTTCATATTCACATATGGCTGTGTCAAATGTTTTTACATAATTACGCTTACTGAATGGTGTAAGGCTTTTGGGGATAACGATTTCATGCGGAGCTTTGATAGATGGAATCTCAAGAATACCATCGAATAATGATTTTTCCACAAGCTCAGGATGAAAACCATCGTCAATAATGTTGTATTTTTTCTTTGCCATAGTTTTACCTCCTTTTTGCAAAGATTTTTTACACCATAATTTTCGCACGTTTTTATGGTGTAAAAAATTTCCCTCTTTAGGCAAGGTATTTTTACTTAATAGAATTATGGGATGGATAAATATAGCTTTCACAAAGGGTTTATGCATATTATACGAAGGAAAAATATATTGACCTATCGGTAAAATATGATATACTTGTTGATATAGGAAGGAGAATCAACATGAATTATGAAGAGCATATTGGTGAAAATATAAAGAGTGTACGATTATCTCAGGGATTATCACAACAGGCAGTTGCTGATTTATGTGGTTTTTCCAATACGATTCTCAGTCAATATGAAAATGGTAAGAAGACACCAAACTTAGTTACGACGGCGAAAATCGCAAAAGCTTTAAAAGTAAGTATTGAGCGATTGTATTATGGCGATGAGAATAATGCGTTTATTACATCGGAATCAGATGATGGAAAAAAAATTGTAAATTCTATTTATCTTTTGTGGTCCAAAGGGGTTATTACATATTATGAAAACTATATTTATGATAACATGCCTGTTTACGAGGGTAGATATGATAAAAAAGTAGGGGTTTATTTGAGGGTTGTTGAGCATAGTAATCCAATTAGACGATTGATAAAACAACTGGATGATTTTGAGAAGAGGAAGGATACATATCAGAATCCGGACAGTTATTTAGAAATGCTGTTTGATTCTGTTGCTGCTGAAATAAATAAGGAAATAAAAGAAAAGAATACGAGAAGAAAAGGAACAACTCATTAAGGAAGGTAAAATAAAGAAGGAAAAGAACCCTTCTTATATCTTTCGTGGTAAAGATAATATTCCTTTGTAATTAGATATAGGGGCATGACTAGTAGCAAAAAAATATGGAATAAGTAATTATTTTATGATAAGATAAAAACAGTTTTTATAGATTAATTTTAATGATATATTTTGAAGATTAAGCGACTTTTGAAAGGAGTTATAAAACTTCATGGATAGAAGAATGAGCGAGCAGGAGCTTCTTAACAGCTTTGATGAAGCACTTACGGAAAAGCATATATTTGTTATGTATCAGCCAAAGATTAACCATGTGACCGGAAGAATGGTTGGTGCAGAGGCTCTTATGAGATGGAGAAATCCTGAATATGGCATGCAATATCCGTCAGAATTTATTCCTGTTCTTGAAAATAACAATCTTATTTACAGGGCTGATATTTTTGTCTTTGAACAGATATGCGCCATGTTAAGGAAGCGTTTGGATGAAAAGAAAAATATCGTACCGATTTCGTTTAATATGTCGCGTGTTGATATTTTTAATACCAATTATGTTGATGAGATAGAGAACATAAGAAAGAAATATCGTATACCTGTTAAATTTCTCCGTGTGGAGATTACCGAATCTTCTGCGGTTGGAGGCATAGAGCTTATATCAAATGTGCTTGATAAGCTGCATGAGCTTGGATACATAGTGGAAATGGACGATTTCGGAAGCGGTTATTCTTCTTTAAATGTGCTTAAGGATCTTCCTGTTGATATTATTAAACTTGATATGCGCTTTTTGAGCGGTGATATCGGTGGCAGAGGCGGAACCATCATAAGCTCTGTTGTGCAGATGTCAAAATGGCTCAATACTCCGGTTATTGCCGAAGGTGTCGAGACTATTGAACAGGCGGATTATATGAAGAGTATAGGATGTAAATATATTCAGGGATATCTGTATTCGAAGCCTGTTACAGAGGAAGAGTTTTTTGATAAGCTTGATTCGACAGGACATGAGACGGTCGTTCCGGCAATGGATCTTATAAGCACTATGGATGCGGGAAAATTTTGGAATCCGGAGTCTTTGGAAACGCTTATTTTCAATAATTATGTAGGCGGTGCGGCTATATTTGTATATCATAAGGATGGACGTGCCGAGATTTTAAGAGTAAATGAAAAATATATCAAGGAAGTCGGTATGAATCAGACCGAATTAGAGATTTTAAGGTCGGATACCTGGGCTTGCTTTGATGAAAAAAATAAAGAGATTTTTGTTAAAACTCTGGAAAAGGCAATCGCTTCAAGGGATGAAGAGACTTGTGAGACATGGAGGCATCTTTACAGTGATTGCTGCGGCGAAGATGAAATATGTGTCAGAAGCTTTGTGCGTATGATAGGAAATGCGGAAGACCAATATATCTTCTATGCGATGGTACAAAATATTACCAATGAAAAGAAGCTCTATGATGAGCTTTACAACAGTGAAAGAAGATTCAGATTTGCAAGTGAGCAGATAAATGTCTATGCCTGGGAAGTAGATCTTGCAACCAGGGTAATGAAGCCGTGCTTTAGATGTATGAGAGATCTTAATCTTCCTCCGATCGTTAGGGATTATCCGGAGCCTGCTATAGAATCAGGTATTTTTCCTCCGGATTATGCGGATATGTACAGAGATTGGATGAGACAGCTTGAAGAGGGTGTCGGCACTATCGAGGGCATTATTCCTCTTACTGCGGGACGCATTCCTTTTCATGTAAGATATACGACCGAGTTTGATGAAAACGGAAAGCCGCTCAAGGCTTACGGTTCGGCTGCTCTTGTTGTTGACGGCGAAGCTGAGGCAAAGGTAGAGGACAATACTCAGAATGAGGAAAAAGCTGAAGCAGAGAACGAAGCTTCGGATGAAAGTAAAGAAGAAACCAAGCAGGATTAATGATAAAAGAAGAATATATTGTAGATGATATATTCTTCTTTTTTAATAAACGGATAGGATAACGGATTATGACAGGATTTTTACCTACAACTAAAGAAGAAATGAAGTCTCAGGGTTTGGAACGGGTGGACTTTGTATATATTTCGGGTGATGCATACGTGGATCACCCTTCTTTTGCTGTTGCAATTATAACAAGAATTCTTCAGGCACACGGATATACCGTAGGAGTTATTGCACAGCCTGACTGGAAAAACGATGAGAGCATAGCGGTTTTTGGTGAGCCTCGTCTTGCATTTCTTGTGTCGGCGGGAAATATGGATTCCATGGTTAATCATTATACTGTTTCTAAGAAACGACGGGAGAAGGACAGCTATACACCCGGGGGAGTTATGGGTAAGCGTCCGGATTATGCAACCATAGTATATTCTAATCTTATCCGTCATACCTATAAAAAGACACCTATTTTAATCGGGGGTATAGAGGCCAGTCTCAGAAGGCTTGCACATTATGATTATTGGTCTGACAAGCTTAAGCGTTCCGTGCTTATGGACTCGGGTGCCGATATTCTTATGTATGGCATGGGTGAGCATGCGGTGATTGAATTGGCAGATGCTCTTGCCTCGGGGATTGATGTGTCCGACATAACATTCGTCAGGGGAACAGCCTATAAAACAAGTGATTTAAGTAACCTTGTTGACTATATAGAACTTCCTTCATATGAGGATATGAAAGAGGATAAGCTTCTTTATGCAAAGAGCTTTTATACGCAATACTGCAATACGGATGCATTTTCGGGAAAATGTCTTGTTGAACCATATGCCAATAAGCAGTTCATAGTTCAAAATCCGCCTGCTCTTCCGCTTACCACGCAGGAGATGGATGATGTATATGCCCTGCCTTATGTCAGAAAATATCATCCGTCTTACGAAGCTTTGGGTGGTGTGCCTGCGATAGAAGAAGTCAGGTTCAGCCTTATCAGCAACCGCGGTTGTTATGGCGGCTGCAGCTTTTGCGCGCTTACATTTCACCAGGGAAGGATTATGCAGACAAGAAGCCATGAGTCTTTGATTGAAGAGGCAAAGCTTATCACAAAAGAAAAGGATTTTAAAGGATATATACATGATGTCGGTGGACCGACGGCAAACTTTTATCATAAGGCCTGTAAAAAACAGGAAAAATACGGAGCCTGTCCAAACAGACAATGTCTCTTCCCGAAGCCGTGCGATAATCTGATAGTCGACCATAGCGATTATCTTGCTCTTTTAAGGAAACTACGTGCGCTTCCTAAGGTTAAGAAGGTATTTGTGCGTTCGGGCATACGATTTGATTATATAATGTATGATAAGGACGATACATTTTTTAAAGAATTGTGTGAGTACCATATAAGCGGACAGCTTAAGGTCGCACCGGAGCATGTTGCGGATACAGTTTTATCAAAGATGGGCAAACCTCAAAATTCCGTTTACAAATCCTTTGCGGAAAAATATAAGAAAATTAATGAGAAGCTTGGTAAAAAGCAATTTCTTGTACCCTATCTTATGTCTTCTCATCCGGGATCGGATCTTAAGGCTGCGGTTACACTAGCCGAGCACGTAAGAGATATTGGATATATGCCGGAGCAGGTTCAGGACTTTTATCCGACTCCGTCTACCATATCGACCGTTATGTATTACACAGGTGTTGATCCACGGGATATGAAAAAGGTCTATGTACCGAAAAATCCTCATGAAAAAGCCATGCAGCGAGCGCTTATACAATACCGCAACCCCGATAATTATGATCTTGTAAAGGAAGCATTGTTAAAAGCAGGCAGGGGTGATCTTATCGGATTTGACAGAAAATGTCTGATTCCACCGCGTAAGATGGGAAATACGGGGCGCCCTTTCGATAAACAGAAGAAAAATGATATCGGAAAGTCTGCAAATTCTCAAAAGAAAAACAGCAACCTGCGTATGCAGGACAAGAAGAAAATATCAAATACATCGAAGAAGAAAAAGACAATCAGAAATGTTCATAAAAAATAAAATGGGAGATTTTTGAAATGTTAAAGAAAAAAGACTCGATTTTATCCTTATTAATGATAGTTTTCGGTGCAGTTATAGCGGCATTTGCCCTGGAAGAATTTTTGGCACCGAATAATATATTTGACGGTGGCGTGACAGGTATAAGCATGATTATCACGCACATTTTAAATAATAAAGCAGGAGTGCCGGTCAAGCTCGGTATATTGGTTATTTTACTCAATCTGCCGTTTATAATATACGGTATCAGGAAAATAGGTAAGCAGTTCATAGTAAAATGCGTTATAGCGCTAATTATTTTTTCACTCATGACTGCTGTGTTTGAGCCTCTCCAAAATGTTACGGAGGATACCATACTTGCAGTTACTTTTGGCGGAGTATTTTTAGGAATAGGTGTAGGCCTTGTTCTTCGAGGCGGCGGTATACTTGACGGAACGGAAATAGTTGCGCTTGTTCTGAGTAAGAAGTTTTCTATTTCGGTCGGAACACTGATTTTATTATTTAATGTAATTATTTATTCGATAGCCGGTGCGGTATTCGGACTTGACAGGGGTATGTATTCGCTGCTTATGTATTTCATAACTTCAAAGGTTATCGACATAGTTGAAATGGGCTGGGACAATACCAAGTCGGTTATGATAATAACCTCCGACGGAAAAGAACTGGCTCGAAAAATATATGACGGACTGGGGCGAACAGTAACCTTTCTTAAGGGAGAAGGTCTTGTCAGTAAGGACACGAAAGATATTCTTTATTGTGTCGTAACAAGAGCTGAGATACATGACTT
The DNA here is from genome assembly GCA_002369325.1 of Lachnospiraceae bacterium UBA3820. Lineage (GTDB taxonomy): Bacteria > Bacillota > Clostridia > Lachnospirales > Lachnospiraceae > Coprococcus_C. The sequence goes on from DFDU01000021.1 coordinate 32,232, forward strand.
AAAGCTTATAATCGGATCGGTCGAGGGAAGTACTTTTACAACCATATCCGATGTATCCGAAATTGTCGGAAATCATATGAAATCACGTAGTATAAAAGAAGAAAAGACTGAGTAGCTCAGTCTTTTCTTTTTCTTCTGTCACCGAAAGTCCGGTAGTACATTCCTTTATTTGCATACATAGCTTCATCGGCACGTTTGAAAACGGTCTTATAATCCGTGTCGGTTTCTTTTCGGAATATGGCAGCACCCTTGGAGAAGGATAAATTCATTTCATATTGCTTCTCGTTTTTGTTGAAGGCTTCGAGCTCTTTATCAAGCGCCACGAAGGTTTCCGCTATATAATCATCGGTATATTCCTTATCCAAAACTGCTATAAATTCGTCACCGCCGATTCTAAATACACATTCAGCGGTATATATTCTTTTTATTACAAGAGCAGTATCGGAGATTATCATGTCACCGTACTCATGACCGTAATTATCATTTACCGTTTTAAGACCGTTGACGTCAAATACAATTACCGTAAAGGCAGCAGTGCCTTTTTCAATTTTTCTGTTGAGATTTTTAACCAGGTCAAGATAAGCTGTTTTATTTCCAACGCCGGTCATCGGGTCGGTAAATGCCTGCTTATGTACATATGAAATATAATTTGTCATTTCCTTATGCATATGCTTTATCTTGCTGCCCAGAGAATCTATGGCATCATTGGAAAGATATAAGCTTTTTCTTGAATCTGGATCGGAAATCAATGTATCGGCATCTTCCTCTTTCAGGCTGTCCGTTGTCTGATTATATCCGGTATTTGAGGTCATTTCTTTATTTAAAGATTCTACATCGGTTGCAAGAGCCGAAAGCTCATCATATACCGAGTTAAGACGCTTTCTTATCTGAGTGGTAATAAGAACGACTATTACGGCACCTATCAGAAGTGAAAGGATACTGGTGATTATGATGGAAGCGGTATAGGTATGAATCTGTTTTTCATACCACCCGGCGTTAAAGTCAACACCTACTATGCCTACTACATTGCCGTTTGAGTCAAATACCGGGCTGTATGCACTGTAAAATGTACCCCAGCGGTCATGAAAGGCTTCCTTGTCGACAGCTGCCGTTCCGTGTCCTGCCTTTTCCAGTGCCTCCGTATATTGTACCGGTTCGCCGTAAGCTCCCGGGTCTACGGGATCGGGATCGACTATAAAGCCATAATATTTATCCCCCATTTCTCTGACGGTATAGATATAGGCAAGGTCAATATTTTGCTGAAACAGCCTAAGCGATGTAACGATTTCGTTGTAAGCCTCGGAGTCGGTTACATCCGTTGTTATCGTGCCGAGCAAATCTCCGTTAAGAGAAGCGGCGGCCGTATTTGAGACATCCAACATGTGATTATTGATAAGAGTAATCATGGATTTTTTTGCCTGCTGGATCAAAATGAATCCGAGAATAAAGTTCATGGCAAGTAAAAAAATACATATTATGATCATATATCTGGTTGAATGACGTAGTTTTCTTGTTTTCATAACTTTTCCTTATCCGATATATTAAAATATATCTTAAGCGTTAGGTCAATATGTGCATTCAAATATTATGTGAAAATAAAAGTGTTTCTATAAATTATAAAAACGTGAGGCCGAAATGTCAAATCATTATTGGATAAAGATAAGATATTAATTTCGCATTTAAGAAATAATTAAGAAACAGAGAAGATACAGGTTAAGACTTCCTCTTTGGTTTGTAGTATATTAAACTCAACAAATTGACGCGGAAGACTTTCTTTACGGGAAATGAAATCCGAATTAAAGAAACAGCTTCCTTATATTTAAAGAAAGAAAAGGTGAATAAAATGAGTAAGGAAAAAATACTTTCGGCAAAGGATTTATCAAAGACATTTTCAAATGAATCGGTTCAGCAGCATGTACTTAAGAATTTAAATCTGGATGTGTATAAAGGTGATTTTACGGTTGTTATGGGTAACTCGGGTTCAGGTAAGAGTACACTTTTATATGCATTATCCGGTATGGACAGACCGACACTCGGAAGCATAACTTACTTTGTTGATGATATAAAGAAGGATAAAAAAGAATCAACCGGTGACGGCATAGAGATTTCGAAGTTCAACAATGACAAGCTTGCTCTTTTCAGAAGAAACCATGCAGGCTTCGTATTTCAACAGAATTATTTAAATGATTCGATGAGTGCGCTTGACAATGTAATGGTAAGCGGACTTCTTCAAACCAAGGATAGAAAGGCGCTTGCGGCAAAGTCAAAGGAACTTCTTTCAAAGGTCGAGATTGAAGAAAATGATTGGCGAAAGTTTCCGTCACAGCTTTCCGGAGGTCAGCAGCAGAGGGTTGCGGTCGTAAGAGGTGTTATAAATGACCCTGAGGTGCTTTTTGCAGATGAGCCGACCGGTGCACTTAATTCACAAAATACGATAAATGTTCTTAATATATTGAGTGATTTAAACAACAGCGGACAGAGTATTGTAATGGTAACTCATACGATAAAGGCGGCAGAGAGAGGAAACAGAATCATATATCTTTCGGACGGAGTTATATCGGATGAACTTGATCTTGGCGAATATGTCGGAGATTACAAGGACGAAAAAAATCCTGATCAGGAAAAGGCAATCGAAAGACACAGAAAGCTCAAAGATTTCTTGCAGGAGCAGGGTTGGTAAGATTTGTAGGGTTTTTAATCGGAGGGAAATATTATGTATAAATTGTTTGTTATAGCAAAAAACAATATGAAGAAACAAAAGGGTGACATGATTACATTTCTTATCCTTACTTTTATATCTGCATTTCTTATTTTTGACAGTCTCACAGCTGTTTTCGGACTCGGAAAAGTAATTGATGACAGATTTGATAAGATTCACGGTGCTCATGTTTTGCTGTATATGCCTGATACAGAGGTTGGAAATAAGGCAATTAAGGAGGTCATTGCAGAAAATAAACATATTATTGAAAGTGAAAGCACTCCGGCTTTGGTGATGACAGCACCTTACAAAAACAAAAAGGATGATGATTTCGGAGAGTTTTCTTTCATAATAGAAAGTTTTACACAAGAAAAGTCAATTATGAAGATTGAAATGCCGGATAAGACATTAAATGAAAATGATATTATAATACCTTTTTACTTAAAAGCGAAATATGATATCGGCGATACGTTTGTTTTCAAAATCGAGGGAGAAATTTATGAATTTAATGTAGCCGGTTATGCAGAGGATCCGTATTTTTGTTCAACTACTAATATTACGATAAGTTACATTTATATGTCACAGACCAGAATGGACAGATTAATTAATGATCATCCGACTGTAGTTGAAAAATATCAGGCATATAAGGTGAGAGTTGACGAAAAGGAGCTTGAAGAAGGACTTAAAACACAGGATCTTGAAAAAGAAATCGGAGATGCCTATAAGAAAAAAATCACAAAGCTTGTTTCAGAAGGTGATGAGAATAATTATACAAACTACATTTTTTTGAACTGGCAAATGATGAGAGAGGGTTCACAGTTTGTACCTATTATTGTAATAGCCATTATGCTTTTGTTTGCATTCTTAATTATGATAATTTGTGTTGTAATAATATCCTTCAGTATTAAAAACTTTATAAATAAAAATATGAAGAATACGGGAATACTTGAGGCGAGCGGTTACACGGTTAAGGAATTAAGAGGAGCAATTACCATCCAGATATCTCTTGTATCGATTTTAGGCTCCGTAATCGGAATAATTGTTGCAATACTTTCATTTAAAACTTTCGGAGATATAATAAGCGCAATCGCCGGACTTGGATGGAATCAACCGGTAAATATTGCGGCAGCAGCAGGGACAGTTATTGGAATATTGCTTCTTACAACACTTGTTTCAAGACTGGCAAGCAGACTTTATAAAAAGGTTACCGTCCTTGATGCATTAAGGGGAGGAATCAATACTCATAATTTTAAGAAAAATCATTTTACATTTGAAAAGACTCCTCTTCCTATAGCAGTTGTACTTTCATTAAAGGATACATTCGGTAACATCGGAAGAAATATTATTATGGTTTTTATAACCGCTATCCTTACAATTTCCGTTCTTACTGGATTTGGCATGATGCAAAACTTCGGTGAAAAGCCGGACGGGCTCTTAGAGATAATGGGATTTGAAATTGCAACAGCAACGATGTCAACAGACTCGACTGATTATAAAGAAGTTTCGGAAAACCTGCGCACTCTTGACAAAGTGAAAAATGTATTGGTAAGCATCGCTTTTGAGCCTACGGTCTATTTTAAAGATGAGAAGAATACTGTTTATTCATATGCTTATGATGATTTTGATAATTCAAATCATACAATATTACTGGAAGGAAGATATCCGAAGTCTGATAATGAAATATTGATTACTTCAGGAGTATCCAAAGATATGGATTTGAAGGTTGGTGATGTTATAGAGGTTGAGTACGGAGGAGCAAAGGAAGAATATATAGTTGTAGGTATAAACCAGCGTATGGAACATATGGGTCGAACATTGCTTATGACTTTGGATGGTGCAAATAAGCTTATCCCGGGTGTCCCTTTATATAGCTACAATATAAAAGCAAAAGAAGGTGTAAGCTATGATGAACTTGAAAAAGACATTGAAAAACTTGCCGAAGAAAAGGGATACAATAGTACTATATCAAGTGATGAAAAGGCTATTGAAAGCATAATCGGTACGCTTGCAATGTCGATGAAGTTGATTTGCGTAATAATAGTAATTATTACATTATTTGTAGTGATTTTTGTAGAGACGCTTATAATAAGAGCAAAGATAAACCGCGAGTGGCGCAAAATGGGCATAAGTAAAGCAATTGGTCAGACTTCGGGAGGACTTATTTTTCAGATAATGCTTTCCAATATGCCTGCGATAATTATGGGCTGCATAATCGGAGCATTACTTTCCGGTGCTGCCGGACGCGGAATTGTAGGTGCGGCATTCTCATTATTTGTAATAAAGAGCGTAACATTTAACATAGCCTTTGGTTGGATTATAATTACAGTAGTAGGAATTATTGCCGTAGCATTATTTGCTTCAGCCATCGCAGGTATCAGGGTAAGAAAGCTTAAGCCGGTTGAGATGATTACGGAAGAATAAAAAGACACGGGACAGACATCCTGAAACATTTTACAGGTAAATATAGGGCATAATAAGAAGATGGTTTGTTCCAATCCATCTTCTTATTTTTGGTGTGGACTATATTTGGATATTTCGTGACAGGGTAATTAATACAAGCTGTGATTAATTATAAATGAAATGTGTTAATTTGCTAAAAAGTGGCTCATAAAATGTGAGAAAATTGCTTGAAGTGCCTATTTTTTTGTGGTATTATTAATTTGGAGGTAGAGATTATGTATTACAGACGAAAAGTTGATAGTTTTCTAAAAGCATGGAAAGCAGATCCGGCACATAAGCCTCTAATAGTAAAAGGTGCGAGACAGATTGGCAAAACTGAGTCAATCTTGCATTTTGCCAAGGATAACTATGAGAATGTTATTTATATAAACTTTGCTTTAGAGAGAAAATACATGAAAATTCTTGCCGATGGATATGATGTAGAAAGTGTAATTAAGAATATTTCATTGGCAGAGCCTTCATTGTTGTTTATACCGGGAAAAACAATTATTATTTTTGATGAGATACAGGATAATCCGGATGTTGCTACAACACTTAAATCATTTAAAATAGATGGTAATTATGATGTCATTTGCAGTGGTTCAATGCTTGGAATAAATTATAAGAAGATTCATAGTAATAGCGTCGGCTCTAAAATTGATTATGAGATGTATTCGATGGATTTTGAAGAATTTCTTTGGGCGAAAGGATATAGCCGGGAACAGATAGATACAATTTTAATGCATATGATAGAAGAAAAGCCGTTTAATGATAACGAGTTAACTGTTTTCAAAAGGCTGTTTTTAGATTATTGCGTTTTAGGCGGGATGCCGGATGTTGTAAAGATTTATATGGAAACGGGAACATTTTCGGGAACCCTTGATATACAAGAGCAAATCAGGCTTGATTATGATGAAGATGTAAGAAAGTATGCAGAGGGGCTCGATCAGACTAAAATAATAAGTGTATATAGAAGTGTTCCGGCACAATTGGCAAAGGAAAACAAGAAGTTTCAATTTAATAAGATTGAGAAGAATGCCAGATCAAGAGAATATACCGGCTGTATAGAATGGTTGATAGATGCAGGAGTGGTTGTAGCATGTAAATGTTTGCTGTTTCCGGAACTACCGTTAAAAGGAAATGTTGAGGAAAGTAAATATAAGCTATATTATCCCGATACCGGACTATTGGTATCCTCATTAGACGAAGAAGCTCAAGAGGACCTTAGAGTTAATAAAAATCTTGGAATATACAAGGGTGCTTTGTATGAGAATTTTGTAGCAGAGGCTTTTGTTAAGCAAGGGTTGGGTTTGTTTTATTACAAAAAAGAAAACTCAACATTGGAAGAGGATTTTTTTGTCAGAACACAAAATGAATTGATACCTGTCGAGGTTAAATCTAATAGTGATCAATCAAAGTCTTTATCTACGTTGATTAAGAATAAGAACTATGAGGATATATCTTATGGTATAAAACTTGGGGATTTTAATATAGGACATGCAAATGATATATACACGTTCCCATATTTTTGTGTATTTAAGATGAAGGAGTATTTAAAAGCAAAGGATTTATAAGCTATAGGAAAGGCAGGGCATATGCATTACAACTGTTTAATTGTGGATGATGAAATTGAACTTGCAAAGATGACAACCGAGTATTTTGAAATGTTTGACGTGAAGACGGCGTATGTGGATTCTGCGGCGGCGTGTTATGATTTTTTGAAAGAAAATGATGTCGATATAATTTTGCTCGATATCAATCTCGGAGACGGCTCGGGATTTGACGTATGTAAGAAAATCAGGGAAGAATATAAGCTTCCTATACTTTTTATCAGCGCAAGACAAAGTGATGATGATGTGCTGGTTGCTTTAAGCATCGGTGGAGATGATTATGTAAAAAAACCGTACAGCCTGTCGGTGCTTTTGGCCAAGGTTAAGGTCAATCTAAAAAGAGTAGAGCAGATCAGGGAATTGGAGAAAGACGGCAGTTCAAAAGTTGCTTCAAATGATACCGGTAAGGCTACGGAAAAAATAACGCTTGATATGTCGACTATGTCCGCAGTGCTTAATGGTAAAAATATTCCTCTTAAAGCCAAGGAATTTGCGTTGTTAAAGGCTTTGTATGAGCATAAAAATACGATAGTTACCAAAGACAGTCTTTTTGATGAGGTATGGGGTGACAGCTTTTACAGTGACGGAACGCTAAATGTTCATATAAGAAAGCTTAGAGAAAAACTTGAGGAGGATCCCAATAATCCTGAGTTTATAAAAACTATTTGGGGAACGGGGTATATGCTTGAGCTATGAAAAGTTTAAAAAGGTTATTTTTTATATTTACGGTAATAATGCTTGCAGCGCTTTGGGTAATAATCAGGCTTTTTGATAAAGCAAAACTGGTTGTGAAAAGCGTTGCTTCTTATAGTGGAAGGGATCTTGAAATCTATAAGCAGATTTGGGATAACACAAATGAAAGCTTTGCGGAAAGTAAGCATAATTTTTTAATGTATGTACTTGTATTTTGGAGCCTTATTCTGATTTTAGGATATGCTTTGATGGTATTTATATATTTCGCCTGGATTAAACCAATCAGGGAAATGGAAGGCTTTGCTTCAGAGATTGCAAAGGGCAATCTGGATATAAAGCTTCCGATGCACAGGGACAACATATCCGAGAGCTTTACCGAAAGCTTTGACCTTATGAGGGAAGAACTTAAGTCCTCAAAGATAAGAGAGATGGAAGCTGAGAAGGCAAAACGTGAGATGATGGCGGAGCTTAGCCATGATTTGAAGACACCTGTCGCGACTATTCAGGCAACCTGTGAGGTTATGGAGCTTAAGCTTAAAATGGAGCTTGAAAAGACACTGAAGGAGGCAAATCCTTCGGAGGATAAAATAAAAATGCTTCAGGACAATCTTGAGAAAACAGGTTATATTTCGAATAAATCCGAAACCATTAATCAGCTTGTACAAAATGTATTTCATGCTACTCTTGATGATATGGCGGCCGTTAAGATAGAGCCGAAGGAAACGGATTCAAGGACGATAGAAGTTTTTTTTGAAAATATCAGGGAATACGGCAATATTATTCTTGAAAATCATATACCCGAATGTCTTGTATATATCGATAAGCTTCGTATGGAGCAGGTTATTGATAATATTATAGGCAATTCTTATAAATATGCCGGAACGGATATACATATATCCTTCAGCGAGGTTAGAAATTCTGCCGACATAAAGGGTACGAAAAACGAATTTATCAGGATTACAATACGTGATGAGGGACCCGGAGTTGATGAAAATGAGCTTCCGTTAATAATAGAGAAATATTACCGTGGAGAAGCCACAAAGGAAAAACAGGGTTACGGACTTGGAATGTATCTTGCCAATTACTATATGGAAAAGCAGGGTGGTGGTATGGAATACTATAACAATAACGGATTCGTGGTTGAACTGCTGGTAAGAAAGGTATAGAATGATTAATGATATTTAAGATGCCCGTATGGAGGTAATGACGTGGATGAAAAAATCATTATAAAGAAATTATCGAAGGTGGGAATCTTCGGAAATATAATACTTGCGGCGTTTAAATTATTTGCCGGAATTTTGGGAAAATCCGGTGCCATGATTTCTGATGCGGTACATTCGCTGTCTGATGTTTTTGCTACCGTGGTTGCATATATCGGTGTCAGGATGGCACAGCAAAAGGAAGATGAAAAGCATCCGTACGGACATGAGAGAATTGAATGTGTGGCGTCTCTTATACTTGCTCTTATCCTTGCCGTGACCGGTGCGGGAATAGGCTATGCGGGTATTAAAAAGTTATTCTTTAACAGAAGTGACATAGCTATACCGACTTTGCTTCCTCTTATAGCTGCGGTAGTTTCAATTGTCATAAAAGAAGCTATGTTCTGGTATACCATGTATTATGCTAAGGCGCTTGATTCGGCGGCATTTAAGGCTGATGCCTGGCATCACCGTGCCGATGCTATTTCATCGGTAGGAGCATTTATCGGAATAGGAATGGCAAAGCTCGGGTTTCCGATTATGGATCCGATTGCCGAGATTTTAATATGTGCACTCATATTGAAGGTGGCCTATGATATATTTACGGATGCCTTAAATAAAATGCTGGATACATCCTGCGGTGCGGCGTTTGAAAATCAGATAAGAGATTTTGTTATAAAACAGCCCGGTGTGGAACAGATAGATCTGCTTCTTACCAGACAGTTCGGTAACAAAATCTATATCGATCTTGAGATTGCCGTTAAACGGGATATTTCGCTTTTGGATGCTCATTCCATAGCAGAAAATGTGCACGGTAATGTCGAAAAGGAATTTCCAAATGTAAAGCATGTCATGATACATGTAAATCCGGCGGATGAATAAACCGGATTACGATATGAGTTGAAATCGGATTTGAAAAAATGAAGCAGACTTTTGAAAACATTCTCATAAAGGCTGCTTCATTTTTGTTGATATTAACAAATTTATGATGTTTGTTGCGTAATAATATGATATAATATTATGGAATATCGATATTAATAAAGGAATAAATTTTATTGGTTTGAATTGTCGAGACGGAATAAGGTGATGATTAGGAGGCTTGACAGTATGAAAAGTAAAAGATTGTTTAATAATATAATGCATTTTCTTGTGCATAACAGTTTTTTGTTTACGGTTGTGATTATGTGTCTTGTTCATGCAACTATGTTGGGAATTTGTTTAATTAGTGGTGTCATGCCGTTGATGTTTGTCAATGTACTCAGTGTTGTTGTTTATTTGTTTTGTATCGTGCTGTGTAATTTTGGGCATATTTTGCCGGTTTATATCAGTGTATATTTGGAGGTTTCCGTTTATTGCATTATAGCCGTTCACTATATCGGATGGGTAAGTGCTTCGTATTTCTTTTTATTTGCTATAGTTCCGATAATCATATATTTTGGCTGCTTTATATTTAAGGGAAGAAAAAGATTATATATAGTGCTTTTGCTGGTTTTAAATTTTGCATTGTACTTCTGCCTTTACTTAAGATATGTCGATGCGAAACCATTGTATGAACTGTCGTATGGAATAAGAACGACACTTGTCATATTTACCACGTTTGTAATGGTATTTTCGGTTATATTTTATAACACGATATATATTTATTCCAGCGAATTTGAAATGAGCAGTCTTGAATTGAAAAATGAACAGTTATCTGCGGATGCGTGCAGGGATGTTTTGACCAAATTGCTTAACAGACGCGGATTTTTGCCGCTTGTAAGCGAGCTTATGGATGATAAAAAATCAAATCATTTCTGTATAGCATTTTGTGATATAGATAATTTTAAACGTATAAATGACTCGTATGGTCATGATTGCGGTGATGAGGTTTTGAGACATATTTCAAAAACCATTCAAAAGGAAATGCCGGGCTGCGATATATGCAGGTGGGGCGGTGAGGAAATAGTCATTCTTATGAGAGATTATGAGTTTTCCGAAGCAAAACAAAAGATGGAAAATTTAAGAAAATGTATTGAAACAAATCCGACTGTTTTCTACAACAAGCGTATTTCGGCAACCATTACTATCGGACTTGAAGAAAGAAAGACAGTTTACAACGGCCCTGAGGAAATAATAAAGACAGCTGATGAGCGTATGTATTACGGAAAACAGCACGGAAAGAATATTTTGATTTTTAAGGATGCGTAAAATGGGTGAAAAAAACATACGGGAGGGGTTATATGAAGGAGATTTCTGTTACCGATATAGATCCGATAGGAATCGGACAATGTGAAAATACAGAAGCAGGAACAGGCTGTACCGTAATCCTGTGCACAGATAAAATGCCTGAAGGTATGAAAGCGGGATTGGATGTTCGAGGCGGAGGTCCGGCTTCAAGAGATTCACAGCTTCTTAATCCGCTTATGGCAGCGGAAAGAATCCATGCCGTACTTATCGGTGGCGGAAGTGCATTTGGCCTTGGTGCCGCAAACGGCGTAATGCAGTATCTCGAAGAAAAAGGAATCGGATTTGATGTCGGAGTTACCAGAGTTCCTTTGGTTGTTCAGTCTGATTTATTTGACTTGACTGTTGGAGACACATTTGTAAGACCTGATGCAAAGATGGGATATGAAGCGGCTAAGCTTGCCATGGAAGCTCCGAATTACCGTGACGGAAATTATGGAGCAGGCTGCGGTGCTACGGTCGGCAAGGCAGCAGGAATGGAATGCTGTATGAAAACAGGAATCGGAAGCTATGCCATAGAATTGGGCGAGCTTAAAATAGGAGCAGTAGTTGCTCTTAATGCATTGGGTGATATATATGATTATAAAACCGGAAAGCAGATAGCAGGACTTTTGACAGAGGATAAGAAAAAACTTCGCAGCACTGTCGAGTTAATGAAAAACAGTATAGCTCCGGTTGAGAATAAATTTACAGGTAATACTACATTAGCCGTGGTTATTACAAATGCGGATTTTTCAAAGTCTCAGCTTTGTAAAATTGCAGGCATGGCTCATGACGGATATGCACGTTCTATTCGGCCTGTCCACACATCGGCAGACGGAGACAGCATTTATGCTATATCTGTCGGAGAAGTAAAGGCCGATATGGATCTGGTCGGAACGCTTGCCGCAGAAGTGGTTAGCGAAGCTATAATACGTGCGGTTAACAGTGCAGAACCGGCATTTGGATTTCCTGCAGCAAAAAATATTGTATAAAACAGATGTATATGATTAAAGGGGTTTTTGGTTGTTGCTTTGGGAGGAACATTTGATGAGTATTCAAAACGGTTATTGCATAATATTCTTGATTATGGCGGCGTTACAGGTGATTTGTGCCATTGTTGCGTTTAAATCAGATAAGCTTATAAGTAATTATGCAGGCAGATTGAATCTTGCACTTGCTGTGCCTCTTATCGCAAATGTAATGATAATTAAATCAGGTGATGCAGGCCTGTCGTATTTTAGTTATTATTTATCATATATCGGTATGGATCTTGTCATGGTTTCGCTCATAAATTATACAGAGAAAAATACAGTATAATCCTTTATTCGCTTATTCTGGCGGGCGCCGTACAGCTTGCTTTCATAAGCTCACGAATACCTATAGACCGGTCCCTGCTGGTTCATGGCGCGTTCGGCGTAGTAGTATTTTATTTCTCGCTTTTCCACAGACCGCTCAGAGTTATGGATACATTATTATCGAATGTTGTATCCGATATGAATGATGCTGTCTTTGTATTTGATAATGCCAATAAATGCGTATGGGTGAATAATCAAGGCTTTACGATGCTCGGTTTGGAGGGTGGAAGTACACGCGTGGCCAGTGAAGCATTGGCAAGGTGGATTCATTCCGACCTGGGCTTTTTGCCGCCGGATAAATTCATCCCCGTATTTGAGAAAAACGGCATGATTACGGATTCCGAAGGCAGGATTCGCATTCTGAACGATATTAGGTCGGCAGGATTTATAGTGGAAATGGATGATTTCGGAAGCGGATATTCATCGCTTAATATGCTTAAAGATATGCCTGTAGATGTGTTAAAGCTGGACATGAAATTCCTGTCTGAGGAAAATAATGATAAGTCTGAAAAGATTATAAAAAATATCATTAATCTTGCCAATGAATTGGATATCATTCCTCTTACCGAGGGCGTAGAAACCGAGGGACAGTTTAATCAGCTTGCATCAATGGGCTGTGTGTTATTTCAGGGATTTCATTTTGCAAAGCCTATGCTGGTGAAGGAATTTGAAGAGTATTTAGTATAATGGGATTGTTGGTTAGCAATTATATTTTTTTAGGACGGAATGTGTGGAAAATGGGGTGATAATATAATGCGTTCATTAAGAACAAGAATAACCGTAATGATGCTCTGTGTAATTCTTACCGCTCTTGCAATCATTACATTACTCAGTGCGATATTTATTCGAAAGACTGAAAGTCAAAAGGCCGATCAGTTACTTCTCATGCTGTGTGAGTCGGGAGAACGAAGTCTCGATTATTATTTTGACAGTGTTCAGAATTCGGTGTTAAAGGTAACATCTTATGCTGAAGAAAACCTTGAAGGGCTGGATGACGAGCAGCTTGAGAAACATGTTGAAGAAATTCGAGAGTATTTCAGTTTGATGGCTTCAAAGACCAAAGGTGTTTTGACATATTACTATCGTATCGATCCGTCGGTTTCATCTTCGGTAAAAGGATTTTGGTATATTGATCTTACGGGAGAAGGTTTCGAGGAACATGAAGTAACCGATATTACACAATATGATGTAAATGATACTTCAAAACTGGTGTGGTTCACTGTACCTAAACATGAAGGACAACCCGTTTGGCTGCCGCCGTATATAACGGATAATCTTGATGTTCGTGTTATATCATATGATGCACCGGTTTATTGGAACGGACAGTTTGTCGGAGTAGTCGGCATTGAAGTTGACTATTCGACCATGGCGGCGGAAGTAGACAGTATAAGGCTTTATGATAACGGTTATGCTTATCTTAGCGATTCCGATGGAAATATATTTTACCATCCGCACATCGATACGACGGATCAATCTTCGGATCCGGCATATGAAGTTCCGTTTGGTAAGTCCGATAACAGCGTTTTTTTAAGATATACCTATGAAGGAGAGGAAAAAGAAGCCGTATGGCGTCCTTTGAGTAACGGTATGCGTCTTATTGTTACGGTTCCCGTTTCCGAAACGAAGGGTAACTGGAAGGGGCTCATATTAAATATTGCGATGGGTGCCGTTGTAGTACTCCTGGTAGCAAGCCTTTTTTTGATGTTCTATACGAAGCGTTTGACAAAACCGCTTGAGCAGTTGACTGCGGCAGCGGAACAGGTTGATAAGGGTAATTATGATTTTAATCTGACCTACGATAAAGACGATGAAATAGGCAGACTTACGAGAATGTTTAAAAGCCTGTCGGGTAATGTTGAAGTTCATATTAATAATCTTAACGAGCAGGTGTTTGTTGATTCGCTCACGCATGTAAAAAATAAGGGAGCATTAATGGTGGCTTTAGAGGATTTGCAAAAGCAGATTAATAAAGGTGCCAATGATGCGGAGTTTGCAATCGGTGCATTTGACTGCGATAGCCTTAAGGTAGTGAATGATCGATACGGACATGAAAAGGGTGATATTTATCTGAAGAAAGCCGCTCGTACGATTGGTGCCATTTTCAAGCATAGTCCGGTGTTTAGAACAGGTGGGGATGAGTTTGCCGTAATTTTGAAAAATGAAGATTATCGCAATATAGATTCCCTTTTGGAACAGTTTGATAAAACCATGGACGAGATAAACTCATCTTTTGATGACCTGTGGGAACAGGTGCGTATTTCAAAGGGCTTTGCCGTTTTTGATCCGGCCGAAGACAGTTCGGCTGTTCAGGTTATGCAACGTGCGGATGAGCTCATGTATGAGAATAAACGAGACAGAAAAAAGCAATCTGAAAAGTGAAGCTTTTAAGGGAGCAAAAGGAGAAACAAGTAAATGCAGGAAATATTAATTGATATATCAAAATTATTTGATTCGATTTTTATGATTTGTTTTTTCGTTGTTTTTAATCAATCAATTAAAAAAGCATTTTATAAAGGGCAAGCATCTTAAACTGGGTGAGAGGTTCGGATTTATGAATTACGGATACTTATGGTACAAGCCTTTTGATGAAAGAGAAGTGTATGTTGCAATAGGTGATTGCGGAAACATAATCTATGTCAATAAAGAGAAAAACGTATCTGTCGGAATGACCGGTACATTTAAGCCGAGGATATTTGACAGAGTGGATTTTATAGAAAAGAAAGTTTTGCCGGTTATTGAGTGAGATAAGAAACGGAAATAAAGAGAATGTATAAGAATGATAAAAGTAGCAAAAAGGAATTCTTTTTCCCGACGTTCTTTGTAATATTAATGTTTATCCTTGGTATCCTGGGATTGATTTGCTTTTATGGCACTAAAGAGACTATAAAAAGTTGTACAAACGAGGTTAAAGGTATTGTGGATCATGAAGGCTATGGTTTCCTTAAGGAAAAGCGCCATTCGGTTGCCGGAAAATACCTTAATACCGGTAAAAACGGAAAGTACTGGATAGAAATTTATGTAAATACTGACGGTATATTTACATATGAAATACTTTATGCCGGCAGAAGCTACGGCAGCGAGGGAGACAGGCTTACGATTCATTATAATCCTGATAATCCTGACGAATATTACATAGGTGATTGTAAAACACTGAATCAATATGGAACTGCTATATTTTTTCTAATATTAAGCGGAATTATGCTGCTGATTTCGATAATCACCATGATTTACTATAATGTAAAAGAAGAAAAAACCGAGAATGAGAAGGAAAAAAGACGGGAAGAAAAGAAGAAAAAAGAAGCCGAACGTATAAAGAAAACTAAGGAAAGAATAGATCGTAACACGAAGCTTTTTACAAAAAAATATACAAACATACATATTCGTAAGCATATTCAGGATTGTGTCGCTGGTTCCAAAATGACCTTGTGGATATGGTTAATCGGAATTGCCTTATTTTCATCGAGCATTGGAAGAACTTATATTGATATGCATACGGGAAAAGAGATTCCGTTTAATAATTATTCCGACGATATTGATGACACTTATTATAGTTTGATAACAGATGAAAAGCCGATAGAGGTTTGCAGATATAATATCTATGGCGGAGGCTATGGAAAATATTATGACCTTAAGGTTGGAAACAATCATATATTGGCAAAAAAATATGGAGCACAGAAGCAATATCCATATCGGTGTCTATGATATAAAGGACAAAAATATTGATGTGTCTGTTATGTTTGACCGTGCACATCTTGCTATTGTTGAAATTGAGGAAAATTATAAGACCGTTATAAGGTATTATAATGAGCAGCTTAAAAAGGAACTTCTGGAAGAACAAAGACTGGTTGATGATTTTCCGGGAGCTTTGGATAGTAACCAGATTGTTCCTTACCTGCAGCCGATTGCAAATAAGGACGGAAAGATTGTCGGGGCTTAAGCACTGGCAAGGTGGATTCATTCCGACCTGGGCTTTTTGCCGCCGGATAAATTCATCCCCGTATTTGAGAAAAACGGCATGATTACGGATTTGGATGAACATATATGGAGGCAGGTCTGCAAAATACTGGCCGATTGGAAAACCACAAATCCGAATCTGTTTATTTCCATAAACATTTCACCGAAGGACTTTTTCTTTACGGATGTCGTTTCTGACATAAAGGAAATGGTAAAGGAATATGATATAGATCCATACAAGCTTAGAATTGAAATTACGGAAACGGCAATGATGACGGATTCCGAAGACAGGATTCGCATTCTGAACGATATTAGGTCGGCAGGATTTATAGTGGAAATGGATGATTTCGGAAGCGGATATTCATCGCTTAATATGCTTAAAGATATGCCTGTAGATGTGTTAAAGCTGGACATGAAATTTTTGTCCGAGGAAAATAATGATAAGTCTGAAAAGATTATAAAAAATATCATTAATCTTGCCAATGAATTGGATATCATTCCTCTTACCGAGGGCGTGGAAACCGAGGGACAGTTTAATCAGCTTGCATCAATGGGCTGTGTCCTGTTCCAGGGATATCATTTTGCAAAACCTATGACGGTAGAAGATTTTGAAAAGAATCTTAAGGATTTTTAATAAACTTTGAGTGCGTTTTGTTATACGGAGGAGGTAATATCTTATGATGAAAAAGAAAATCAAGATGAGAATTTTGGTATTTACGGTTGCTGCGATGATGGCCGTGACGCCCGTTACGACATTTGCCGAAGGCACGAAAGAAGTAATTGCCGAAGATGAAAATAAGACAACAAAAATCGATGATGTCAGCGTTAACGGAGATTATGAAGATGCGGTGTATATCCGTGCGGACGGACATTCTGCCGATATTTCCACAGGTTCACTTGATAGCGAATCCGGTACCGGTTTATATTCACTTGCTACTAACAAAGCTAATACCGATGTTGATGTGACAGGTGATATAAAGGCGGGAGGCAACGGAGTATCGGCAAATACATATTGGGGTTCTGAGCAGCATATCAATATAAACGGAAATATCACTGCGGGGGAAAATGGTGTCATTGTTAACACATCTGATTACAGCGAGTATGTTATGGAAGGCGATGAATCGGAAAAGAATGGTGACAGTACGACTTATATCAGTATTAACGGAAATATAGAATCTGATACGGTAGGCGTGGATGCGAATGCGTATGCCGGTGGTGAAAACTTCATAGAGGTAACAGGTGACATCGAAGCAGCAGGTGGCTCTGAAGCGGAAGAAAGCGGAAGTACTATTAATTCCTGGGCCATCGGAAAATATAGTAGCAACAACATAGCTGTTGAAGGCAATGTTTTCGGTAATGAAATCGGTGTATATTTGTATACAGACGGAGTTGATACTGCAAACAATATAGTCATTGACGGCACCGTTTCGGCAAATGATGCTGCATTTTTAATCGATAACGTTGACACCGTAGGCAAAAATTCCATCACGGTATGGAAGGTAGAAACACAGGATTATACTGTAGCCGGTTGGAGATTAAATGACAAGACCGATAGACTTGAGATGGTTGATAATGTGGCAGCACAAAAGCAAGTCCAATATATTATAAAGACTAAGCCGACAGAAAATGCCACAATTACCGCCACGGATGTTAGCGGAAATCCGCTTGCGACGGTAGCGGGTGTAGGCGGAAAATTTCTTGAATTTGCACATGAAGGTGATAAAGTTTTTTTAAAGATTGATGTGAAAGAAGGATATCAGTTAGATGCGGTATATGGTGATGAGGATCAGAAGTTAGAACTTATTAAAGATAGTAATGGTAATTATTATACTGTGATTCCTAAGAACGGAGGAGTGATTTTCTCTGTCAAGCTGTCTGAGATAGTGAAGGAAAATAAGAAAACTAAGGAAACTAAGGTAGATATAGATATTAAAGAAGATAAAAAAATCGAAGAATATACGCCGGCTGCAGAGGTCGCAGCAAAAAAAGAGGATGCTGATAAGGAATATACTTCTGCTACAATAGCTTTTAAACCGGATGAACTGGTTTTGACTAAGACTACAGGCCTTCCTTACGGGACACGCGCAGTTAAAGTTGAACAGGGACCTGCGGCTAAGGCTATGCTTCATGCAGCAAGACCGGCAGGCTACATGGATGGATTTTTCTTTAGCCTGATTACGAACGGTAAGGCAGAGACAACACTTAAGGCCGGTACAATAACGTTGGTTATTCCAATGGAATTCCAAAAAGCAGGACGAACCTTTGCTATTATCGGTCTTGATAAGAATGGTAAGACATACGTCTATTCCGATACAGACACGGATCCTACCACTATTACATTTGATGTCAATATGGAGGGATATGCGTTCTCGTTTATATATAAGGATTGATAGGGAATAGTTTTTTTGTAAAAAAACGGTCTTCTATGATAATATTGTTTTGTATAACTATTTGAAAAAGAAAGGGTTTAAGAAATATATGATTACAAGAGATGAAGCGTTTGATTTATTGAAAAAATACAACAAGGATCCATTTCATATACAGCATGCACTTACTGTTGAAGCAGTAATGAGATGGTATGCTAATGAACTGGGATATGATGATGAGTCAGAATATTGGGGAATAGTAGGTTTATTACATGATATAGATTTTGAATTATATCCTGATGAACACTGTCTTAAGGCGCCTGAGCTTCTTAAGGAGGGTGGAGTGAGTGATGACATTATTCATGCTGTCTGCTCACATGGATATGGTATAACAGTTGGTAATGGTGCCATAATCGATGTGGAACCTACAAGGGAAATGGAAAAGGTCCTTTTTGCAGCTGATGAACTTACAGGTCTTATTTGGGCTGCAGCACTTATGAGACCATCAAAAAGTACAAAGGATATGGAACTTAAATCTCTCAAGAAGAAGTATAAAAGTAAAGGTTTTGCCGCCGGATGCTCAAGAGAAGTTATAGAACGCGGTGCAGATCAGCTTGGATGGGAACTTGATAAATTACTTACAATGACATTACAGGCTATGGCAGCAAATGAAGACCTTATCAATTCTGAGATGTCATTGCTGAATGCGAAATAGTTGGTTCTTCCGTCTACCAGTCATGCAAATGCAGCGCGGAGTCCGGAAAGACTTATTGAGATGTGGAACGGTTAATTTACATTTTTATCGAGGAAAGTAATATGCTGAAGTTTATAAATTTATTCAAAAATTTTTATTTGGGGATATCTTTTATTGGAATAGCAGCATTCGTGATACAGGAAATCCCATATATGGTCATGCTGTTGATCAAACCGGCGTCAAATCCAATCATGAATATGAAGAATGAGATTAAATGGATTCAGACGGTGCAAGGCATATTCGGGATGTTGTCAATGATCTTATTGATGCTGATCGTAAGAGCTGATGTTAAGCTTATCCCAATAGAAACGACCAAGGACAAGGCATTCCTTTTTTTGACGATTCTAATGATTCTGATAAACTTCATTGGATGGATATTCTACTATAAAGGGCACCAATATGGATGGCTGATCATAATCAGTCAGTTCGCGGTTGTTCCGTTGTACTATCTTTTCTTTGGTCTTTGGAAAAGCAATTACCTGTTGGTGGGGGCCGCGGTTCCGTTTTTAGTGATACATACCATCAATGGAATAATGAATTTTGCAGTTAAGAAATAATATCTTTTCGCAATTCAGTAACATATAAAGGAAGGATGATAAAACAAAATGGAACTGAAGACAATCGAGTACAATCTGTCTGTTTGTAAAGTGACAGATATATCGGATATAAATCTGACCTCGGATTTCTATTTTGTAGGAAAGACAGATGAAGAACTGTCTCTTGTCTGCAAAACGGAAGATACTCCACAGAATACGACCGAGTGTGAAGATGGATGGAGAGGATTTCGTATTCAGGGAGTATTGGATTTCTCGCTGATTGGGATTCTGTCAAAACTGTCAGGTATCCTTGCAGAACATAAGATAGGGATTTTTGCTGTTTCAACCTACAACACGGATTATATCCTTGTGAAGGAAGAAAATTTTGAACGTTCGTTGGAATTGCTGATTGCCGAAGGATATACTGTAATATAAAATTCCAGTTTAGAAAAGCTGCCTTAGTTGGCAGCTTTTTCATTAGGTGTATCAGTCAGTTTCAGTTTTTTTGATTAATCGTATCTGGCTCATAATTTTCATTTTTATTCTTGACACGTGAATATCTGCGTGCTAATATTCATTATGAACATTACAATACAAATATTCATGATATTCAGTTTGATAAAAATACAGTATCAGCTTTCAAAGAAAGGGTTGTATATTATGGCTGGCGGTTTTACTGAGAAAGAGCGTGTGGAAATACGGCAAAGACTTCTGGATTCGGGCTATGAACTCAGTACCGAAATCGGAATAAAGAAAATGACTATTGCGATGATAGCGAAGAATTCCGAAGTGGCAGTCGGAACATTTTACAACTTCTTCGCTTCAAAGGAAGAATATGTAGTTGCGATGATCAGAGATACTGAGGTGAAATATGAAAAGAAAATGGCATCGCATTTCTCCAAGGATGGTACTATTGCTCTAAAAAAATTTCTGGAGGTATTTCGCGAGAACTTCAAACCCGAAAATAATTTTCTTCTGCGAATAAAATTGGATGATTGGGTATGGCTTAAGTCTCATATCTCAGACAGCGCATACCTAAATATGGCAAATGATCTTAAGAAATATGAATTCATGTTTGCAAAGATCAGAGGAATCAGAAAGGATGCTGAACCGGGAGTAGTTGTTAATTTCATTAAATCAATATATGCCCTGTATCAGAACCGGGATACATTATTCGAGGAATCGCT